>NZ_WPAG02000003.1:0-300000 GCF_013602415.1 Rhodococcus sp. B50 | reverse complement strand
GCCGGCACCCCTCGGCGCACCTGGGCGGGTGTACGGGACAACGTGACGGGGTTGCCCATCAGCCGGGTGGTGCGCACACCTTCGATATCGACGTCGACGAGCGTGCCGTTGTGACGCGTCTGGGGATGATCGAGCGCTTCTTGCAGGGTGAGCAGCGGTGCGCACAGCAGATCGACCCCGTCGAACAACTCCGCCGCATCGGCGGTGCTCAACTGTGCGACCAGCGGACGCAGAACCGCGTTGGCGGCCTCTTTGTTCTCTGCCTGGAGCTGTGGTGTTGCGAACGTCGGCTGGACGGACAGATCGTCGATGCAGAGGGCTTTGCATGCCAGACGCAGAGCGTTCTCGCGGAACAGGCCGAGTACCAGGAGCAGGCCGTCGTTCGTTTCGAAGATGCCGCTGTACCAGTCGCTGACCCAGTTGGTCTCACGCTGGTACGCCAGCAGTGTGGAGCTTTCGAGAGTCTGCAGGGCCAGTGCTGTATCGAAGAGGTTGACGCTGACCTTCTGGCCGCGGCCGGAACGCTCGCGTTCGAACAGTGCCGCCAAGATTCCTTGGGCAAGGGCCATACCCGAGGCGTAGTCCACGGTCGGTACCGGATGTACGTATGCCGAGATCGACGGGTCACCGCACGCGCGTGCCATTCCGCTCAGTGCCTGCGCGAGCATGTCTTGGCCTGCTTTGTGGGCGTACGGTCCGGTCTCGCCGAATCCGGTCGCGGTACCGTAGACGAGCCGGGGATAGCGCTCGTGCAGATCGTCGTAGGTCAAGCCCAGTCGTTCGACTGCCGCGGTCCGGTAGCTGTGGATGAGTACATCCGTCTCCGCGAGGAGCTGATGGAGAATATCCTGCCCCTCAGGAGTTTTCAGGTTCAGTGCGATGCTGCGCTTGTTGCGGTTGACCGCGGCGAAGTAGGCACTGGGGCGACCTTCGTCGAGTGACTCGCGATCGAGGCCTCGCAGCATGTCTCCGTTGACACCGCGCTCGACCTTGATCACTTCGGCGCCGAGGTCGCCGAGAACCTGCGCCGCCACGGGTGCCTGCATGATCTCGCCGAGATCGAGTACCCGGATGCCGCTCAGCGCTTGCTGTTGCTGGGGGTGGTGCACGGTGCGCCTACTTTCCGTAAACCGACTTGGCGATGATGAGCCGCTGGATCTGGTTGGTGCCCTCGTAGATCTGGGTGATCTTGGCGTCGCGCATCATCCGCTCGACCGGATAGTCACGGACATAGCCGTATCCGCCGTGCAGTTGGAGCGCATCGGTGGTCACCGACATGGCGGTGTCGCTGCACAGCAGCTTCGCCATGGCCGCCTTCGTCCGTCCCGCCGGTTCCCCGTCGTCGATGAGACGGGCTGCGTCGTACAGCAGCGCGCGGGCCGACTCGATCTTGACGGCCATATCGGCGACCATGCCTCGCAGAAGCTGGAAGCGGGAGATGGACTGGCCGAACTGCTCGCGGTCGGTCGTGTACGACACGGCGGCGTCGAATGCGCCCTGTGCGATGCCCAGGGCCTGCGCGGCGATGAGTGCCCGGCTGACGTTCAGTTCCTCGGAGATGTACGCGAACCCCTGGTAGGGGTCGTTGACGACGCGGACTGCGGGCAGTCGGCACTCGTCGAAGATGACGTCGGTCGTGGGACTGCCGCGCATACCCATCTTCTTTTCGGGCGCGCCGAAACTGACGCCGGCGTCGTCCTTGTGCACGATGAAGATGCCGAGTGACTTCTCGCCGGTCTTTGCCAGCACGGCGTACCAGTCGGCCCACGGCGCATTGCTGATGAACCGCTTCTGACCGTTGAGAATCCAGTCGGACCCATCCTGGATAGCGGTCGTTGCGATCGCCGACAGGTCCGAGCCCACGCGCGGCTCGGTCATGCACCATGCGGCGCCGGCGGCGCCCGACGCGACATTCGGTACCACCAGTTGCTTGAGTTCGTCGGAGCCTTGGCGGAGCACGGTGGAGGTGCCGGCCCAGTTGACCAGCATGACCAGCGCCGTGCTTGCACAGGAGGCTGCGACTTCTTCCACAGCGATGACCTGGGCGAGCAGGTCGGCTCCACTGCCGCCGAGGCTTTCGGGGTAGGCGAGTCCGGGCAGGTCGTTGCTTCGCAGGGCTGCCCAGGATTCCGAGGGGAATCGTTCCTTGTCGTCCACATCGGCGGCGTGCGGTGCGATCTTGGTCTGCGCGAGTTTGCGGACGCTCTCGCGGAATTCGCGATATTCGATACTCATGAATTACTCCTGGTCTGTGTGGGGAAGGTGATGATTCGGAAGTTCGACGGTCACAGTGGGGGCCAGCTCAGGCCGGTCACGGACGAGGGGATACCGTCTGCGGCCGCCCGGTGGGCGAGGTCTTCAGCGACACCGGCACGGCGCAGCACTTCCTCGGTCTTGACGTGGGTGTCGGTGGCGCGCCGTGTCGGGCCGTCGGAGAACACCGGGACCACAGGGACCGAATCCAGTGCGAAGTCCGGGTCCCGGGCCACGATCTGATCGAAGGTGGCCAGTTCGTGCGGTTCGAGCACCGGTGTCACGCAGGCATCGACGTCGGCGAACACCGTGGTCCACTCCGCCATCGTCTTCGTCTCGAATGCTGTGGTCAGCGACTTTTCGATGTGGTCCCAGGTGGACTCGTCGAAATGGTTCGGAACGGCACCGAGGTCGAGGGTGGTCCACAATCGTTCGAAGAAGGCGATCTCGAGGGCTCCGACTGCGACGTAGCGATCGTCGGAGCAGCGGTAGCACCGATAGAACGGCATCGATCCGGTCAGTACGCCGTGTCCACGGCCGGGCAGTGTCGGTGTCTGCCAATCGACGAAGTTCATTCCCATCATCGACAGCACGCCGTCGACCATGGCGGCATCGATGTACCGGCCTTTGCCTGTACGCGTGCGGTCGTAGAGGGCGGACATGATGCCGAATGCCGACAGCAATCCGCCGCCTGCGAAGTCGGCGACCAGGTTCAGCGGCAGTGTCGGCGGTTGATCCGAGGGGCCGAAGGTTCCGAGGGCACCGGCGATGGCCAGGTAGTTGATGTCGTGCCCGGCGCGCTGCGCCATGGGCCCGTTCTGGCCGTAGCCCGTCACGCTGCAGTAGACGAGTCCGGGATTGAGGGCCGACAGTTCCGCGTAGCCGGCGCCCAGCTTGTCTGCCACCCCGGGGCGGAATCCTTCCATGAAGACGTCGGCTTCCGAAACGAGGGTGTGCAGGGCGTCGAGGCCGTCGGAGGTCTTGAGATCGAGCGAGATGAATTCCTTGCCTCGCGACAGCGCGGGCACCGGAAGCCCGGAACGACCACCACCGATTGCGATCACTTCTGCGCCGAGGTCCGCGAGCAGCATGCTCGCGTACGGGCCGGGCGCCAGACGTGTCATATCCAGTACCCGAACCCCCGCGAGTGGTCCTGTCGTTGCGGTCATCGTCGTCCTCCAAAGTCATCCGGTATCTCGTGTGATGCCCATCCTGGAGGCGGTGACTGCACTCACACCATCTCCATGTGGAGATGTCGCATCACATCGGTTCTCCCGCACACTGAGATCCACACACTCAGCACGCGATGCTCCGAATTCGACAGGACAGCAATGGAAACCACTGCGACAGAAATTCTCCCCGACACCACCGCGCAGGACTACGAGCGGATTCTCGACGCCGCCGACGCCGCCGCGACGCCTCTTGCTCGTACGGACCTGCACGAGCGAGCGCACCTTCTGCGGTCGGTGGCCGATGCGCTCGACGCCACAGCTTCGGAACTGGTGCCGCTGGCGGCCGCCGACAGCTCACTGCCCGAGCCGCGCCTGCGCGGCGAAGTCACGCGGACGACGACGCAGCTGCGGATGTTCGCCGAGGTCGTTGAGGAGGGCTCCTGGCTGGAAGCGCTCATCGACACGGCCGATCCGGATGCGCACCCTGCTCCGCGTCCCGATCTGCGCCGGATGCTCGTGCCCACCGGACCTGTCGCAGTGTTCGGTGCGAGCAACTTTCCGTTCGCGTTCGGGCTCGGCGGCGGAGACACCGCTTCGGCATTGGCTGCCGGCTGCCCCGTCGTGGCCAAAGCTCACCCTGCTCAGCCACGATTGACCGCCGCCTATGCACGGGCGATCGACGAGGGACTGCAGGCGTGCGGCGCCCCGGACGGCACCTTCGGAGTTGTGCAGGGCGCCGAGATTGGACGTCAGCTCGTCCAGGATCGGCGTATCACCGCCGTCGGGTTCACCGGTTCGACATCGGGTGGCCGGGCGCTGGCGGATCTGGCAGCCGGTCGACCGGATCCCATCCCGTTCTACGGTGAGTTCGGCAGCACCAACCCGGTGTTCGTGACACCCGCCGCCGCCGAGGACCGGTCGGAAAAGATCGCCGGCGAGTTCCTCGAATCGCTACTCCTCGGCGCGGGTCAGTTCTGCACCAAGCCGGGGCTGCTGTTCGTTCCCGAGCAGAGTTCGATCGAGTGGCTCGTTCGCAGTGCGGTCACGGATGATTCGTTCCGTCTGCTGCACGCAGGGATCCGACAGTCGTTCCTCGAGGTGTCCCAGGAGATCCTCGACCATCGCGATGTTCGGTCGGTAGCAGCGCCCGAACAGAGTGGTCTGGACGATCTGTCGGTGCGCCCGGTCATCGGCGTGACCGACGCTCGGGCGTTGCGTCGAAACCCCCAGGACCTGCTCGAAGAATGCTTCGGTCCGTTCGGACTGATCGTGACCTACACATCGATCGCGGAGCTGTACGCGGCGATGACCGTCCTGCCGGGCACGCTGACAGCGACCGTCCACGGAACCGAAGACGACCCCGATGCTGCGGGACTGCTCGGTGCGCTTGCACACCGTGCGGGGCGCGTCATCTGGAATGGATGGCCCACCGGCGTGGCCGTCGGTTGGGCTCAGCACCACGGTGGCCCCTACCCGGCCACCAACTCGGTACACACTTCCGTCGGAGCCACCGCGATTCGGCGGTTCCTGCGTCCGGTCGCTTATCAGGCGGTGCCCGAAGAGCACCTGCCTCCTGCTCTCGTCGATGCGAACCCGTGGGGTATCCCCCGCCGGGTGAACGGCCGGTTGTCGTAGGGCGACCCACTCGCGGTGTCACCCCGGTCCAGGCAGGGCACGCCCAGGCCCGGGGCTGTTACTCGGCTGCACCGAGGTTAGCCCGCGGCGCTGTGTCCCAAGAACATCCAGTGATCCGCGCGGTCGGTCACGTCAGTGTGTACCGCAGTGTGTACCGCACAATCAACGACACGACGGTCTCCCTCGGGAGGCCGTCGTGTCGTTTGGGATGTGGGGATCAGGATGTGGTGGTGTCGGGAGTTTCCGGTTCCGGGTCGGCGGCGGTGATCTTTCCGCCGTTCTCGTCGACGAAGTACAGGATGACTGCGCCGATCATCGGTCCGACGGCGAGGGCCGCGAAAGCTGCCAGGAACGGCCGGTGGCCGAGAAGACCGCGCCGCTCGCGAGGGGGCGAGGGTGCTGGGGATCTGCCAGAAGGCGTTGGACGCGCCGGCGCCGGTACCGGTGACCTGGCTCGAGACCAGGCGGGGAATCGTCGCAACGATCAGGGGCAGGTATCCGTAACCCGCCAGACCGAGGATGGGTGCTGCGATGAGGAGCGCGGGGACGTTGTCCAGCGTGCCGAAGAAGATCAGGATGACGGCGAATAGCGCGAGAATGACGATCGCTGGCTTTCGGGCACTGCCTATCCGGTCGCCGAGCATTCCGGTGAGTGGTTTGCTGACGACCGCTACGCCCGCGAAGATCGCCACGATGAACCCGGCGGTGATGCCGGAGACATCACGTCCCTTGATGAGCAGGGCGTTGGGCCAGGTGACGAATCCGTATGTGCCCCAGGACCATCCGAATCCGGCGAGGGAGAGCAGCATGAGGTCGCGGTTGGTGGTCAGGGCCTTCCAGGCGGAGGGGCGCTTGCCGTCGCCTGCGGTAGCAGGAGAGGAACCGGAGAGGGCACTTCGGCGAAGAGGATTGCTATCGGCCGTGCGCAGGGCCCTCTGAACGACCTTTGCGTTATGGGGTCCTACGCCATCCATGTTTGACCGCGTCGGAGGGCTGCGCGATCCCCATGGCTGTGAGCGTGGATTCGAAGCCCGCTCCGATGGTGGGTACCGTGACCAAGTACTCCTCGGGAATCGATCAGGTGCAGTGCGGACTCAGCGAGGTCGCGGACGTGGTGTGTCAAGTGCGAGGACGCGAGTGGACTTCTCTGGATCAACAAAGTTGCTGATGACAGCGAAGGTGCCCGCGCGAAGCACCTCGTCCCAGATGCCACACAGGCGTACGGCGACGGTGGTGTAGTCGGGGTTTGAACTCACTGATAGAGAGTGTTTCGAGCGTGACTGCGTGAGTTCCGTCGAGCTGGGTGGTGCGCTCGGTGCGTTCGAGGGTGACAGTTCGGTGTAGTGGACATGGATACGTGTGGTCGAGCTCCGGCGGGGATTGTCGACCGCAACTGTGGACTACTGCCCACCCGGCGCTGTCGCGACCGCGCACCCGCGTACCATCGGTGATGTCGCAGGGCTCCTGTTGCGGGCCGAATTCGGTTCCTATTCGTCTTGTTTGCCGGGCACTTCTGGAGTCCGATTGGTTAGGTGACGGCCGGGGGCCGTCCGGAGGGCGGAAACATGCTTCGGGTGAAGCCGAAGCGGGTACGCGTCCGAGAACGAGGTCAACTCCGACCCTGGGAGGCACGTTGAAGGCGATGGTATACCGAGGACCGTACAAGGTCCGGGTAGAAGAAAAGGACATTCCGCGCATCGAGCATCCCAACGATGCGATTGTGCGGGTACAGCGGGCGGCGATCTGCGGGTCGGACCTGCATCTCTATCACGGCATGATGCCCGACACGCGGGTCGGCATGACCTTCGGTCACGAGTTCATCGGGGTGGTGCACGAAGTCGGGCCGTCCGTCCGCAACGTGCAACCCGGCGACCGGGTGATGGTGCCGTTCAACATCTACTGCGGCTCGTGCTATTTCTGTACGCGTGGCCTGTATTCGAATTGCCACAACGTCAATCCCAACGCCACCGCGGTCGGGGGGATCTACGGGTACTCGCACACATGCGGCGGATACGACGGCGGACAGGCAGAGTTCGTACGTGTGCCGTTCGCCGACGTCGGGCCTGAAAAGATCCCGGATTGGATGGATGAGGAGGACGCGCTGCTGTGCACCGACGCACTCGCGACCGGATACTTTGGGGCGCAACTCGGTGACATCGTCGAGGGTGACACTGTGGTGGTGTTCGGCGCCGGCCCGGTGGGGTTGTACGCCGCGAAATGTTCGTGGTTCATGGGTGCCGGACGGGTGATCGTCATCGACCATCTCGAATACAGGCTTGAGAAGGCGCGCACTTTCGCGCACGCCGAGACCTACAACTTCGGTGAGTACGACGATATCGTCGTGCAGATGAAGAAGGCCACCGATTATCTCGGGGCCGACGTGGCCATCGACGCTGTCGGCGCCGAAGCCGACGGCAATCTCCTACAGCATGTGACTTCGGCCAAACTCAAGTTGCAGGGTGGGTCACCCATCGCGTTGAACTGGGCCATCGATTCGGTCCGCAAAGGTGGGACGATCTCGGTGATGGGAGCTTACGGGCCGATGTTCAGCGCCGTGAAATTCGGGGACGCGATGAACAAAGGGCTGACGTTGCGGATGAACCAGTGCCCGGTGCACCGCCAGTGGCCACGCTTGTTCGAGCACATTCGGAACGGTGTGATCAAGCCTAATGATATTGTCACGCACAGGATTCCGCTGGAGCACATTGCCGAGGGTTATCACATCTTCTCCGCGAAACTCGACGAGTGCATCAAGCCGGTCATCGTGCCGGCCGCTGCATGAAAGGACTGTGTGATGACGAAGTCGTCGACACCGGCCGCATATACCGCAAGCCCCCCATCGCGTAGGAACCCCGACGATCTACGAGCCCGGATACCGGGATGGGGAGTTGACCTCGATCCGAAGGACCGGCCGGCTGTGCCGAAGGAGCGTTTCGCGCCGGAAATCACGGGAGCCCATTGGGACTTCCCCGACCGGCAGGAAGAGAACTGGCCCCGCGAACGCTCGGTCGAACATGCCTTTCTGACCCCGGTGTTCGGCACCTCTTGCCCACCGAAGGGACTGTCGGGAATCGTCCGCAAGTACGCTTATCGCCGATTCAGTGAAGGACGCGCTGCGCACTGGCTGCTGCTCCTCGGTGCCGACCGGATCGACGCCGTCGAATCCCACCTGGCGTCGTTCGTATCCCGGCGTCCGGACAATCCGATCACCGAGACCGGCATCCGAAGCGAGTTCACGCACGCAGGGGTCCGCTCGCGCCTCGGAGGGCGGCGCGTCGACACCGCTCATCAGTGGATGGATCCGCTTGTCGTGGGCGGACCGTGGATTCTCGGGGTCGGGGCAGTTGCAGCTGTGGCCCTGCGTGGTGCGCGGATGCATGCCGGGAGGGACAGCGCCACATCATGAACGTTTCCATTGCCGAAGTCGATCGTGTCGGCCTCGCACTTGTGCGTATATATGGAGGGTGCAACATACTCGGCGGCGGTGGCCGCTCGTGCACAGGCGCAGTTTCGAAGCGATCTTCGGTCTGAAAAGGGACCGGTGGCGGAGGCACCCGGTCGTAGGTCTGCTCGTCGGCAGTGGATGGGTGAAACTGCGGTCGGAGGGTACGCCCGAGGATATGCACAGTGCGGCGGGCCGGGCGGCCACCACCTGTCGGCGACGCTCGAAATGAGGCCATACGACGCTTGGAAACGAGGCCCCGGGACAGATGGGGATAGGTGTTTTCAGTGAGGGATTGGGCGTTGATCCGAGACCGGTCGCGGACGGAGTGTCGCGGACAGATTTCCGCGACGGCAGGGGCGCGGGATCTGGGCATCGGCAAGGCCTGGCGTACGCCCTGTGGGTGGGTCCGGGTTGTTCTGGAGTCCTGAACCCTGGTGAGGGCGCGGCCGGAGGGCTCTGCCTGGCGTAGGGCACTCCGGCACCGGGGATAGCCATTAGCCCTTGAAACATGTGTGTCACACGATCATGCTCGACCGGTGGACATCTCACCGCGAGATCTGGATGACGACGAGCTCTCTGCTCATTTGCTCGGATTGCGCGCTGCGCTGCTTACGGCCGCCGATGAGGACGCCGACGACGCCACACTCGAGGAGATTGCCCACTCGATCAAGGACTGTCGGGCGGAGATGGATCGCCGCGGCCTCGGATAACACTGCGGCGGGAGCCGAGCCGTGTATATAGCCGACCGCCCCCGTTCCTGCAGGGGAGAGGAGCGGGGGCGCCCAGGCGTGGCCCGACAATAGCGGGGGTCATCGGGCCACGGCTTGTGTATCGGTCACGAGATCAGAGTGTTACGGCGTGTCATCCGAACAGGCAATTTCGCGGGTGGCTCACCTGCTCGCCGGTAACAAATAGGTGACTCGGATCGGCCAGGTCGAGATCTTCGATGTTGATCTGGATCAGTTCCTTTGTGCGAGCAAATCTTTCATAGTGTATCGCCGCAAGGTGCCGCGCCATGCGCATCTCGTGATTACTGAGGGAGCTCACTGCGGCCGCACTACGCCAAGTAATACGAATCGGTGACACGCTGACCCAGTCGGAACCCCGACTGCTCCGCGACCGGATGTCCGCGTGCACCCGTACGTGCACGTGACAGTGCCGGGTACAACCTCATATGTCGGTGTCCGGTGAGTCCTGCCGTCACTCGCCCACAGCAACGTCGGCCCTTGCCCAGGATTCTTGATGGAGATTTCGAATCGCAGAAATCTGGCGGGTTTGTCTGGGGGCAGCCGACGTCGTGGCTGCGCTGCGATGCGACACGCATCTCCCTGCTTGGAGTTTGCAGGCATTTCGATCGGGTACGCAAGGACGGTGACGGCGAACGAGCACGTGCAGGGATCGCGCTCCGGCACCGGGGGTGAGCAGGTTTCGGTGTTGCTGATCGCGGATCCGGGCGAACCAGCGGCGCTCGCCGAACGTATTGCGGAGGACCTGCCGGAACGCCTGCGCAATTCTGGCCGCCTCGAGCGCCAGTGGACGACGTACGTGCGTAACGAACCCTACCTCCCCGATGAGCAAGCGGATTTCGCAGATGTCATCGATACGGTCGATCCGTCCTCCGAACAGGAAGACATCGTCGTGTACCTCACCGATCTGCCGCGCCGCGAAGACACCCTGCCGGTGGTGGCGGACGTCAGTGCAGACCACAAATTCGCGCTCATCTCGGTCGCCGGAGTGGGTGGTATCGACATCGAGCGCCGCGTGCGCACCGTCACCGAACTCGCGATCGCCCGCGTTCTCGGTGAACCGGAACTCATGCCCCCTGGCGCGGCGCGACGGTTCCCGTGTGTGCAGACTGAGGATGGTCTCCGGTACTTGGCGCCCTCGGGATTGCGGCGACTGCGGCTGCTGTCGGGGATGGTGCGGGCGAATCGGCCGTGGCGACTGGTCACCGGACTGTCGAAGGTGCTTGTCGGGGCCTTTGCCACGGGTGCGATCGCGCTGGCCACCAACACGATCTGGTTGTTCGCCGACACCATGGGCCCATGGCGTATGAGTGCGGTGACGGTCCTGTCGATCGTGGCGATGATTCTCTGGCTGATCATCGAACACGAACTGTGGGAACGGCCGAAGTCGCCGGAGGAGCGTAATCGCTCGGTGCTGTACAACACCGCGACCATAGTCACCTTGGTTATCGGCGTGATCGTCCTCCACGTGGCCCTGTTCGGCCTGCTGCTGTTCACCGCGTGTCTGACTCTTCCCTCGGAACTGCTGTCCCGCATTCTCGGGCACGGGGTGAATTTTTCCGACTACCTCACGCTCGCCTGGCTGCTGGCGTCCATCGCGACCATCGGTGGGGCCCTCGGGTCGGGTCTCGAGGACGACGCCGCCGTCAGAGAGGCGGCATACGGGGTCCGGCAGCGGCAACGCCTCGAGGAGACGCGACAGCCGTCGAACGAGGCGGAGTAGTCGTATTCGGCGAATCCGGTGGCGGAGGGAGCCTCGAAGAAGGACCGGTGGGGATTCACGGTGGGTCCAGGTCTCGCGCATCGAGCACCGAGCTTGCGAGAAGGCACTATCTTGACCGAAACGCTGGCTCGACGGCTCAGGTGAAGTCAGCCTGTCGTGCGGTGAGCAACATCGGTGAGGGAGTCGTGAGGCCGGGTGGACCACGCCCCGGGCACGGTGTGGAGTGAGGCCACGGCATGTGCTGTGTCGATGAAATCGCGCACGGCCTTCGATGCGACATCGGTACGCCAGGCGATGGACAGGGCGGTGGGTGGGATGTCGGTCACCGGTACGAATGCCAGGCTTGGTCTGCTGTAGAAGCGTTGTGTCGATGCTTGCGAGAATGCGACGCCGCGCTCGGCGAGGATCGCTTCGAAGCATTCGTCGACTGTGGCGACGTCTGCGCCGACCCGGACGGGTTCGCCTTGTCGTGACTCTGTGGCCAGCCAGTAGTTTCGCCAGTTCTCGGGTGCTTTCCGTGCGACGAAGAACTCGTTGGTGACTTGTTGGACGCTCACCTCGGGTAACTGGGCGAGCGGGTGATTGGCTGACACGACCATCACGCGGGGTTCGACGAACAGGGTTTCCATGCCCAGCCAGTCCTGCATCAGCAGCGGGGGCCGGACGAAGGCTACATCGGAGGATCCGTCGGCCAACCCGACATATGGATCGGAGAAGTCGTAGGAGTGCATCTGGACCTGGATGTCTGGATGCAGGGACTGGAATGTGCTGAGGATATGGGGTGTGAGCTCGGCAGCTGCGTTGCCTTGGAAGCCGATGACCAGTTTGCGGGTACTGATGCCGTGGGCGGCCTCGCGGGTGAGGTTGATCGCTCGTTCGGCGTTCGCAAGTAGCCGGCGGCTTTCGTCGAGCAGGATCTGGCCGGCGGGGGTCAGTTCGACGTGTCTGCTGCTGCGCAGTAGTAGCACTGCGCCGAGGTTCTGCTCGAGCTTGCGGATCTGCACGCTCAGTGAGGGTTGGGCGATGTGCAGTCGAGCGGCTGCGCGCCCGAAGTGCAGCTCTTCGGCAACTGCCACGAAATAGGACAGAAGTCGCAGGTCGAGCTGGGGTTGCATGGTTCCGAGGTTAGACAATGCCACCGGAGGAGACCAGTAGTCGTTGCCTATCGATCCGGGCTGGATAGGTATTGGACGCACCCGACGGGTAGGGGGTGTGATGGCTGTCATGGCCGGCGCGGCATCCGGGATTGCAGCACTTCTCGGATTCTGGTCGGCATACCGGAGCGAGTGCTCGCACTCGGCCTCGCTGTCTCCCTCATCGAAGGAATCCCATATGACCGTCACTACGCGTGCCCTCGACACGGCCGACTGGGCTGCCTCGTTCACCGAGGCGAACAACACCGACCCCGAGATCCAGGCGCACGGCAAGTACTTCACCTGCTCCTACCTGCTCGACATGACCGACCACACGTTCGTCATCCAGATGAGCCGCGGCAACGTGGTGGACATCGCGATCGACCCCGGGCCGCTGGATGTGCCGTACCAGTTCGCGCTCCGTGCCAGCGCGGACACCTGGCGTAACTTCGGCGTCTCGGTGCCCGCCCCGATGTACCACGGCATCTGGGCCGCGAGCTTCCAGCGCGATATGAAGCTCGAAGGCGACATTCTGGTGCTGATGCAGAACCTGCGGTGTATTACCCGCCAGATCGAGCTTCTGCGCTCCGTGGGCGTCCCGGTCTGAACCTCTCTCACCCCTTGAGCCGTAAGGAACATTCATGAGCAAGATTTCCCCGGTCACCGGCCACTACGTCGACGTGGACGTCGACGGATTGCTGTACAAGGTCTTCTACCTCGAGAACGGCACCGGGCAACCCCTCGTGTGCCAGCACACCGCCGGATGCCACAACCACCAGTGGCGCGGTCTCCTGGAAGACGAGGAGATCACCGAGAACTACCGTGTCATTGCCTACGACCTGCCGCGGCACGGCAAGTCGGATCCGCCGGAGAACACCGAATGGTGGACCGAGGAGTACAAGCTTTCTGCGGACCACTTCGCCAACTTCATCGTGGCGCTGTGCGATGCGCTCGAACTCGAGAACCCCATCTTCATGGGCTCCTCGTTCGGTGGGAATATCGCACTGCAGCTTGCGCTTCGTCACCCCGACCGCTTCGCCGGCGTCATTCCCGTCGAGGGTGCCGACTACTCGCCCGGCTTCTACCTCGACTGGTGGCAGCACCCCCATGCCAACGCAGCACAGGTCTGCGCCAGCGGCGTATGGGACCTCATGGCCCCGCAGTCGCCGGAGGCCGACCGCTGGAAGACGTGGTTCTACTACAGCCAGGGCTCCGAGTCCTTCCGCGGTGACCTGCACTTCTACTCGGTCGATCACGACCTGCGCGGAAAGCTTGCAGACATCGACGGTGACCGGTGCCCGGTCGTGATGCTGACCGGCGACTACGACTACCTCACCACCCCTGAGGACAGTGCACGCACCGCGGCGCAGATCCCGAACGCCGAGTTCATCGAGATGAAGGAGATCGGCCACTTCCCGATGAGTGAAAACCACGCTGTCTTCCGTGGTTACCTCATCCGGGCTCTCGAAGTCCTTCAGGACAAGGCCGGCAAGGCAGTCACTACCAGCTAGTATCCGACGCTCGCTTGGGTGTGGTCGCTGACTGACGGTGGCCACGCCCGGGCGACGGAATCGCTTTCGGTGCCCTTTTGGTGCCGATTGGTCGGTGCGGCGTTGAACTTCCACACACTCGGCAGGAGCCATGACCCACACTCTCCCCGCGGGCGTCCCGACCCAACTCTGGATCGGTGGAAAGCTCGTCGATTCGTCTACCGGCAACACCTTCCCCGTGGAGGATCCCGCGACCGGTGCCGCGATTGCGCATGTCGCCGACGCTGCGCCCGACGACGGACTCCGAGCTCTCGCACACGCCACCACCGTGCAAGGGGACTGGGCGCGGACCCCGTCTCGTCGACGCGGCGAAATCCTGCGCACCGCATTCGAACTCATTCACCAGCGGGCAGATGACTTCGCGCGCACCATTACCCTCGAGATGGGCAAACCGCTCCACGAAGCGTATGCGGAGATCGAATACGGCGCGTCATTCCTGCACTGGTTTGCTGAGGAAGCCACCCGTATCAGCGGGCGAATCTCACCGTCCCCATCGGGAACCGGCACCATTGTCGTCACCAGGGAACCGGTAGGGCCGGTACTGGCCATCACCCCCTGGAACTTTCCGCTGGCCATGGCCACGCGCAAGATCGGTCCAGCACTGGCGGCCGGCTGTCCGATCATCGTCAAACCAGCGGCCGAAACGCCCCTGACGATGCTGCTCGTCGGCCAAATCTTCGCAGATGCGGGTCTGCCCGCCGGTGTGCTGTCGATTCTGCCCACCTCCGATGCCGCAGCACTGACCGCACCACTGATCGACAGTGCTGATCTGCGCAAGATCACGTTCACCGGATCCACCGGCGTCGGGAAGCTGCTGGTTCGCCAATCAGCGGACCGTCTCCTGCGAACGTCGATGGAACTCGGAGGCAATGCCCCCTTCCTCGTCTTCGACGACGCCGACGTCGATGCAGCGGTCGACGGCGCGATGGCAGCAAAATTCCGCAACGGCGGCCAAGCATGTACAGCAGCCAACCGATTCCACGTCGCACGTAGCGTCGCAGAAGAGTTCACCGAGAAGTTCACGGCACGAATCGGTGCATTGTGCACGGGACACGGTCTCGAAGCGGGAACCGACATCGGACCACTGATCACGGCGAAACAGTGCGCCACCGTCGAGGCTCTGGTCAAAGACGCCGTCGCGAAGGGTGCACGCATCCGCGCGGGCGGCGTCCGTCCCGACGGCCCGGGAACGTTCTACGCCCCGACAGTTCTCGACCACGTGAGTCCCGACGCGCGTCTGCTGCGTGAGGAGATCTTCGGCCCGGTAGCCGCGATCACCACCTTCGACACGGAGGACGAAGCGATCACGGCGGCGAACAACACCGAATACGGCCTCGCTGCGTACTTCTACACCCAGAATCTCGACCGAGCCTCCCGAGTCGCCAACGCACTCGAGACCGGAATGGTTGGGATCAACCGAGGCATCATCGCCGACGCGGCTGCACCCTTCGGAGGAGTGAAGGAATCCGGATTCGGTCGGGAAGGATCCGTCGAAGGTATCGACGAGTACCTCGACACGAAGTACATCGCACGCTGATCACCTGCGACAGAGGGGTCCGGAAGTGTTGCCGGCTCGTGCAAGGAGTCATCATCAGACGAATCTGATGGACACGCAGAAAACGTTGTGCCCGTACTGAATACGGCTTCGCTTTCGGTCTGCGCCCCACCCCGACATCGACGTGGTTCGAGCGCAGTGCGTTACCCTGCACGTTAACATCGCCGGCCAACTCGACGTGATCGCGGCCGCGAACCCGTCGGCATCGGAGTGCGCAGCAGATACTCGGTGATGCGGCCCGCGCTGGTGCTCGATATCGACCTCGACGAGTTGTTCGCCCGTGCTATTCGCGAACAGTGCGGTGTGTCCGCCGCGGGCACCGAACAGGAGGCGCCATCCTTCGGTAGCAGCCAACCCAACGAGGTCACTGTCCTCGACGACCGCGGATTCACGGTGGTCGACGTCAAACGGGTCCAGTTCGCTGTTCGCGGGCGCCGCAAGTGTTCGCCCGACCGAACGAGTGTGTGAGGTGGGGCTGGTGGTACGAAGTGTGGACTGGCTTGAATTCCGTAGTGCTGATGAATGTGCGAGTTCTCGAGGGGATGCCTCGTAGTGGATGGGTCAGCCCTGCGGTGGCGACGGCATTCGACAGCATCGCCGTGTCCAGGATGACCATCGACGACCTGACTGGCGGCGAATAGGGCCGGTTCCTCCGGAACTGGAGGTACGGCAGGCGCGCGGATGAACACCTTCAAGGTTCGCGTAGTCTCTTGAGATCCACTGCAGGCGTGCGACTGGCGAATTCAGATCGTGTCGATGTACTGACCGAATGTCTCCGGGTGGGGGCTCGGATCGAGGAGTTTCTTGCTTCGCAGGACGGTTCGCACGGTGTCGAGATAGCGGCGGATGAGCGGTCCGATGGCATCTTCGCGGTAGGCCAATGCCAGGGGTACAGACACGCGGGGGGTCCTCAATGGCCGATAAGTGACTCCATTCATGCGCAGATGGCGTACCGATTCCGGTACGAGTGCGACGCCGAGGCCGGCAGCGACAAGTGCGATCAGAGTGGAGGTTTCGGCTACCTGTTGGCGGATGTCGGGGGCGAAGCCTACCTGTTCGCAGGCGGTGATCAAGGTGTCGTGCAGGGTCGACGGACAGTAGCCGATGAAGGCTTCCTCAGCGAGATCACGAAGGTCGAGGGTGGTAGCGGTGGCACGGGGATGTTGCACGGGCAAAGCCACCAGCAACGCTTCGTGGCGCAGAAGCTCGACCACAATCCCTGGACTTTTCACCGGAGGACGTAGCAAGCCGACGGACAAGGTGCCGTCGAGTAGGGCGTCGACCTGGGCGGGGGTGAGCATCTCGCTGCGCAGAGTCAGCTCGACGAGGGGATTGCGTTCACGGTAGGCGCGCACCAGATTGGGCATCAGGTCGTAGGTGGCCGATCCGGTGAAGCCCAATGACAGTGCACCCATTTCTCCGCGATCGGCTTTGCGCGCGGACTCCGCGGCGTCCTCGGCGGCGTCGAGCATGGCGACGCAACGGTCGTAGAACACCCGCCCTGCCTCGGTCAGCGCGATCGAGCGGGTGGTGCGTTCGAGCAACTGCACGCCGATCTCTCGCTCGAGTGCGCGGATCTGATGCGAGAGCGGTGACTGGGCCATGGACAACCGCGTGGCCGCCCGGGTGAAGCTGCCCTCCTCGACAACGGCGGTGAAGTACTTCATGTGACGCAACTCCATACGTCATTCTCGCATTCAGATATCTCAAGTCTCAATGACCAACAAAACAAGTGTTAGACATCTAGATGAGACAGCCATAGCCTTCGGAGTGAAGTGGATCACACCATTCGGGCGTGAGAAGCATTCCTTGCTTCGAAGCCAGTTGCCCCCTTGGCGAAGGAGAACACGTGAAGGTCAACCTGTTCCTACAGGCGCCCTACCGGTACCTGCCCGATGACTTCGAGAGCAAGTACGAGTCGGTGTGCAGCATTCCGTATTCGCTGGTGACCCGGGACGGGATGTACTCGTCGATTCGGGACTTCATGGACGAGCTGATGCTCGGGGCGCGTAGCGGTTTCGACGGAGTCGCGATCACCGAACATGGCCAGAGCAGCTACGACATGATTCCGAATCCGGATCTGATCTCGAGTGCACTTGCCTACATGACCGAGGCCGAGGGACTCGACGTGGCGATCTACCCGATGGGCCGGTCGTTGGGCAAAGCCCGCGAGCCGCTGCGTGCCGCTGAAGAGTACGCGATGATCGACGTGATGAGCGGCGGTCGCCTGGTGGCCGGTCTGACCGTGGGCTTGAGTTACGACGCCAATATCAACAACGGTGTGCCGCCCATCGAGGTCCGTCCCCGCTTCGATGAGAACCTCGAACTGGTGCTGCGTGCCTGGCGCGAGCAGGAACCGTTCGCGTGGAACGGCCGCTACTCCCAGTATCCGATGGTGAACATGTGGCCCCGCCCGCTGCAGGAGAACGTCCCGACATGGATCACCGGGATCGGTAACCCGCGCACCATGCGGATGTGTTTCGATCGCGGATTCGGCTTCAACTATCTGAGCTGGTTCGGTGCCAAGCTGACCGGCAAACGCATCTTCGACCGCATGTGGGAACAGGCCGACGAGGCCGGGGTGGCTCGTAACCCCTACCGTATCGGGTTCTTGCAGACCGTCGCCGTGTCCGAAACCGACGAACGCGCCGAGATCGAGTACGGCCGGCACGCGGAATACGCCTTCCGTAAAGGACTGGGATCGATCCCGATCGAAAAACTCGGCCTGCCCGGGGCGATCGACATCAACGGCGTCAAGGCCCTGATCAAGGATCCCGGCGACTTCGGCCTGTACCACCGTATGCGCACCGCCACCTTCCACGATCTGGTCGACGCCGGGGTTGTCGTGGTCGGCAGCCCCGATACCGTCGCCGAACAACTGCTCGACTTCTGCCGCGAATACGGCATCGGCAACCTCCACGCCATGCTGGGCTTCGGCTCCCTGCCTCGCCACCTGGTGATGAAGAACATCCAACTCTTCGCCGAGGAGGTCCTGCCGCGACTACGCACCCTGTGGACCGAGACCGATCATCAGCATCACTGGTGGCCGCGTCGGCTCGGCGGCACCCCCACCTCCTACACGACCGCCACGAAGGCAGGAGCGAACACCCGATGAGCACCCCCACCATCACCGAACAGACCATCGACGTCTGGGGCGGTCGATTGAGCATCACCGTCAAGATCGCCGGCGCCGGAACGCCGCTGCTGTACTTGCACCCCGCCGCCGGCCTGGCCTGGGATCCGTTCCTGTCCCATTTGGCCTCGCGATACACCGTCTACGCCCCGGAGTTCCCCGGGACCAGCGAAGGCAATCCGTACGCAATCCACACCATCGACACCCTCAGCGACATGGTGCTGGCCTACGAGGAACTCATCCGCGCCCTCGGGCTCGACCGCCCCGTCGTGGTCGGTCAGTCCTTCGGAGGCATGCTCGCAGCCGAACTCGCCGCCGCCTTCCCGGCGTTGCCGGACAAGCTGATTCTGCTCGATCCGATCGGGTTGTGGAGCGAAGCCGCCCCGACCGCGAACTGGATCGCCACACCACCCGAGCAGTTGCCGGCATTGCTGTTCCACGATCCCTCCGCTCCCGCAGCACAGGCGATGCTCGCACCATCCGACGACATCGAACAGCAACAGGCTGCCGCCGCGGCGATGGTGTGGGCCTTCGGGTGCACCGGCAAGTTCGCCTGGCCCATCCCCGACCGCGGTCTGCGTCATCGACTGCACCGCATCACCGCACCGACACTGATCGTGTGGGGCCGCGACGACCGGCTCGTCTCCGCGATCTATGCCGAACAGTTCCACAATCTCATCACCGACAGCACCGTGACCATCATCGAGAATTGTGGCCACATTCCCCAGGTGGAAAAACTCGACGAAACCCGCGAAACCGTCGACAAATTCCTCCTCTGACCCGAGCAGACACCGATGTCATCTCGACCGGGTCCCCGAGACGCCAGGAGGCCGACTATGACCACAGCCGTGCAACCTCCCCCATGCGATATCCGACAGGACGATGACCAGGCGGTGGATGCGGCAACGATCCGCCGGGCCATGGGCCGCGTACCCACTTCGGTTGCGGTCGTTACCGCCCTCTGCGACGAGGAACCGATCGGGATGACCATCGGATCGCTGACTTCGGTTTCCCTCGATCCGCCCCTGGTCGCATTCTTCGCCTTCTCCGGCTCGTCGACGTTCGCCAAATTACGCTGCAGCCAACGCTTTTGCATCAACGTCCTCGCCGAGGATCAGGCCGAGGTCTGCCACGGCTTCGCCCGAATCGACGGAGCCAAGTTCGAGGTCGGCGAATGGGAGTACCACCACGGCATCCCCACCATCCAGGGAGCGGTGAGCACGATGCTGTGCGAACAGGACCGGGTTTTCGAAGCCGGTGACCATCTCGGCATGATCGGCCGCGTCACCCATGTCGACTTCAGTGACAACCGGCCGCTGGTGTATTACCGCGGACAGACGTCCCACTTGCACAGTAGCGACACACCGACGTAGGAACCCTTTCGTTCGACATCCGGTGCCTACCACCCATGATGACGCGCCCCGTATCTTCAGGGACCCTCCCTGACCTACCGGTACCAGCGCCCGCACACGTCCCGTCACAGCGCACACCACTGCGAGCATGAGATCGATGTCGAGTGCCGACCAAGGAAATCAGTTCCGATGTGCTGCAGTCGATCCGACGAAGTTCTCGCCTTCGTCCACCATGACGGGCGGATGGTTCCCCGTCCAGGAACGCAGTTCGTCGGCGTTCCGTCCTCGCCACCTCGGGCGGATCGAAACCCCACACTTTCCGATAGTTCAGTCCCTCACGAGGAGAGCCATGACCACCATGGAGAACCCCACCGCCCACGGGTCCGGCAACGCTGCGACCGACAAGTTCAAGTCCGAGCGGGTCACGTCCGACACCTCGGTCGAGCGCGCGTCGGCGATCTACAAGGACCTGCTGGACGCTCTCGCCGGCATCGTCGACAAGCACCAGGTGACCTACGACGAGTACCGCGTGCTCAAGCAGTGGCTCATCGACGTGGGTGAATACGGCGAGTGGCCGCTGTGGCTCGACGTCTTCCTCGAGCACGAGATCGAGAAGGTGCACTACAACCGCAAGGGCTTCACCGGCACCAAGGGCTCCATCGAAGGCCCCTACTACGTCCCGGACAGCCCCAAGCTCCCGTCGAAGTGCACCATGCCGATGCGCGAGAAGGACAAGGTCGCCCCGCCGCTGGTCTTCAAGGGCCAGGTCACCGACCTCGAGGGCAACGGTCTGCCCGGCGCCACCGTCGAGCTGTGGCACGCGGACGAAGAGGGCTTCTACTCGCAGTTCGCCCCCGGTATCCCCGAGTGGAACCTGCGCGGCACCGTCGAGGTGGACGAGAACGGCAACTTCGAGATCACCACGCTCAAGCCGGCTCCCTATCAGATCCCGTCCGACGGCCCGACCGGCTGGTTCATCAAGTCCTACGGCGGACACCCGTGGCGTCCCGCGCACCTGCACCTGATGGTGAAGGCTCCCGGCAAGCGCGCCATCACCACCCAGCTGTACTTCCAGGGCGGCGAGTGGGTCGAGGACGACGTCGCGACAGCGGTCAAGCCCGAGCTCATCCTGGATCCGCAGCCCAACGCCGACGGCATCGCCGAGGTGACCTACAACTTCGTGCTCGACCCGGAATCGTGATCCGGACCACGGGCACGGCCTGATGGTCCTGCGAACGATGTTGTAGGCCTGTCGGGGAATCGATGGATCCGTTGAGCCGAAGGTGATTTCACTGGTAAAGCCGTCGCTGCGTCATGAGTGCGGTTTGCATGGATGACGACGCCGTGGTCGGCGACGGCCAGTGTCCGTGTGATAGCTGCTCCGACACGTCGATTGGCGTCGGTGACCAAAGCCGCCTGAGTGTTGCCGCGTGGCATCATGCCTGGGTTACAGGTTCGGAAATGGTGACGCCGGTTGTGATAGCGAATCCTGCGATCCACTCTGGGATTTCGCGGTAGAAGCTCGACGAGACGCGGTACCGGCCGGCAGCGCCGAGCGCAGCGTAGGCGGCGATCCAGGTGCGTACTTCGTGGGAGGAATGACCGGCTTGCTCGACGAACCAGCCGTTGGTCCAGTTGTCGATCTGTTCGAGTTCTCCGGATGACAGCACTTCGAGCAGGTGTCGGTCCCAGGCGGGGTTCAACGGTTGAATGGTGGCGGTGCCGGCGGCGAAGTCTCGTCCAGCGTTGATGACTCGTTGTTCACGGGCCTGGCGTTCGGCGTCGCTGGGATTGCGGCCGTCGATCAGCCGTTCACGAACCGGTTCGGGTGCAGTGGCAAATTGTGGCACCGGCGGGTCGTGGGAGAGTCCTCCGGATCCGATCAACAGCACGCGCTTGTCCAGATTCTTTGCAACTCGGCCGACCGCTTCGCCGAGCAGACGTACCCGGCTGACCGGGCCGAGCGGTTCGGCGACGGAGTTGATGAAGATCGGCACAGTCGGCACGGCCGTGATCGACCCGACCAGCAACTGCAATGCCTGCGCGAAACCGTGGTCGACGTGCATGCGTTCGGAGAACGCGGTATCGATGCCGCTGGCGAGCACTTCGCGGGCGATGGCATAGGCAGCGTCCCGGTCGACGTCGAGGGGGCCGGCTTCGGTGCCGTAATCGCCGACGGACTGGGCGGCGGCACCGATGCAGAACGGCGGCAGCAGGTCGTAGAAGACCCCGTTGTAGTGGTCGGGGGCGAAGATGATGATCAGATCGGGGGCGAAGTCGGCGATGAACCGGCGCGCGTTGTCGAACGCGGCGTCGACGGCTTCGATGACTTCTCGGGAGGGGTCGTTGCGGCCCATCAGGGGGGAATGCGACATCGCGCACAGCGCTACAGGCATCGCGGGGTCTCCTTGCTGCTGCTCGACGGCCTCGGCCCGGAGCGCGCGGACGAGAGCGGAAGAGGTGTGCCGGGGTAGGTGGGGTCCGGCCGGCGCCGCCAGGGGGATGCAGGGGGGCGGCGCCGCCCGGGTTTTAGGTCAGTTGCGATTGAGGAGGAAGTCCAGGTGCAGCTTGTTGAAGGTGTCGGGGTCTTCGTACTGGGGCCAATGGCCGCAGTTCTCCATGATCACGAGCCTGGCTCCTGGGATGTGGGAGGCGATGCGCTTGGCTTCATCGACCGGACCGGAGGGGTCCTTGGTGGTCCACAGCACCATCGCCGGCACGGTGATGCCTTCGAGGGTGGCGTCGGTAATCATGTTCCGCCTGCGGGTGTCGAGGTCCTGCAGGGCCATGTTCATCTCGCACGCCTTGAGCCAGTCGGGCTGCTGGAAGATGGCCTGTCGGGTGCGGATGAGGTCGTCGGTGACCATGGTCGGGTCGGCCATGAGCCATTCGAGGCGTGCTTTGACCCGCTCCCAGCTCGGGTCCTTCGCCGCCTCCATCGACAGGGTGTAGAGGCGTTCCATCACCTGCGGGTTGGCCATGGTGCCGCCCATGGTGTTGAGCACGATCCGCTCGACTTTGTCCGGGTGGTCATGCGCGAACTGGGCGGTGACCCACCCGCCGAGCGACTCGCCGGAGAAGGATGCCTTCTCGACGCTGATGGCGTCGAGGAAGTGCAGGACGTGGTCGATGTAGTGCTTGATCTCGAGGGGGTGATCGGGCTTGGACGAATAGCCGTGGCCGATGAAGTCGATTGCCCACACGTTGAAATGTTCGGCGTGCGAACGCAGGTTGCGGACGTAGGCTTCGGCATGGCCGGTGATGCCGTGCAGCAGGATCAGTGCGGGCTTGGATGCATCGCCTGCGTGCAGGTAGCGGGTGCGATAGGGGCCGGCCTGGATGAATCCCTGGCTGAACTCGACCTGATTCAGGTCGTCCCAGACGCTGGTGTACGGGCGGGTCATGAGTGTGCTCCCTCGATTGTTGTGGTGCTGATGGCGGGGTCCGGGGTGGCGTCCTCGGCGGTGATGTGGGGGACGACGATCGGCACGCCCTGGGTGCTGTACTGCGGCTCGTTACCGGCCACGGCGACCTGGTTCTCGTGGGGTGCACGGTCGAGGATCGCGGTCAGTGCGCTCTCGAGGTTGGTGAGGGCTTTGCTGTCGTCCCACATCGGGGCCGCGTGCCGCCAGGCGATGTAGCCGTCCGGGCGTACGAGCAGGGCACCGGCCTCGTCGATCTCGCGGACCTGTCGCCAGTAGCCGTAGGGGTCGATGGTTCCTGGTTCGCCGATGACCACGGTTCGCAGGAACGGCAGATCCAGTTTGGTAGCGGCACGTTTCCAGGCCTGGCCGCCGATGCCGGTGAGCAGGGTCATCCGACCTTTGCCGGTGACATCGAGGGTGGAGATGCGGGTGCCGTCCGCGCCGACCAGCCAGGCGTGCGGCAGCTTGGCGCCGGGACGGGTGCTGGGCTGCAGATACAGTTCGCGATCGCGTGCCCACACTTCCTGGCCGGCGTCGGGATCGGGGACTATCGCTGGCGAGACGTAACGCTGGTTGAGTTCGACGCCCTGAGCGTTGAACTCGGTGTTCTTGACTTCGAGTGCCTCGTACAGGCGTTCTCGCAGCGCCACCCCTTCGGGGGAAGGGTCCTTGAGCTTCGCCAGGCCGGCGGTGACCGGGTCGTCGCTATCGTGGTCGAACCAGTCGCGCAGACCCGCATAGTCTTTGCGGGATTGGTTGGCGCGCGCGACGATCTGCCTGCCGACGGGGACACGCTCGGGGGAGTAGGACTCGAGTAGTCCCGTCCCTGCGTAGCCCTTGACGGCGTAGGCGATCTTCCAGGCGAGATTGAACGCGTCCTGCATGGAGGTGTTCGATCCGAGTCCGCTGCTCGGCGGGTGTCGGTGTACGGCGTCGCCACCGCAGAACACTCTGCCGGACTGATAGTGCTCGGCCCATTGTTGGTTGACGTACCAGAAGGACCGGGAGACGATCTCGATGTTCAGCTGCGGGTCGCCGACGAGGGTCCGGATCTGTTCGAGCACGACATCATCGGACACATCGGGTTCGCCCTGTGCCATGTCGAAGCCCCATCCGGCGATCCACTGGTCCCACGGCCGGATCGCTCGTAGCAGACCCATGCCGATCTCTCCGAAGCCGGCCTTGGAGTTGAAGATCCAGTGCAGGATGCTCGGCCGGTGGGCGACGTACTTGCTCAGGTCGGCGTTGAATCGGATGTACGCGGTGCCCGCGCGGGCAAGTTCTCCTTCGAAGGGTAGGCCGATCTGTTCGGCGATCTTCGAGCGGGCGCCGTCGAAGCCGAGCAGGAATCGGGCGCGCTGGGTGAACTCGACACCGGAGCGTGCGTCCCGGAAGCGTACGGTCACGCCGTTCTCGTCCTGGGTGTGGTCGAGGTATTCAGTGTTGAAGCTGATGACCGCGCCGCGTTCGGCAGCGTTCTTGATCAGGACCGGTTCCATCAGGGGTTGAGGGATGTCGAGCATCGCGCACGGGCTCCCCGCGAGGTAGTCGCCGTAGCGTGCTCCGGTACCCCATGTTTGCATCCGGACGATTTCTTCACCGGCGAGACTCGTGGTGAACAGTGTGTCGCCCATCTGGTCCCAGGGGGTGGCATATTTGCGGGCTTCGTCTTCGACGCCCAGATCGCGGAGTACTTCGACGGCGCGTTGATTGGTGATGTGCGCGCGGGGCGAGTTCGCTACCCACGGGAACATCGAGACGGCGTGGACGCGCACACCGTAGGTGGCCAGGGCGAGCGCGGCCGTGCCGCCGGCAGGGCCCACGCCGACGATGACCACGTCGGTGTCGTAGGTGGTGGAATCGTGGTTGCTCATCTCAATCATTCACTTCACTTGTCGAGGACTCGTAGGGACTCTGCGGTGGTGTCCGTATCTGTAAGCGTCGGATTCGTAAAGGTTTCGGTAACAGGGGTATCCGGAGCGGAGGCGCTCTGGTCGCGCAGCAGCTGATGTGCAGCGCCCTTGCGTCCCCAGCCACCGGGCAGCAGGATCGCCGAGACGATCGAGATCGCCGAGATGATCAGTAGATAGAGCACGATCGAGTTGCTGGTGCCGGTGGAGGCGTACAAGGCGGTCGCGATTGTGGGAGCGAACGCGGAACCGGCGACCTGGGAGAGGGTGTATCCGATCGAGACGCCGCTGTAGCGCACGTCCGCATCGAAGACCATGGTGAACAGCGACCCTGTCACCCCGGCAGCGGGGGCCATGGCGATACCGAAGACCAGGATTTGCGCCGTCATGAACAGCCATGGATTGCCGGTGTTGATCAACGCGAAGGCCGGGCCGATCACGACTCCCATCGTGACCGCGCCGAGCAGGTACATGGTCTTGCGACCGAAGGTGTCCGACAGGGCACCGAAGACCGGATAAAGGACGACCGCGACGACGCCGGCGACGAATACCCCGGCCAGGGCGAAGGTGCGACTGATGCCGGCGACGGTGGTGCCGTAGGAGACGAGATACGCCATGCAGATATAGGCAAACACTCCCTGGGACAGGTAGGTACCTGCGATGAGCAGGATTTCTTTCCAATGCTTGCGGAAGGCGTCGGCAATCGGCATCCGCACCACGGCGCTTCGTGCCTTCACCTCGGCGAAGTCGGGGCTTTCGGCCAGGGACAGGCGGATGAACAGCCCGATCACGATCAGGACCGCGCTGAACAGGAACGGCAGCCGCCAACCCCAGCTGAGGAACTGCTCGTCCGGGAGTTGGGAAGCGGCGAAGAACGCCAGGGTTGCGATGCTTGTCCCGGCAGGAGCGCCCATTTGCGAGAAGGACCCGAAGAATCCCTTCTTCGCGGTGGGGGCGTGTTCGACGGCCATCAAGGTGGCGCCACCCCATTCGCCGCCGACGGCGAAGCCTTGAACCAGGCGCAAGAGGGTGAGCAGGATCGGGGCGGCGATGCCGATTTGGGCGTAACCGGGCAGCAGTCCCATCAGTACGGTGGCGGCGCCCATGCCGACGAGTGAGATGACGAGCATCTGCTTGCGGCCGACCCGGTCACCGAAGTGGCCGAAGACAATGCCTCCGAGGGGTCGGGCGAGGAATCCGACGCCGAAGGTGGCGAAGGACAACAGGATTCCGATCGCGGGTGAGACATCGGGAAAGAACAAGGTGGGGAAGACCAGTGCGGCTGCGGTGCCGTAGATGAAGAAGTCGTAGTACTCGACGGTGGTCCCTACGAAGCTGGCCAGGGCAACCCGCATAGGGGAGGTCTTCGTCGTGGAAGTCGGTGTGGCACTCACGGCGTGGTTTCCTCAATTCGAGGGGTTGGGCAGGCTGGTGCTCCGAAGAATGCGGGGTGCGATGCGGTCGTCATGGCCGCGCCTTTCGTCTGAGATTCGTCTGGGATGTAGAGGAGAGCTGCCGCAAAGGGAGCAGCGGAGGTAACTAGAATGCTAGACGTCTAGCTGCGAAGCTACTCCGGTGCGAATGGTGACGCAAGTCTCTGTCGGAGGGTTAGTTCTTCGCTCCGGTGGCGATCAGTGTGAAGCGACGCTGCGTGAAGGTGCAGCGCCGTCGGCGCGGCCGGAACGAGTACGCCTGTCCGGTCGCGCAGAACCGGGTATGGGGAGTCGGCTCACCGTCAGCGCGGTGGCTGAGCGCTCGATTCGTCGCGGATGACCGCGATCGTGCCGACGATATGGCGCTCCATCGCCTCGCGCGCCGCAGCTGCATCGCGGTTGCGGATGGCCTCGGCGATCTCATGGTGGTCGTGCTGGCGGTCGGGGAGCGCGCTCGCGAGCGGGTTGGTGATGCCAGCGGTGTTGATCAGGAAATCCGACAGGTCCCACATCCGCTGACTGGTCTCCTCCATGATCCGTGAATGCGCCATCGCATGGATGGCGGCATGGAATTCCCGGTTGTGGACGCGGTATCCATGTGCGCGGACCTCGGGATCGTGGGAGGCGATCAACGCGTCGACGCGTGCGGAGATCAGGTCCAGTTCCCGCACCTGCGCCTCGGTTCGCCGTGCGGCCGCTACCGCCGCGATGGCTCCTTCGAAACCGCCGAACAGGGTGTAGAAGTCCTCGACCTCGCGGGGGGTGTAGGAAACGACCTCGCACCCGACCTGGGGGACGATGTAGACCAGTTTGTCGCTGGAGAGACGGCGCAAGGCGTCCATGACCGGCTGTTTGCTCACCCCGAATTCCTGCCGAATCGACTCGACGACGATCTTCTCGCCGGCTGCGTACCGGCCTTCGAGTAATCGGGTCTTGAGGATGTCGTAGAGCGCGGAGGACAGGCGCGCCCCGGAGGTGCGGAACTGGGTGAGAAGGGCGGCGGCCTCGGTGCTTGCCGTAGGGCCAGGATCGGTCGTGGTCATCGGCTCAGGCTTTCCGTCGTTTCTCGAGTGGCTCCGTTGTGGCTGGGAGGCTGAAGGCAGCATCTTGCATTCTAGTACTTGTGGTGCGGGTCACTGTGAGCTACGTTCATCTGGAACGCTAGCATTCCAGTTCGCGATTGGCAGGCACCGTAACCGATCGCGGAATCCATTCCGGAGGCATACACACATTCAGTGAGGCCCTCGGACACACACCCGGCCACGGGTGGGACGAGTCGAGTACACCACCGGGCCGCCCGCAAGGAGACGAACATGGAATTCTGTATCGGCACCTGCGCCAAGATCGATCAGGTCGAGATGGTGAAGCAGGCCGAGGATCTCGGCGTCACCCACTTCGGCGTCGGTGAGGGCCCGTTGTTGTTCTCGGACCCGTACCAGTTCCTCGCCCTAGCTTCGCAGCAGACCACCGCCATCCACCTGGGCACCATGGTTACCAACCCGTTGACCCGCATCGCCCCGGTCACCGCGAACTCCATGGCCACCCTCAACGCACTAGCACCAGGTCGAACCTTTCTCGGTATCGGTACCGCCAACAATGCGCTGCGTTCCATGGGCAACCGCACCGCGAAGATCTCCGAACTGTCCCACGCCATCGAGGTCTCCCGGGAACTGATGGCCGGCCGCCGGGTCACCCACAACTGGCTCGGACAGTCCCGAGAAGTGGAATTCCTCGACAAGGACAACGGCTTTTACAACGTCACCGACCACATCCCGATCTGGGTCGCCGCCGGCGGGCCTCGTGGCCTCGCCGAGGCAGCCAAATACGCCGACGCCGTCGTCTACTGTCTCGGACCGAACGTCGACATGATCAAGCTGATCCGCCGCCGCCTCGACAAGGCCGTTGCCGATGCCGGGCGAGCACCCGGCTCGGTCAAGCTCGTCTCGCTGTCCTGGTTCTACCAACTCGGCAACGGCGAAACCTGGGAAGACGGTGTCACCCACGGCTTCGGATCCGGTCCGATCAGCTCATGCATCACCAACGCCGGACTGATGGACCAGCACCGCGACGAACTCGGTGACTCGATCGTCGACGCCTCTCTCACTGCCGCCCAGCAGTACCTCGGGGACCCGAAAGCCCCGGACCAACCGCATTACCTCGACGTCTGGGCGAAGTACCTGCGTGGCCTCGACCCCCGGCACCGCCCGATCATCACCAAGGAACTCGTCGACTACTGGTGCCTGTACGGCTCGCCCGCAGACCTTCGGGAAAAAGCGGCGCTGATGCGCGAAGCGGGTGTCGACATCCTCCAGGTGTTCCTGTCCAACCCGTTCACCGCCGAACGCGACATCGACAACATCGGCCACTCCATCCTCGCCCACGCGTAATACCCAACGCACCAGGAGATCTACATGGAACTCGATCCCCGCACCACCGCCACCGTCGCCGTTCACTGTCAAGGGGACATCGTCGGCCCAACAGGCGCCTTCGCCGACCTCTTCCACCAGCAGATCATCGAACGCAACGTCATCGACCAGATAGCCGCCGTCAACGACGCCATCCGCGAAGCCGGCGGCACCGTCGTCTACACCCGAGTCGCGTGGAAGCCGGACTTCTCCGATCTCGAGGCCAACTCCCCACTGTTGCAAATCGTGGCCCAATCCGGATGCCTCAAAGAGGGAAACGAACTGGCCGACATCGTCAACGCACTCACCCCGCGTAGCAACGACCTGGTCATCACCCATCAGCGCATCGGCGGCTTCGCAGAATCCGAACTCGACGCAACGCTCCGCAGCAAGGGCATCACCACCCTCATCTTCACCGGAGTCGCGACAAACGCCTCCGTCGAGGGAACCGCCCGAGTGGCAAGCGATCTCGGATACCGCGTCATCGTCGTAGCGGACGCATGCTCGGCGGCGACCACCGAAGCCCACGAAGCCAGTATCAACTCGCTGAGTCTGCTCGCCGAGATCACCACCGTCGCCGACATACAGACGGCCTTGCACCTTCCTGTCGGCGAGTCCGCCTGACACCGCTCCACCCACCCAACCGGGCCCACACCCGAAATGCCCGCGAACTGCCTCACCGCACCACCCCTTCCACAGGAGTTACCACACACATGACCGCGACAATGCGCGTTGCCCGCCTGCACGAGATCAACCAGCCGATGAAAATCGAGGAACTCCCCATCCCCGAGCCGCGGCCCACCGATGTCCTCGTCCAGGTCAAGGCCTGCAACGTCGTCCCCAACCTCGGCAACGTCCTGGCCACCTACAACGAATAGTTTCCCTACTTGCCGCTCCCGAAGCTCCCTGCGGTCTTCGGACTCGACTCCTCCGGAGTCGTTGCCGCCGTGGGCAGTCATGTCACCGACGTCGCCGTCGGCGACCGGGTCTACGTCAACCCCGGCCTGTCCTGCGGCGCCTGCCGTGCATGCCGACAAGGCCAGGACCAGAACTGCGACTCCTATACCTTCATGGGGTATTTCGCCTTCGGACCGAACGGGCAGGACCGCTTCGACGCCTACCCCTACGGCGGCCTGAGCGAATACCTCACCGCCCCCCAACGCAACCTCGTGAAGCTTCCCGACTCGGTCAGCTTCGAAGAAGGAGCCCGATTTGGGTATCTCGGAACCGGTTACGCGGCGCTGCGCAAGGCCGGCGTCGGACCCGGCTCGACCGTCCTCATCGACGGCATCTCCGGCACGCTCGGCCTTGGAACCTGTCTCAGCGCGCTCGCGCTCGGTGCCTCCCGGATCTTCGGGACCGGACGAAACGCCGACCTGCTCGACGAGGTCCGCGCCATTGCACCCGACAGAATCCACGTGTTCGCCGCCGGTTCGGGCGACCTGCGATCCTGGACCCACGACCACAACAACGGCGAAGGCGTCGACGCCGTAATCGACGCACTCGGCCCCGGCGCACCCGCCGAATCGTTCCTCGACGCAATTTCCACCCTCCGCCGCGGGGGGGGTCGCCGTCGACATCGGCGGCATGATGGAACGTCCTGCCCTCGACATGTTCTCGCTCATGTGCCGGCAGATCAGCGTCCTGGGCAGCCTGTGGTTCTCCACCGCAGAAGCCCAAGCAATGGCCGACCTTGCCGGCGCTGGCGTCCTCGACCTCTCGGCACTCGAACACCACAGCTTCCCGCTCGAGAAGATCAACGAAGCACTCGCCGACCTGCCGGCCCGACACGGTGGCTTTTCGAACTTCATCAGCGTTCCCTGACGTTATGGCAGAAAAGTAGATGAGCCCCTGGTGCGGATGATCTCGGCGCCCGAGACGCCGAGGCCATCGGCATTCATTCCAGGTCGGCGCACCACCGCGTGGTAGAAGATGCCTACTTCGGCCTCGACGCTGAGGTGCCCGATGACAGTCGCGGTGGAGGCGACCGAGCTCTCAGGCCCGAGGATGGGTTGCTGCCGGCGGTTGTGGTGATCATGGCCCGAGCTGTGCCCGGGGTGGGGTCGATGAGGACGCCGGGTCGAAGATGCCCGCCGGGTCGAGTGCGGACTTGGCCGCCCGCAACGCGGCGGCGAACGGTTCGGGCACAAGCTATAAATCCGCTTGTATGAGTGGCAGCGGTCGTGACCGGGTTAGCTACCCGCAGCGTTCCGTAGCAGACCGGAAGGGCTGACTCGTGTAATTCCTGTCGCCCGGATCGTCGGGTTGACCGCCTTGGGTGTGTCGAACCCTTCCGGTCTGCGTTCGCGGAGTGACTGACGAGAGGCGTGACCCAAGCTGCTGTGAGAGGTACTTGAAGTCGGATTGTCCTCCGCGGAACCCCATCCCGACAGCGAAGGGAACCGCCTTCCATGATCGTCATCGGCATCGACCCGCACAAGTCCAGCCACACCGCCACCGCGGTCGACCCGGCCACCAACACCGATCTCGGCTCGATCCGCATCGACGCCACCCTCGCCGGCTACAGGATGTTGATCACCTGGGCCAAGACGTGGCCGCAGCGCACCTGGGCGGTGGAGAACGCCCACGGTCTCGGCCATCACCTCGTCCAGTGGCTGCTCGTCCTCGAGGAACTCGTCGTCGACGTCCCGGCCACCGCCACCGCCCGGGTGCGCGAGTTCTCCCGCGGCGGACGCCGCAAGAACGACCGCATCGACGCAGCCGCGGCGGCGTGTGTGGCCGCGATGCAGGGCGATGCCCGCCCGGTCGACCCGGAGGGTCCGGCAGAAATTCTCGGGCTCCTCGGCGAGCGACGAACAAATCTGTCCAACAGTAGAACTCGCAGCATGAATCAACTCCATGCGTTGTTTCGACAGTTGCTTGCCGGGGGTGCTCCGACCTCGCTGACCGCCGCTGCGGCGACCGTCCTGTTGCGGGGTTTTGCGTGCCCGCAGCGCGGTCGACCGGATGCGGGTCGGGTTGTGTCGGGAACTCATCGCCGACATCCGACGCCTCGACGGGCAGCTCGCGGCGAACGAGAAGCACATGTCCCAGGCGCTCGACGAGCACGGGACCCGCCTGCGCGAGGTCGACGGGATCGGCGCGGTGACCGCGGCCCGGCTGATCGGCCGCACCGGCCGGCCCGATCGCTTCCCGACCGCGGCGGTCTATGCGAACTACAACGGCTCGGCACCGGTACAGATCGCCAGCGCAGATGCCGACCGGCACCGCCTCTCCCGCTACGGCGACCGACAGCTCAACAGCGCGCTCTACACCGTCGCTGTGGTGCAGATCCGGATGCCCGCAAGCGCCGGGCGTGCCTATACGACAAGAAAATAGCCGAGGGCAGAAAACCCGCTGCAGCGAGGCGCGCCCTCAAACGTCACCTGTCCGATCGCATCATGCTGTCCGACGAAAAGCGTCGTCATCGACCCGGCGCGAATCAATCCGTCAAAGCCGCTTGACAAACAGAGAGGCACCCCGGCCGTCACGTCATTGCTTACCCTCGAGGCGTCTCGACCGGGGCACCGGGTGCTGGTCCAGGTTCGCTTCTTCCCAAGATCCACCGAGGGCCTAGAAGGAGCCCGACGGTGGTAAGGAGAACGTGGACGATGACCGATCTGATGGAGTTGTTCCGGCATTGGCATGCTGGCCGCTCCCAGACGCAGAGCTCGACGCCCTCGGCATCGTCGAGCACGACCGCCGCGGACGTGCCGCCGAGTTCTAAGGTGACCGGACGAAGCAATTCGCCGCAGGTACGGCCGATGGCACGTCCGGCGGCGGTCGAGCCATCGGAGGGGCTGTTTTCGCATCTGAAGTGTTCGTTGCTCGGGCTCGAGGTAAGTGTTCCTCATCGCCCGGCGAGGAACAGGTGGAGGTGGTTCGTTCCTCAGTGGGAGGAGGTCATGTGCGACTGCCGACTGCTCGGGCGACGATCAGCGAGGTAGGGACATGACCGACGGCGAATATTACCGTTGCAATGGCGACCCATGGATTGCTCAACCACCCTGCAGTGGAAAGAAATACTGCGATGGGAAGGATTGCCATGGGCACCGGCAAGATCCACCATCGTAGGTACAGTGCCGTTGCTGCTCGTCCCCGGACGAGGTATCTCGCCCACAGTGCGTAGTATCCGGCAAGCGCGACCAAGGTGGGAACCGACCACCACCAGACGAGTGCTCCTGGGGGCGTGATCGCGGGCACGCTCAGGCACAGCACCTGACCCACCCGTTCCGCCACTCCCCACGGGTGTGGCACCGATACCGTCGGTGCAGGAGCTCGCGGGGGCAACCAAATGAGCAGCATGTTGGGCATAAGCACTGCCAACGCGACGATCAAACCCAACGGCGAGAAATCCACGTCGGAAGGCTATCGTGCTGTGGTCTCTGTCCTGGTTCCTGGTTATCGGTGGTCAGTCGGCGTTCCAGTGGAGCGGTCGTGCTGGATTCCGTGTGTCCAAGATCAGGGTCAGGTCCTCTCGTTCTATGCTTGTGCGTCCGAAAGCCCTATCGGTGGCATGCGGCTTTGTCACCGAGGGCAGGGCGCCACGGTCCTTGCAGATCCGGATGCGCCGCGGATCCCGCTCGCCGTTGCCTCGTGTACGTCCTACTCGTTGGCGACCGAGCCGCGGTATTGAGAATCCCACGTTGCCACCACGACAGCGAACTGGCGATGGACGCTATGTCAACCGACGTTCCGAGACTCGTGAAGCATGTTGCCAGGCCGGGTTTCGTCATACAGAGTTGGCAGTGCAGGGATTTGGCTTACGGGCGCGACGAATACGGCGGTCGACAGCTCCGTGTCGCCCAACGGCATATGACAGACCCACGGATACGGATTAGTGGCTGTCAGCGGCAAGTGCTCGGCGTGCTCGGCGTTCGACGAACAAGGGGATGAATTCGCGGATAGGACGTCCCTGATAGGCGCGCACAGCCTCTGCGACGGCCTGGCGTACCACCGTTTCAGGGAGTTGCGGGAACTGCTGAACGAGTGACGCGACTGCGCGTTCGAGACCGTGTGCTTCATGGTCGGTGTAAATGTCGCTCATGGCCAAAGTCATTCCCGGCCTCCACGACGATGACGTGAACGAAAAATGAACAGTACTGACGCGGCGGCATCGCATATCGACTTGTGACGGTGCCGGACTGGCGACCTGTACGGGTTCAGCCGACGAACGAGGCGGGGAATTGGTCGAGCCTTTCCCCACAAATGACCGTCTCCGATCGCAACGCTCTTTGAGGTCTTGCGTTCAGCGTGGGAAACGAACCGACGATGCCAGAGATGCGCTGAGCGATGACGAGTTCCGGTCCCGATACAAGAAACACAGGGGACGCGACAACAGAAAGACGCAGTTTGTCGGTGAGAACGGCAGGAAAAGCGATGTCAGCCCTTACGCGCGTTCGACAGGAGGCGACGGCCGATCACCAAGCGTTGTACCCCGCTAGGTCCTTCGCCAACGCCTGACCAACGCACGTCCCGACGCAGGTGTTCGGCAGAGATGACGCGCGTGTGGCTGTTTTCCCATGGCGAGGAGTGACTACGCCTCGGCCGGGCGCCCGCATTTGCCTGAGAATCCCGCTGAGGTCTTCGCCGCGGATCTCTGACGACGTCACGCCTTGGGCAGACTCAGACTTCCTCCTATGGATGACAGTGATCCTTGGTACCCTGTGTGACCCTTCCTCGGCACTGTCCAATACGCAATCGCGCAGGGTGCGATAGGCATTGGGAACGTTGCGGGTGCCCTGGACAGAGTGCGGCGAGGGTAGCTTCGTGATCAATGCGGCACCAGCTGCCCTTGGACGCGTGGCCGAGGGTTGTCCACTATTTGTGGCGATGGCGCTCGTTCGGTGGAGTGGGTGGTGCACTCGGGTCGGTGCCGCAGCCGGGTGGGATGAAGCCGACCTGCTGCGCCTATTCGACTCGACGCGGCGGTGCACGCCGCCACCCGGCGCCCGCCTGGCGGGTGTGTCCGTGACCGAACACGACTCGGTTGCCGAGCGGGCCGAAACCGGGTCGGCCGCGTACATCTGCCGTGTGAGCAACGTTCTGCGGTTGACGTGGCTACTTGTTTCGCAATGTGGGCTGGAGTCAAGCGGCCTCGCCGCCGAGGCACTGTTCTGGGGTTCAGTGCGCAGTCCTTGCCGGATCCTGCATAGCAAGTCATGCCGGTCGCGACCGCCTCCTACGCGACACACCCCCGGTCGAGGTGATTACCGCATCGCCGTGCCGACCGTGACGGTGCGCGTCCCGGTAGGTCCGCACTGTCGACGGTGATCACCGGTGTGCGGGTGCTCATGGTGTCGGCGTGTGTCCGTCGCCTCGGATGATTCCGCCTCATAAAGGATATCGAGTGTGTCCTCGGCGGCGACGAGATTTTTGCCGTCCTCCCGGTACTGGAGCACCATGCGGAAGGCGGGGAGGATGAGACGGCCAGTGCGCATCGGGTTCCTCCCGGGGGCAGGAGAGTCGTCCGTTGAGGTAACCAGCGCCCTGCACGCACCGCTCGATCGTCACAGAAAGATAAGCGACCTCCGACCGAACCTCGTGTTCGTGCCAGTGAAGTGGCGTCTGAATGCCGACCTCGCTGGGGCGAGCAGTACCGGCCATGGGCGATCGCATCGATCTCCTTGCGGTTCGACGGGTTGATGACGAGCCAGTGACGAAGCAGTGCGCAGCGCAGCTGAGGCTGCGCGGCGAGCCGAACAGGACATCGGATGCGCGTGGGCGCACCGCGCCAACCGCAGCGCTTACGCACTGGTGGGGGACCGCACCAGATTCGTGCCGTCTACGGCGAACTGCTGCACCGGTGTGAGTCGATCCCCCGCGGGGATCTACGAACTGCGGCCACTCGTCCTCCTGCTCACGTCCTGACGAACCTCGCAAAGGGTCTCGATCGCCGGCGGCACTGCTCGTGTCACCTCTCGGTTGTCGGATGCGACAGATCTTGCGAGAAGGCCTCAGCGATTCGACGACTCGGCCATCTCGGCGATCCGCAGGTCCCGGGTGCGTCTCTGGTGGGCGACCATCAGTTCCTGGGCGCGTTCGCCGTCTCCTTCGGCGATGGCCTCGTAGAGGGCCTCGTGTTCGCGTTCGATGAGGTCGAGATTCGCCGGGGTTCGCGACGCCTTGCCGTCGTAGACGTGCAGCCGGGCGTCGAGCAGTTCCATCAGTTCGGCGATGGTGGGGTTGTGGGCGGCGAGTCGCAGCGCCACGTGCCATTCCGCGTGCAGCCGCAGCCGGCTGGCGGGGAATCGTTCTGCGCGGGCCTCGTCGAGGCTGCGGCGCAGTCTCGCGAGATCGAGTTCGGTGCGCCGTTGCGCGGCGGACAGGGCGACGGCCGATTCGAGTGCGATCCGCGCTTCGCAGATGTCGAGGATCTCCTCCTGGCTGCGTTCGAGGACCCGGAATCCGCGTGAGACCTTCGTCACGAGACCCTCGATCTCTAGGCGCATGAGGGCTTCGCGAACGGGTGTCCGGGACACGCCCAGCTGCTCGCCCACCGTGGCGGGGACGAGCAGATCGCCCGGCGGGTGCACCCCGTCCAGGATCCGTCTTCGCAGTTCGCGGTACGGATTCCCCGTCGTGATCGCCATCTCGTGTCCTCCTGCCGACTGGTGTGGCACCGGTCTCAGATCCCGGACCGCCGGACCAGGACTACCACGGGGTGCATGCTTTGTACACCTTTTGAATTCATGTGTATACAAATGACGACATTTGCGTTCATTCGAACGTAGCGTGCCGTGCGAACGCATCACCGACAGGGAGAAGACATGACCGACCACACCGCACGACCCGGCCTCGGGAACCGGCGATGAGCGACGCCACCGTTTCCGTCGCGCCCGCCGTCACGGCACCGGGCCGCGGCCTCGGCCGCCTGCGCACCCCGCACTGGACGGCCCTGCTGCCCTGGGTCGTGCCCGTGCTCGTCCTCGTCGGATGGCAGTGGGCGTCGAGCACCGGTGTGATCTCCGCGGCGATCCTGCCGCCGCCCACGGACGTCATCGACGCCGCGCGGTCGCTGTGGTCGACCGGTGAACTGCAACCGCACATCCTGGTGAGCCTGCGCCGTATCGCCGTCGGATTCGTCGTCGGCGCCGCAATCGGTCTCGCCTTCGGCTTCGCCGTCGGCCTGTCCCGCATCGCCGAAGGCCTATTCGACCGCACCCTCCAGATGGTGCGCGCGCTGCCCCATCTCGCCCTCGTGCCGCTGCTTATCGCGGCGTTCGGTATCGGGGAGATGCCCAAGGTCCTGCTCGTGACCCTCGGCGTGATCTTCCCGGTCTACCTCAACACCGTCAGTGGCATCCGCACGGTCGACGAGAAGCTCATCCAGCTCGGCAGGTCGTACGGGCTCGGTCGTGGTCAATTGATCCGTGAGGTGATCGTCCCCGGCGCGATGCCTATGATCCTCACCGGCATCCGGTACGCCCTCGGCGTCGCGTGGCTGACCCTCGTCATCGCCGAGACCATCGCCACCCGCGAAGGTATCGGCTACCTCGCGCAGAACGGCCGCGAGATGCTCCGCAACGAACGCATCGTCCTCGCGATCGTCCTCTACGCCGGTGCGGGCCTGCTCGCCGACCAGATCACCCGCTTCATCGAGGCCCGCGTGCTGCGCTGGAATCCGAACTACCGGAAGGCGGCACGATGACCACCGCCCGCGGACTCGTCGGCCTCGAACTGGCCTCCATCGGACGCCGCTACGGCGACAACCAGGTTCTCCGTGATCTCGACCTGACCATCGACCCCGGCGACTTCGTCGCCATCCTCGGCCCCAGCGGCGTCGGTAAGTCGACCCTGCTGCGCATCCTCGCCGGACTCGAGGAACCCAGCTCGGGCGCCATGACTCCGATCGGGGACGTACCGGCGGGCGGGCCGACCGCTCGGATGATGTTCCAGGAGGATCGGCTCCTGCCGTGGAAGTCGGTGCTCGACAACGTCACCCTGGGCACGAAGGGGCAGCGGGACAAGGCCGCCGAACTGCTCGCACAGGTCGGTCTCACCGGCCGTGAGAAGGCCTGGCCCGCAGAGCTGTCCGGCGGACAGCGCCAGCGTGTCGCGCTCGCCCGGGCACTGATGCACCGCCCCGACGTCCTGCTGCTCGACGAACCGTTCGGCGCGCTCGACGCCATCACCCGGGTCACGATGCAACAGCTCCTCGAGAACATCCTCGCCGAACATCCGCGCACCGTCCTGCTCGTCACCCACGACGTCGAGGAAGCACTCGTTCTCGCCGATCGCGTTCTGCTGCTCACCCCGCAGGGCATCACGCGCGATCTCCGTGTGCCCCAGGCACGCCCGCGTCACCGCGGCGATGCGCAGCTCGCGGCGTGGAAGGAAGAGCTGCTCGACGGTCTGCTCGAGGCCGACCGCGCGGTACATGCAGCGACCGGATCCTGACCCCTCGCTGTCCCAGATCCCCCGAAAGGTCCCCAGTATTATGAATGCTCTGCCCCGTCCCGTCCTCGACCGCCGCGGGTTCCTGCGTGCCGCAGGCATCGGCGCGCTCGGACTCGCCGGCCTCGGTGCCCTCAGCGCGTGCGGCTCGGACGATTCTGCGAACGGCGGTGAGCTCACGGAGGTCCGGTACGCACTCATCGGCGACGGCAAGGCCGAACCCGGCGCCGTGCTCTCCCACAACATCGGCGGATTCGACGTCTCCGCCGATCTCGGTGTGCCGGTGAATTTCCAGTCCGGTTTCACGGCATCCCTCCCCGTCATGGAGGCGATCAAGGCCGGCAGCATCGACTTCTCCTTTGCCACCGCCACCGCGGTGATCTACGGCATCGGTGGCAACGTGCCGTTCGTGCCGCTCGTCGCCTACCCGCTGCCGAGCAACGAGGTCGACATCCTCGTACCCAAGGGGTCCGACATCCGGAGCGCCGCGGATCTGAAGGGCCGCAAGGTCGCCGATCAGCAGGGCACTACCGGTACCTACAGCCTGGTCAAGTACCTCGAGACCGCGGGTCTGACCCTCGACGACATCGAGTACAGCAATCTCACCGCCGCCGACGCCGAGGCAGCCTTCGCGCAGGGCAAGGTCGACGCGTGGATCAATTGGCAGCCCACGATCGAGCTGGCCCGCCGCAAGCACGACGCCGACACGCTGCCCGACGTGAAGACCTACGACTACGCGTTCTTCGTCGCCAGTGAGAAGTTCGCCTTCGAGCATCCCGAGATCGCCGCGAAGCTCGCACGCAACGTCCGCGACGCGCAGCGCTGGATCGAGGCGCAGCCCGACGTCGCGGTCGACGAGTTCGCCGCTCTCGGAGGCTTCGGCGACTCGCAACTCGAGAAGGAGGTCTACCGAGATCTCGTCGTCGACCGCCGCCTGTCCTACTCGGGGGCAGGTGAGTTCACCGTGGTGGACACCGATGCGATCGACGGGACCCAGGACCTCGCCGACAACTTCCACGCCCTCGGGGTGTACCCGGAGACGGTCGACGTGCGGAGCTGGCTGTCCGACAGCCGCTTCGACTCCGTCCGTGCCGCCGTCAACGCCGAACTGGCGAAGGTCTGACCGGATTCTCTCCGGTACACAGCAAGTCAGGAGTTCTCGTGACCAAGAAGATGCATCTCGCCGCGTTCATCACCGCGGGACCGGGCCGCCCCGGTGGGTGGCGCCTGCCCGACTCGGTGCCCGGCTGGCTCGATGCGAGCTATTACCAGAACATGGCCCGCACTCTCGAGGACGGCCGGTTCGACCTGGCCTTCTTCGCCGACATCGTTTCTGTGCCGGACCGTTTCGGCGGCAGCACCGATTCGCAACTGCGGTACGGCGCCCTCGGGTCCCTGCGGATCGATCCGCTGCCGGTCATCGCGTCGATGGCGGCCGTGACCCGTCACCTCGGCCTCGCCGCGACGGTCTCGACGACCTACGCGCAACCGTTCACCGTGGCACGGTCGTTCGCCAGCCTCGACCACCTCTCCGGTGGTCGTGCGGCGTGGAACATCGTGACCTCCTTCCAGGAGTCCGAGGCGCGGAACTTCAACCTCGACGAGCAGTTCGACCGCTCCACGCGGTATGAGCGTGCCGACGAGTTCCTCGAGGTGACAGGCAAGCTCTGGGACAGCTGGGACGACGACGCCCTCGTGCTCGACGTCGAGCAGCCCCTGTTCGCCGACCCCGACAAAGTCCATCGGGTTGATCACAAGGGCCGCTACTTCTCGGTGCAGGGGCCGCTGAACGTTCCCCGTCCACCGCAGGGCTATCCGGTGCTCATTCAGGCCGGCGCGTCCTCGAAGGGCAAGGACTTCGCCGCCCGCTGGTCGGACGTGATCTTCTGCAGCCACGCCTCCAAGGAATCGGCGCAGGCGTTCTACACCGAGATCAAGGAGCGGGCCGCGACGTTCGGGCGCGATCCGGAGGAGATCAAGATCCTCCCGTCGATCACGCCGGTGGTCGGGTCCACCACCGCACGCGCGAAGGAACTCGCCGACGAGATCTTCGAACTGGTACCGCCGATCGGTGGATTGTCCACGCTCGCATACCACCTCGACGTCGACCTTTCGACCTTCCCGCTCGACGAGCGTCTCCCCGAGGTCGAGGTGCCCGGTGTGGCCGGGCACTACCACGAGGTCCGCGAGATCACCGAGCGCGAGGGGTTGACACTGCGGCAGCTCGGCAAGCAGTACGGCGGACGGTACGAAGGTAACTTCATCGGAACCGCGGATGAGGTCGCGGACGGTCTGCAGGACTGGTTCGAGGACGGCGCCGCCGACGGGTTCACCCTGCAGGTGCCCTATCAGCCCGGTGGCTTCGAGACCTTCACCCGGCAGGTCGTGCCACAGCTGCAGAAGCGCGGCATCTTCCGCACCGAGTACGAGGGCTCGACCCTGCGGGAGAATCTCGGGCTGACCCGCCCCGCCTCCGGTGAATGGCAGCGGCGTTCCGGGGTTCAGGGATGAGCGCGGCCGGACGGACGGATGCTCCCGGGATCGGAAACGTGACGGAGCACGATGCGGTGGTCACGGGAACGGTGACCACCGAGACCGGACGCTTCGTCGTCAGTGCCCGCAGCAACCATCTCGTCACCGACTCGCGACTCGCCGGGGGTGAGGCCGTGCACGCGGGCGAACTGCTCCTGGCCGCACTCACGTCCTGTGCGATGGCCAACTTCGAGCACAATGCGAAGCAGGACGGCCTGCAGATCGACGGGATCGTCACCCGCGCCGCCCACACCCGCGGCACCGTGGATCCGACCCGGTACGACCGTACCGTGCTCGAGATCCAGGTCTGCGGAGTCGAGTACGAGGACGCCGTTGCGCTCGGGCGCAAGTTCGTCGCCGCGTGCCCGATCTACAACACGATCAAGCGGGGGAGTGGGATCGAACTGACGATCAATGGGTGCCTGTTCACGGAATGACGGCCCGCGGTGGGGTGACGGCGATCGTCGCCCCACCGCTGTCATCCCCCATTCTCATTCGACCTCATTCGACGGCCTGGTTGTCGAGTCCGGCGCGGGTGACCCGGTCGATGTCCTCGCGATACTTCAGCACGGCACCGGGTGTCGCGGCGGCAGTCGCCGCGTCGAGGATGTCGCGGTCGAGGGCGAGCAGTGCGCGCGCCCAATCGAGGGATTCGGAGACCTCCGGTGGTTTCAGAAGGTTCTGTTCGCGGTGGCGGGGGGCGCGCGGAAACGCCCACAAGGTAGTGATCCGCCGGCGTGCACGTGGGACCAACGCCTACTTGTGGCTTTTTCCTCCGGCACGTGTGCGGTCGTAGAACCGGCGTGAAGTAAGACTGTGTTCAGGCTCGACAGGGCAGCGAGATGGCAGGTGCGCAGCAATCGCCGCTTGAAGGGGTTCCCTGAGTGAGGATCTCGTGAACACTGGGTCGGGAAGGTTCCAGAAGAAGAGATGTCACTGATGGTGATGAAGGCGTACTCGGCGGAGTTCAAGGCCGATGCCGTTGCGCTGTACCTGTCCGACCCGAGCCACACCTTCGACGGCATCGGCAACGACCTGGGCGTCAGCCGCGAGACTCTGCGTAACTGGGCGCGGGCCGCACGCAAACGCACCGGCACCTCCACGGCCGAACTCCAGGCCCCGGGGGTGGCGCGCGGTCGGCGGCCCGGGCGTGGGAGATATCGTCCCAGTCCGGTTTTGGAGGAAGAAGACAAGCAGTTCAAGACCGAGATCCGGAAGCTCGAAACCGAGCGGGAGATCCTGAGGAGGACGGCGAGATATTTCGCGGGCGAGACCAACTGGTGAGCCGCTTCCAGTTCGTCGACCACCACCGCGACATTGCTGAAGGTGAAGTGGTTGTGCCAGATTCTCGACGTTTCCCACTCGAGGTTCTACCTGTGGCTTGCCGCCGCGCCGGTCCGTGCCGAGCGCGTCCGGGCCGACGCGGAGATCGCGACGCGGATCCGCGTCATGCACGCCGACTCGGACGGCATCTACGGTGCCCCACGTATCACGGCTGAACTGCGCGAGGTCGGGATCGAGGTGAACTACAAGCGGGTCGAGCGGGTCATACGTGAGCACGGGATCGTTGGGGTGTACCTGTGCAAATCGGTGCGCATCACCGCCCCGATCCCGACGCGGACGCGGTGCCGGACCTGATCCGAGGGAATTTCACCGCAAACGCACCGAACGCCCGATACGTCGGTGACCTCATCTATCTCTAGTTGATGGCGGTGGGTTTGTATCTGGCGACGGTGCTGGATCTGAGCTCGTGACGGTTGGCGAGGTGGTCGATCGCTGGTCACCTGTGTACGGGCCTGGTCCCCGACGTGCTCGGGCTCAGGGCGATGTGGACGCCACCTATGACGGTCGACTGACCGACGACGAGGCGAGGGCCGGGCAACCATCTGCTACCTGCTCGACCGGCAGGGCGTCGGTGACCTGTCGCCGGCAAGCGACAGCTGAAGACATGATGAACAGCGCAGTCAAACCGATCTACGCCGTGTGGAGCGTCTTGCACTTTCCTGACTCGTTCCTTCAGGCCACGGTTCATGAAGCGCCTGATGGCGTAAGCCATGTGCGTCTGGCTATGAGTGCCCCGCGTGTGCACCCCCAGGAAGTCGAGCCGATCAGCGAGTTGTGCCGTACCGACGACGTACTGGTCGATATCGACTATGTCCCAGGGACCCGTCGCCCGTCGAACGCTTCCATCAAAGTCGGACCCCGCGGGCCGATGGACTTCATTGTCGAGGTCGAACCGCGGTCCGTGTTCCAGATGAAGGGTCTGGGTTACTACCATCCGCAACGCGGGCAGGGTCGAGATCATGGACGCGAATCCGTGCTCCGCGTGCAATGGAGAATCGCAGACCTCGATCCGATAGCGAGGGAAAAGTCCATGCACGACAACTCTGCGTGGTAAGACGCTCGGACGGCATCGAAGGCATCGGCATCTTCGAACACATTGCGATGGGACCACATGTCCCGTCGTCGCTTCCCGATGGCCTGGCGCCTCCCACGAAGAGCTGACAACCGGACAATCGTGTCGATGAACCGAACCAGGACTGCTGGTTCGGTTCATCGATGGTCCGCGAAAGGCTGTCTCGCGTCTCAGAACTCGACTCGTAAAGTGGGGCTGGTTGGCCTCGCCTGGCATCCGAGGATGTAACCGTCGGCGACGTCGTCGGGGTCGAGCGCTTCGGTGTTGCCCGGGTTCACGGTGCCCTCGACGAGGGTGCAGGCACAGGAACCGCATTCTCCTTCGCGGCAGGAATAGGGGGCATCGATGCCGGCATTGACCATGACGTCGATCAAGGTGGCATCGGCGGGCCAGTCCAAGGTGTGAGTATCTCCGTCGAGCGTGACGTCGACCGTGGAGGCGTTTGGGTCCGTGATCGCCAGTTGTGCGATGGGAGCGAAGGGGTCGCCGTCGAGGGAGCGGAATTCCTCGATGTGGATACTGTGTCGGTCGTATCCGCAGGTGACGAGGGTGTTCTTGACCAACGACATGAACGGGGCCGGACCGCAGATGAATACCTCGCCGTCGACCGTGTCAGCGGTGAAGGACGCGATGCTGTCCTTGGTAGGCAGGCCGTGCTCGTCCTCGAGTCGGTGCTCGATGGTGAGGCGGTGCGGGTAACGCTGTGCCAGTTCGGTCAATTCGGTGTCGAAGATGATCGAATCCCGGTCGCGGTTGGCGTAGTACAACGCAATTGTGCCGGTCGAGGTGGCCAGCGCGGACTTGAGGATCGACATCACCGGAGTGATTCCACTGCCGGCTGCGAACAGCCGAAGGGGGCCGTCGAGCCGATCGGGTACGAACGTTCCGGAGGGGGGAAGCAGGTGGAGGGTGTCCCCGGCGGTGATGTGATCGCAGAGCCAGTTCGACCCGTAACCGTCGGCGGTGCGTTTGACAGTGATCTTGATGTGCTGGTCTGTCGCGGGGGTGCTGGCGATCGAGTAACACCGCGCGACGGAACCGGTTCGCTCACTGGGAATACGGACGGTGACGAACTGCCCCGGCTTGTAGGTGAATCGTTCGGTCAGCTCGGCCGGGACGTCCAGGACGAACGAACAGGCGTCGGGTGTTTCCTGAATTACCTGTCGCACACCGACGGTGTGTCCGAGGAGTTCGGGCGCGAGAGAGGTCATGGTGGTTCCTTCGGCTGGCACTACCGCGGGAGGTAGTGCTGTCGAGTTACGACTCGAGCGCGGCGGTGGAGCGCGAGTCGAGTTGGGTGTCCTTGATGGCGGGCGGTAGAGATCGGTACCAGAATTCGCCGAGGGCACGGCCGAGCTCGTCGATGCGTTCCCGTCGGGGGGTTGAGGCGGGTAGGCCGACGTGCACGTACGCCATTTGCTCGGTCATGCACCCTAGGGCTTCGGCCAGGAGATCGAAGTCGGTGTCGCCGATCTCTCCGCGGTCGTAGAGTCGCTGGAGCCAGCGTCGTGTGCGAGCGACGAAGTCTCCGCGCAGTTGCAGCCATAGCTGCTGGAAGCCCTCGTTGGCGCTGGCTGCGGCGGCTTCGCGCAACAAACGCAGGATGTGCCGGTGGCGGGAGTAGGCGTGCAGGTACGTGATGTTGACGTCGATCAGGGCCTCGAGTTCGCCGCTGCTGTTGGTTCGCCGACCGGTAGCTTCGGCGAGCTCCTGCAGACCAGTGTGCAACGCTGCCAGGAACACGTCGTCGAGGTCGTTGAAGTGTCGGTAGAAGTTGCCTTGTGCGGTCTTGGCGCGATGCGTGATATCGGAAATGCGGGTACGGGTGTAGCCGTATTCGCTGAAGCATTCGATTGCCGCTTGCACGATGCGTTCGCGAGTGGCCTCACCGCGCTTGTTCGGCCTTTTGCCGCTGCTGGTACCGCGGTCGGTCAACCCCGCGTGGGTGTAGGCCTCGGTGAGTGTGCGTGGTTCGCTGCGGCCTGGCGGAGTGGTAGCGGCCATCGTTGCTTCCTCGTCTTCCCGATTGTGAACAGGTCATCGCGTCTGTGATGGACCCGCGCGCAGATCCTAGGCGCGCTCCTGATCCGTGTTGGTCAAAGGGGCGAGTGGGTGTTCGGCTGGCACCGGGCCGGGCAGGTAGCTCAGCAGTTCGTCGAGGTGCTCGTCCCGGGCGCCGGAGTGGTCGGTGTTCAGCGCATCACCGTCGTAGACGGTTCCGGAGGCGCCGTCGACGGTAACCACGCGTCCGGCCAGGGCCGTCATCGTGCCTGCTCCGGCGCCGACCACACAAGGAAGACCGATCTCGCGGCACACCAGCGCTGCATGGGAGGTGCTGCCGCCGAGTTCGGTGACCACGGCGACGGACTCGAACATTGCGGGCACGTCGTCGGGAGCGGTCGACGGCCGGACCAGGACGACCGGTGTGCCGGCCTCGGCGAGGGTGCGTGCTTCGTCGACATCGGTGACGGCGTGCCCGACCGCGGCACCCGGGCCTGCTCCGATACCGGATGCGAGTACCAGGTGGTGCTCGTGCACACCGTGATTGTCGGCCAGCGCGGCTGCCTGCTCCGGCGAGATACGGGCGAGGGCTTCCTTGGGCTCGATGACGCCTTCTCGCACCAGATCGACCGCGATACGCACAGCTGCGCGAGGAGACCGCTTGCCGGCGCGGCACTGCAGGACATACAGGCGGCCACTTTCGACCGTGAATTCGATGTCCACCAGGTCGCGGTGTTCATGCTCGAGGATCGTGGCAACCTGTTCGAGTTGCGGATAGATCTCCGGCAGGATTTCGGAGACTGTGGGAAGCGGGGACGGGGTCTTTTCGCCGGAGACGACGTCTTCGCCTTGTGCTCGGCTCAGCCACTCGCCGTAGAGCGTGTTCTCGCCGGTGGCGGGGTTGCGGCTGAACATCACGCCGGTGCCGGAGTGCTCGTCACGGTTGCCGAAGACCATGGCCTGCACCGTTACTGCGGTCCCGGCCCCATTGCCGAGGTTGTGGCGGGCGCGGTAGGCCTTGACTCGGTCGTTGGTCCACGAGTCGAATACCGCGCCGATCGCAGCTCGCAGCTGTTCGAATGGATCGGCCGGTGGTTCGGCGGTGGGATCGCCAGCGACGATGGAGGCGTAACTGTGCCGGAACCGCTGCCAGGTGTCGTCGGCCCACTGCTGGTCACCGGTTTCGTCGGCGAGGACCCGGCAGAGCTGGGGGGTCAGGCCGAGGTTGAGGACGGTGTCCATCATGCCGGGCATGGATTGGGCAGCACCCGAGCGCACGGAGACCAGCAGAGGCGACGGTTCTGCCCCGAAGGTACGTCCGGTGTCGGCTTCGAGCCGGTGCAACTGCTCGAGGACGTCCTGCCAGATCGGTTCGGGCAGGGCCCGGCCGTTGTCGTGGTAGATCGCGCACACGTGGGTCGGCAATGCGAAGGCGGGAGGGACGGGTAGTCCCATCGCTTGCATCTTGTTGACGCTGTATGCCTTGCCGCCGAGCAGGTCTCGGCTGCCGGGGAAGGTGCCGTCGAGGAAGATCACATCGGACACGGCAGTCACCGGTGAGGTCGGCGCGGAGGAAGTCATGGTGTGAGTCCTTCGAATACGGGGGAATTGGCGGCGGCGCGCGTGGCGTACAGGCCGCCTTCGACGGGGATGTCGATGCCGTTGAGCCAGGACGCGGCGGGGGAGAGCGCGAACGCGACGACTGCCGCGATCTCGTGGGGGTATCCGTGTCGGCCCACGGCGGCCTGGGATCGTTGCATCGCTTCGGTGCCCATGCTGGCCTCGAAGTCGGCGAGGATGGGTGTTTCGACGGGGCCGGGGCTGACGGACACTGCGCGGATTCCGCGCCCGGTCAGTTTCGCGGCGAGGAGTTGGGTCCAGTCGACGAGTGCCCGTTTGGAGGTGTCATAGGCGGCGGGGCCGTCGAGCGGATGTGCGCGCAGCCAGTGTTCCAACGCTTCGATGTCCCGTACTCGCAGAAGTTCGTCGATCGCTTCGGGGGATTGGGTATTGCGATTGGCTGCAACCGAAGCGACGTTGACGATGGCGGAACCGCCGGCCATCCGCGGGAGCAGCGTCTCGGTCAATCGGCGGGCGCCGAGCAGATTGACGGCAAGTACCGTCTGCGCCGGAACGGTGCCGGGTACCCCCGCGACGTTCGCCAGTGCTGCGATCACCGTGGGCAGTTCTGCTGCTGCGGCATCGATCGACGCCGGGTCGGAAAGATCGCACTCGACGGTGTGCACACCGTCGAGCGGGCAGCTGCGGCGATCCAGCCCGATGACCGGTGTGCCGGCCCGGTGCAGTTGTTCGGCCACGGCGAGACCGATCCCGGAGCCGGCTCCGGTGACGACGATGGGGGCGTTCATGCCATCACCGCCGTGACATCGGTGAACTCTTCGATTCCCAGGGCACCGAGTTCGCGGCCGTAGCCGGAATTCTTGACTCCGCCGAACGGCACTGCGGGGCGTGTGCGGGTGCGTACGCCGTTGATCTTGACCTGGCCGACGTCGAGGTGGCTCGCGACGGCGCGGGCCCGGTCGGTATCACCGGACCAGACTTCCGCGGACAGTCCGTAGGCGCTGTCGTTGGCGATCCGTACGGCGTCGTCGATGTCGGTGTAGGTCTGCAGTGCGATCACGGGACCGAAGATCTCTTCTCGGACGGCCCGGGCGTTCTCGTTCAGGCCGGTGATGACGGTCGGCTCGACGAAGAAACCGGTGGCCGATCCGTCGTAGGGCTTGCCCGTCCCGGTGAGTAGTTCTCCGCCTGCGTCGACGGCGCCGGCGACATAGTCTAGGACTCGGTCTCGTTGGCGGGCGGAGGCCAGTGGTCCTTGCTTGGTCGCCGGATCGGTGGGATCGCCGAGGGTGTGCTCGGCGACTGCAGCGCGGATGAGTTCGGTGACCTCGACGACCAGAGACTGCGGCACCAGAAGACGTGTGGGGGCATTGCAGGCCTGACCGGAGTTGACCAGACCGGAGGCGAGGGCGCCGGGAATTGCCGTGGGCAGGTCTGCATCCGGCAGGATCACGGCGGGGGACTTGCCGCCGAGTTCTAAGGTGCAGCGGGTCAATGCTTGCCCGGCGAGCGCGGCAACGGCGCGGCCGGCGGTGACGCTGCCGGTGAACGACATGTGTGCCAGGGTGTCGTGTCCGGCCAGCGCCGCACCGGTGGTCGGCCCGACGCCGGTGACGAGGTTGAACGCGCCGGCGGGCAGTCCTGCCTCGAGGAACAGTCCCGCCAGCATCTCGGCGTCGTAGGGGGTCATCTCCGATGCCTTGAGCACCACGGTCGAACCGGCGGCCAGGGCGGCGGACACTTTGGCGACGATCTGGTGGACGGGCATGTTCCACGGGGTGATGGCGCCGACGACGCCGCTGCCGCGGCGCAGCAGGGTGGCACCGTCGATGTCGGTATTCCAGTCGAGGGTGCGTGCTGCTCGGGCGGTCGCGCGTAGCACCGCGGCCGGCAGTTCGGCCTGTGTGACACGCGCCAGGGAGATCGGCATGCCCATCTCCCGGGTCACCACCGCGGCGATCGTCTCTCCGTCGCGTTCGAGCAGGTCTGCGGTCCGTTCGAGGACGGCGGCGCGTTCGTCGACGTCGGTGCGGCACCACAACCGGTGGGCCGCTTGGGCGGAGCGCACCGCGGAGTCCACGAGTTCGGCGCCGGCATCGGCGACGTGTCCGATTGCCGTCTCGGTGAAGGGGTCGATCACCTCGACCACTGGTCCTGGGGGAGTGGACCATTGACCGTCGATCAGGCAACGGGCAGGGGCGAAGGTATCAGCCATGGGTCTGCTCCAGGGTTACCGGCAGGGTCTTGATGCCCCGGAAGAAGTTGCTCTGCAGCCGCTTCGGCTCGCCGACCACCGAGATGTCGATGCCCCGCTCGACGAGTTTGGTGAAGAACAGCTTGGCTTCGAGGCGGGCGAGGTTGGCGCCGAGGCAGGCATGTTCACCCCAGCCGAATCCCACGTGCTCGTTGGGGAATCGGTCCGGTCGGAAGACGTGGGGGTCGTCGAAGGCGCGTTCGTCGCGGTTGGCCGAGCAGAACCACATGACGACCTTGTCGCCGGCTTTGATGGTCTTGCCGTGCATCTCGACGTCTCGGGTGGCGGTGCGGCGCATCGACAGCACGGGGGAGACCCAGCGCACCATCTCCTCGACGGCGGTGCGGATCTTGCCGGGATTTTCGCGGAGCATCTGCCACCACTGGGGGTTCTCGTGCAACGCGAGCACACCACCGGAGAGCAGATTGCGGGTGGTTTCGTTTCCGGCGACCATCAGGATGAGGTAGTAGGCGTCGAGGTAGCCGCGGGAGAGGGGAACGCCGTCGATCTCGGCGGCGGTCAGGATGCTGACCAGGTCATCGGCGGGGCAGGCTCGGCGCTGTTGCTCGAGGCCGCGGAAGTAGGTGAAGACTTCGTCGCGGGCGCGCACCGCCGTTTCGGGTCCCTCGGAATAGTCGGGGTCCTCCGAGGCCATCTGGTTGGTCCAGCGCAGCAGGTGTGGGCAGTCCTCGAGGGGGGCGCCGAGCAGGCGGCCGATCATCACCAGTGGGAGCTGGGAGGAGATTTCGGCGACGAAGTCGAGCGGACCTGCGCCGACGGTCTTGTCGAGTAATTCGTCGATGACGGCTTCGATGTCCGGGGTCAGGTTCTTGACCTTCGCGGGACGGACGGAGGGGGTGACGATCTTGCGCAAGGGGCCGTGTTCCGGGGGATCGACGTGGTGAATGCTGCGCGCTCCCTCGCCTTCGGCCCGGCGGCTGGCGATTTGAGTGCCTTCGGTGACGGTGAAGGTTGCGTAGTCGGAGGCGACGGCCTTGACATCGGCATAGCGGGTGACCGACCAGAAACCGGGACCGTCCGGTTCGGCGTTCCAGTGCAACGGATCGTGGTCGCGGAGGTCTTTGAAGATCTCGTCGGCGTATCCGGTTGCGAAAGGTTGCAGGTTCATCAGGTCGATGTCGCTGCTGGTGGTCATGTGGATACCTCCCGTGGCCGAGGTCACGTGGTTTGTGACGACAACTTCACTAAACCACAAGTCGAGCGGTTTGAGAACACCCCTTGTAAGACTATGAATCCACTTGTAGCCTGAGATCAATATGTGACGAATCGTTCGCAAAAGAGGCCCCGTGTACCCACCCACCATCGCAGCCGAACACCCAGACTCGCTCGCCTTCGTCATGGCCGGCTCGGGTGCGTCGCTGACGTACCGCCAGCTCGACGAACAATCCAACCAGCTCGCCCACCTGTTACGCACGCGCGGCGTGCGTACCGGGGACAGTGTCGTACTCATGATGGAGAACCGCATCGAATGGCCCGTGGTCGTGGCCGCCGGAATGCGCTCCGGACTGTTCGTGACCCCGGTCAACTGGCACCTGACTGCAGGAGAGCTGTCGGCGATCCTCGAGGAGGCGGCACCGGCCGTATTGGTCACCAGCGCGATGCTCGCGGACACCGTGGCCACCGCCTTGCCCGCCGGGCACGACACAGTGGTGTTGTGTACAGACCCCGGCACCGACTTCGAACATGTAGCCGCAGCGCTCGCGGAACACCCGCGCACTCCGATCGCCGACGAGCGCTTCGGTGCCCGCGTGCTCTACAGCGGCGGCACCACCGGTAGGCCCAAAGCGTTTCGGCAGAAGCTCCTCGATGTCCATCCCTCGCAGGCACCGGTGCGGCACGCGGGGCTTGCCGCCGAGTTGGGTATCGGCGGCACGACGGTACTGCTCTCACCCGCGCCGAACTATCACGCTGCCCCCTTCACCTTCCAGCTGATGACCATGGCAGCCGGCGGAACGGTCGTGTGCATGGAGCGGTTCGATCCTGCTGCTGCCCTGGAGGCCATCAGGGTGCATGGAGTCACCCACTCGCAATGGGTCCCAACCATGCTGCTGCGCATGTTGCGCCTACCCGAGCGGGACTCGATCGAACTCTCACCCACCCACACGACGGCGGTCACTTCCGGCGCTCCCTGCCCGGTGGACGTCAAAGACCGGATCAACCAGTGGTGGGGACCCATCTTGCACGAGTACTACGGCGCCTCCGAGGGCTACGGGCACACCTACATCTCCGCTCGGGAGTCTGCCGAGCGCCCCGGCTCTGTCGGCCGTCCCCTGGGCGGGACCCAGGTTCATATCACCGACGAAGACGGAAATCCGCTCGGACCCGATGAAATCGGGCGGGTCTGGTTCGAACCGCCGACGTCGAATGCCTACGTCAACGACCGGGACGCTACCGCGCCCAGCACCTGGAAGAGTATGGGCGATCGGGGATACCTCGACGAGGACGGATATCTCTACCTCGTTGGCCGCGAGAGCTTCATGATCATCTCCGGCGGGGTCAACATTTACCCGGAAGAGGTCGAAGCGGCGCTCTTGCGTCACCCTGCAGTCGCCGACGCCGCGGTATTCGGCGTTCCGGATCCGGAATTCGGCGAACAGGTCAAGGCCGTGGTGGAGCTGCACGAGAACGTGCCTGCAGACGACGACACCGTCGCCGCCCTGATCGATCACTGCAAGAGCGTGCTGGCAGCCTACAAGGCACCGAAATCGATCGACTTCGTCGACGATCTTCCCCGCCTCCCGACAGGAAAACTCAACAAGAAAGCACTTCGCTCGCTGTATCTGGTCGGTTCCTGATCACGGACTCGTATCGTGCCGACCGGCCACCACCTTCGATCACCAGGAGCTTCGAGATGGTCCACACCCAACATCAGCCGTCGACGTTCGACATCGTTCACTCGCTGCGCGTGAAAGGGCTGGCCAACGACGCTGTTCTCAGCGCTCTGTCCGGGGTGCCCGTCGGCGATCTGCCGGAGTTGCTGACTCCCTTGGTCGAACAGGGTCTCGTCGTGCGCAGGGAAGGTCGCATGGCCGGTTCGATGCTCACGCCCGCCGGTAAGGAAGAACACCGCCGGCTCCTCGCTGAGAACGACGAGACCCGTTCGGCGGCGGATGCCCTCGACGAGTTCTATGCTGTCTTCCTGCCGGTCAATTCCGAGTTCAAGCAGGTGTGCCAGCGCTGGCAGATGCGCAGCGACGACCAGCCCAACGATCACACCGACGCGGCATACGACGCGCAGGTCATCGAACAGCTCGCCACCTCCGACGCGGCGCTGCGTCCGCCGCTGCAGCAACTGGCGGAATCTCTGCCTCGGTTCGGTCGATACCTACCGCGATTGTCCGCTGCGCTCGAGCGGGTCCGTGGCGGGGACAACGCCGCGTTCGCCCGCCCGCTCTATGACAGCTACCACGACATCTGGATGGAACTGCACGAAGATCTCATCCTGAGTTCGGGCCGCGTCCGTGGGGCGGCGGACGAAGGCTGAGCTGCTACGAGAAGGTGCGGGGTCGGTCCGGCAAGGGACTGACCCCGCACCTTCTCGTTCACCGGAAGAGGGATACCTCAAAGACGCCGCCTGCCGACCGCATACGCCTGTCGTATGCGATCGGCAGGGGCGATGGACGGTGCTGGCTGCGGGCGCCGCGCCGGAGCGGCCGTCCGGCAGACCCTTCGCCTGCGCGGCCGAGCACACCGATCAGATCTCGAGTGCCGATGCGAGGGGCAAACCGGCTTCGAGATAGGCGGCGACATCCGGAATCGGCTCGAGCGCATCGATTGTCCCGAGTGCACTGACCGCGACGTAACCGTCCCGGACCAGCGCAGAATCGGTATCGGTCCCCAGGCGCTCGGTATTGGCGTAGCGCAGCAGCCGGATCACATCCGGGCCCTTGTCGAAGGACAATCCGAGAAGACCTCGTGATGCCAGGGGGGCCATACGCACGCCCTTCACCTCGCTGAGGTCGACATCCGGCACGTTGATGTTGAGCACGGTCTGCGGCGCGCTGCGATCGATCATCCATTGCACAGCTTCTACCGCGATCGTGGCGGCGGTGTCGAAGCGGTGGTCGGGGGGAAATCCGCAGCTGACCGCAAGGCCGCGCACGTTGAACCCCGCTGCGCTCAGCGCTGAGGCCACCGTGCTCGAATACATGATCATCTTGCCCGTGTTGTGACCGGGGTTGATTCCGCTGACGACCAGTTCCGGTGGTGGTCCGAAGATGCCGGCGCAGGCACAGAACACGGCGAAGGCCGGAGGTGCCTCGAGGCTGATCGCCGGGACGTTCGGAAGTGCATCGAAGTTGCGCTGGGTGTATGCGATCTCAGCACCGTGTTCGAGTGTTCCGAGCGATGAGCCGCTTCCGCTGTACTCGACGTCCGGTGCCGCGATCATCAGTTCGTGTCCGTCTGCGGCGAGGGCCTGAGCCAGCGCATGCAACCCCGGCGCGTCGATCCCGTCATCGTTGGTCACCAAAATGCGCATCCGAGCGCTCTCCTTCCCGCCGACCTCCGCGCTCGGACGTCAGCAATCGGCACTGCCAAGATTGTGACTGACCGTTCACACTTTTGTCCATACCTGCTCGTCCGTCCGGTTTCGGGAATGGTGCGGGATGGCCCGCAAGCACTGGAGGTCGTGAAGGCAAGAATCGGGGTGAGTGCGGGTCATGCTGCTTCCGGTTGCAGGCGCCTGCATTACGCAGCGCGGTATCGGTGTGCGTACTCGCAACATCGAACGTCTTGACATCGTGATTCGACTCACATAAGAATGTGAATACTGAGTCGCTAAAAGTTGAGGTCGGCGTACGTGCCGGCGCTGGTCGAACCCTCCCAACACTCCTGTCCTGGAAGAAGGAATCGCATGGCTGAGTGGCCCATCAACGACACCGTCTCGAAGGTGTTCCCGCTGTACTCGCGAGCGAACGTGGGCGAGATCTTTCCCGACCCCATCAGCCCGCTCAACGCTTCGGCAGGCTTCCAGCACAGCCTCGAGCCCGGATGGCGGGATGCCTTCGTCGCGTGCCGGGTGTGGAATCACGATCTCTACGACACCACCGTCGACAAGAACATCCTCCCGGCCTTCGGCAGCTACCTCTACATCAACATGTCGCTCATGCGCCTGTTCGGTGTCCGCGTACCCGGCATGTCTCCCGAAGCGGTCGACCTGCAGTACTTCGGCGACATGCCCGGAATCCCCAGCTACGACAGCGAAAAACGCGATTTCGACCAGGATTCCGCGTTCGAAGAAACAGCCGGCGCATGGCTGCTCGAAGAGGTGATCGGGGCAACCGGCCTGCCCGCATACGACGCAGACCGCGACGAGGTCCTCAAGCTCCGCGCCGAACGCCCAAACATGACAACCCTGACCGATCAGGAGCTACGCGAGCGCATCTGCTCCTTCGACCCCCTCCTGCGCCGACTGTTCAAGCACCACATCGAAGCCAGCCTCAAATCGGGTGTAGGCCTCGGGGCCATCGCCCAGGTCGCCGCGGAGGTCGGCAAGCCCGAACTCGCACTCATCCTGGTCAGTGGTATCGGCGACGTCGATTCGACAGTCCCCTCCAAGCGCATGTGGACCCTCAGCCGTGCCGCCCAGGCACCCGAAGTCGCTGCACTGTTCGACCAGGGCATCAACGGGCTCTACAACCGGTTGGCGGACAGTGACGATCCGGTCGCAGCTTCCTTCCTGGCCGACCTCGACGATTTCCTCGCCGATTGGGACTTCCGTGGCCCGGCCGAGTGGGAGATCCGGGCCCAGACCTGGGGCGTCAAACCGGAACTGGCGCTGGGCACCATAGACCGGATGCGTCAGGTCGACGATGCCGAAGCCCCCGACGGCAAGAACGCGATCCGAGCCCAGGAACGAGAAAGCGCGGCAGCTGCGATCCGCGAGAACCTCTCCGCCGACCCCGAGGCCTCGGCGCAGTTCGAGGCGACCCTCAACGCTGCTGCCCTCTGGCAGCGCGGACGTGAGCGCGCACGCACCACAGCGGCCATGGTGATCCACGAGATCCGACTGCCCGCACGCGAGTTGGGTCGACGTGGCGTCGAATCGAGAGCGCTCGACAGCATCGAACAGATCTTCATGCTCTTCGCCGACGAACTCGACGACTATCTGGCCGATCCCGCCAAATACACCGACATCGTGCGCGAACGCGAACGCAGCTACCTGGAACTGTTCGACTTCAAACCTCCCTTCGTCGTGGCCGGTGATGTGCCGGCACTCGACACCTGGGAGCGACGTTCAGCAGCAACGAACACCACAGTGACGGTGGGGGAGACCATCACCGGCGTCTCCGGGTGCACCGGAACCGTTCGTGGTCACGCCCGCGTGCTGACCACACCCGACGATCCGTCCGCACTCGAGCCCGGTGAAATTCTCGTCGCTCCGATCACCGATCCGTCCTGGACGCCGCTGTTCGTCGCCGCCTCGGCAGTGGTCGTCGATGTGGGAGCTCCGTTTTCGCACGCAGCGATCGTCAGCCGCGAAATCGGCATCCCGTGCGTCGTTTCGGCGACCGATGCGACCAAACGTATCCCCGACGGTGCCCTGATCGAGGTCGACGGCGCTACCGGTGTGGTGACAGTTCTCGGTCTCGACTGACCACGCTTCGGGTGGGTCGACGGGTTGATCCCTCGACCCACTCGAAACGCCGTTCGATCATCGTCATCCTCATTGCTTCGCCGTGGCTGTTTCGGCCACGGCGACTTGACATGTCCGGAAACTGTTGGGGTCCGCAAATCGGTCGATAGTCACCGTGGCGCGAAGGTCCTTGATGCCTCGTGCTGCGGCACGCAGATGTGAACGGACAGTGGCCGGAGAATCGCTCCGCGCACGTTCGCGACCGGAGTCGAGACGCATGGTTCGACCTCTGTGGCCGGTCCGCTCGGACCTAGTTTCGCACCGGCCAGCGTTTGTGATCTTCGAGGGTCTGCCCTTAAAGACAGTCCGTCGTCGGATCCTTTCCAGTTCTGTGCTTTCGAGCAACGACCCGCTGTCGAGAGGATGAGGTTCTCGGCAGCGGGGCAGTCCCAAGGGTCGGCCAGCCTATGCTGAGGGCTGTCCCCATAGGGTGACCTGCTGGGTGGCCGTCGAAGTGTCAACGGCGACTTTCGCATAGCTGCCAGCCTGAGCGTCGCCCGCGCACCCGGTGAACCCGAGGGTTGAGTTCTGTGCAGGGGGTTCTCTAAGAGCGTGTCTCATTTGGTGAGCTCCTTGAAGCAGGTCAACGCCGCAGCGAGTTGGAGAAAAGCGGCGAAGTGCTCACCGTGACGTTCGTAGCGGATGATCAGCCGGCGGTAGCCGCTCAGCCACGCCAGGGTGCGTTCGATCTTCCACCGGTAACGCCCGAGACGCTCGCTACTGTCGACGCCACGGCGAGCGATCCGCGGAACGATGCTCCGTGCGCGCAACCACCGGCGCTGGACGGGATAGTCGTAGCCCTTGTCCGTCCGCAGCCGCCGGGTCGGCGGCGACGCGGCCCGCGACGCGAGCGCACCGCAGGGATAGCGGCGACCATGGGTTGCAGCATGACACTGTCGTGGGTGTTCGCCGAGGTCACCGCAGTGACCCGTGGGATACCGTCGGCGTCGGAGAGAATGTGGATCTTCGAGCCGTTCTTGCCGCGATCGACCGGACTGGGACCGGTCAAAGATCCCCCCTTTTCGCCCGCACGTGAGCGGCATCGAGGATCGCGGCAGACCAGTCCAGATCCCCGCCGGCGCCGAGCCGATCGAGGACGCGCCGGTGCAGCTCGTCGAATACTCCGGCTCGGGCCCAGGTCGTGAAGCGGCGGTGCGCGGTGGGAACGCCGACCCCGAACGACGGTGGCAGGTGCCGCCACGCACACCCGCTGGTGAGCACATAGACGGTGGCAGTGATCATCGAGCGCTGCGCGGCCGCCGCCCTGCGGCCGCGCCCGGAAGCCGGGTAGTAGCGGTTCGATGATCTCCCACAACGCATCCGGCACCAGCCGGGAAGACAACGCATCGACCACGACGGTGCATTATGCCGCACAGGAGATCCCACCCATAAGAGACATGCTCTTAGCACGAAAGCTCTTCTACGCACGTATAACTACGGGCACATGACGAGTCAAGACGGGAGCGGACACGGTGCTCAGGTTCCGGGATTCGCGTCGCGCTCGCGTTGCGATCATCGCTGCATTCTCAGACGCCAATTGCGTCCCCCGGAACAAGGCAGGCGGGTTCCGATGTCCGCACAGCAATCGCGACGCCCGCGGCGATTCCCGTACTCGTCGCGAGAGTGCCTCGGAGGCCCCTCGGGTGCGGAGCGTTGTCGGCGTCTCGGCCGTGGTCATCGCCGCCAGAGTGTTCTGACCCGGAGCCATCGTGGCGGTGGTACTTCGCGGTCACGGCAGGGCGCCCGTGCCGGGTGCGCCGACGGAAGATGCTCAGGAGCCGAGCATCTTCTCGAGATCGTCGAGCACGAGCATGGCGCCGGTCGGGCCGAGTGCGAGGAACCAGGTTTCGTCGCTGACCCGCGTTGCGCGACCGTCCTTCACTGCCTCGAGCTCATTCCAGAGCGGTCCTGCGACGACCGTCGCCTCGCCGGTGTCTTCCGGGCGGCCGTAGCTGGTGTAGAAGATGCGGTCGCCTTCTGCCTGGGTGATGGTTTCGGGGCTGACCTCCACGGCCAGCTCGTCGACATCCTGCAGGGCAGGGCGAGGCAGCCCGACGTCTTGAAGGATCACGCCGATGAAGGAGAGGTTCCCGTACAGGCGGATCTTGCCCGACATGAACCGTACGAGGGAGATGGTCGGTGGTGTCCCGTCGATCGAGGCGCGGATCTGGTCGGCGCGTTGCTGGTAGGTGTTGAGGACATCGACGGCTTCGTTCTCTTCACCCATCGCGTCGGCAACGAGTAGGAAGTTCTCTTTCCATGGGAAGCCGGGGCGGATGGAGAAGACGGTCGGGGCGATCTGTGACAGCTGAGGATAGAGCTGGTCGGCCCGCAGTTTCGAACCGAGGATCAGGTCCGGATCGAGGGCGGCGATCGCTTCGAGATCGAGATTGTTGATGGTGCCGACATCGGCGACCCCGTCGAGTTTGTCGGCCAGATACGAGGGTTGACCGGCGGCGCTTTCGGGGTTGGCCAGACCGACCGGGGTGATACCGAGGGAAAGCACGTCGTCGAGTTCACCCCCGTCGAGGACGACCACCCGGGTGGGTTTGCTCTCGAGGACGGTCTCGCCGAGGGCGTGGGTGACGGTGCGCGGGAAAACCCCGGGTGCGGCGTCGCTACCGAGTTTGGCGGTTTCGGTGTCGGCTGTGGCGAAGAGTGTGCCTCCGGTGGCCACATCGGCGTTGCCGGCGGACTGGCTGGCAGGCTCCGAGGTGCCGCAGGATGCGAGAAACACCATTGCCAGGGCCGCAGCGCCCAGACGGGACCAAATCGTGGACATGAGGGCAGGCTACCCTGCCTTCTGAGCGGGCGCGGAGTGGGCGGCGAGCGTATCGGAGCATCAACCGCGCCGCGGTACCTGTTCGGCGACGGGGCACCCCACGCTGCCGGGCCGCGAGAAACAGGGGGGCGGTGTCCCCTCCCTAGGCCACTGCACGGCTCCGGCGGCAGTCGGAGCAGGTCAGGTCGGGGTCCGCGGCGGGAGGTAGGAGCGGATCCGGTCCCCCCGCACCGGTGGGGTCCTCGATCTGGGCGAGGTGCTGTGGGTGCGTCGGTGCGTGGACTAGTCGTCCGTGGTGTTCGACAATTTCTTTTCCGCACCGGTACCGGAGCGTCCGACGGCGGCCGCAGCGCCCGAGGCACGCCGGCGGTGCGAAATGGCGCGAGCCCGGTCGCGTCGACGCCGCTCCGGCCCAGGGTGACGCCGCCGGTCGACGACGGAACCGGTCCGGATCGAACCGGGTGAACGACACGCATCGGCGTCCCCAACACTCCGTGAACAACATAGGGTGTCCGAGGCGAGTGCCCCTTTTGTCTGATTTCGGGCCGTTACCGTGCGCCCGTGCACGTTTTGTTCGTCTGCGCCGGCAATGTCTGCCGGTCCGTGATCGCCGAGCGGCTCACGCGCGCCTACGCAGACGCCTCCGGTCGTTCCGACCTCACGGCCGAGAGCGCCGGCCTCCGGGCCTTGGTCGGATATCCCGTCGAGCCTGCCGCCGCAGCGGTTATCGCCGGGCTCGGCGCCGATCCACGTGACTTCCGCGCCCGCCGCGTCACGACCTCGATGATCGACAGGGCAGATCTGATCCTGGCCATGACCGAGGGCCAGCGCGACCGCGTCGCCGCCCTTACCGTCGGCGCCGCAACGAAATCGTTCACCCTCACCGAGGCGCACCGCATCGCGACGGTCACCGGTGCGGACACCATCGCCCGGCTCGACGCCCGCCGCGACCACCGGGGCGCGGCCCACACCCCGAACATCCCCGACCCGACCGGGCTGCCCGCCGGGGCGTTCGTCGAGACCGGGGACCGCATCGCCGCGGCGCTGCTGCCGCTGCTCGACGTGCTGGTTGCGGCCGGAACGGATCGGCACACCTACCCCGTGCGTCCCGAGCGTCGATCGACTTTTTCGCGCACTCGGACACAGGCGCCGGCGATGGAGGCGTGGACCCGTCCTGCACCCCGCGTGCGCCGAGGAAGCGATCCTCCGATGCCGCTTCCTCGGCCTCAACCCCGGCGCCGGCTCTGAGGTTCAGGATGTCCCGGCCGGTTGCGGGGATGTCCGGACGCGAAAAGATGATCGCTGCCGACCGCCCCGGCCACGGTGGTGAAGTCATCGTCGACGACGCCGAGTTCGGTGGTGTGCCCGTCGGCGCCGAGGTGCAGCCCGCACAGATCCTCGACCGCCGGTGTCGACGCTCGAGGGGTCGCCGATGCTGTCCCGGCTGAGGAGGGTCCGGTCACCGAAGGGTGGCGGAGCGCTTTGCGGGCCGGTGGTCGCACACCCGCCGAGTACGGCAAGAACAGTCCGCGCGATGACGACAGGACGGCGGCCGGGTGAGGGCGATCTCGCCATGACACCAGTGACTTCCGTTCTGATGTGGGACCAGGGCCGTGGCGGAGGCGCACTGATCTGCCCTGGGAGGCGCTGCCTGAAGTCACGGCGCGCAGGCGCGCTCGATCGCTGACTGCACCGTCTCGGCGAGCGGCAGCACGGTCTGGAGCCGGGTCCTGTCGATCAGCGCGCGTACCTTCGGGGTGGGTGCGGCGAAGCTCAGCGAACGATGCTGTGTCCATGCGCGTGTGGTGGCATACACACATGCCCCCACACCGGAGGAATCGAAGGTCGTGGTCGCTGCCAGATCCACCACCACCGCGGGATGGTCGGTCAGTGCCCGATCCAGACGTGCGCGCAGCAGCGTCGCGGTGTATCCGTACACCGCACCGATGGGGCGGAGCACCAGCACACCGTCGCGGATCTGTTCGTCGCAGCGCAGCATGTTCTCTCCCGTCTCGCCTCCGACAGGGGCGTACCCGTAATCGGGTCCGTCACACCGAATGGCACCGAGCAGGAGCGCACCGGTGCCGTGCGACGGTCATGTGACGGCGAAAAACGCTACTGTATATATGAATTCGAATAACACGCACCGGAAGTGACAGGAAAGGGTCACGGTGCTCGGCGGCGATCCGGTCCACGCGCGGGGCGCGGCATGACATCTCCGCCCGGACATCGTGCCATGTCGGGCATCAGAGCGGCACACCCATTCCCGCAGCGTCCGAACAAATTTCCGGCGTTCCCGCTCACGCAGCGGTATCGGTACAGATCCCTCGGTCCTCTGTCCCAACTTTTCCGGATCCTCTTGCCGTTCTTCACACCACCGGGATAGCGTCTCGGACATTCGGCGTGCTCGCTTGCCGGGGAGGGCAAGGACCAGCCGGATGTGCGCCCCGCGGTCGGTCGAGCGCCGATCCCCCTACGGCATCGATACCGCCAGGGGCGTAGCGTGTCGATGCCCGTCCCCCCGCGCATCGACACGTGTCCCGACCGCTGCCCCCTGTCGCGGCGGGATCGCTCCGTCGGCGTGGCTGTGTGTCGTCGCCGCGCCGGCGGAGCCCACCTCGTCGTTCGGCCCCGGGCCGACGGTTACGTCGGGGACGATCGCAGCGATGTACCCGCGGTGACACGCCGACCACCCCCTGTCGGGAAAAGACCAGTGTTGGAGTATCCCTGCGTGTGTGCCCGGGCAGAGCGCTGCGGCGACGTCCGTGGAGGGGCCCCGAGGTCGGCCGAGCCGCTGCCCGCGTACGGTGTCGCCGCGCAGTTCGTGGGGTCGTTCGACTGCCGGTCGAAGTTGCGGGGTGTGGACGCCACGGTGGAGTTCGCGACTGGGGTGCCCGCGGGGGTGAATCGCAGCTCGGGGTCGGCTGTCAGATTGCCGACGATGGTGATGATGGTCGCGGCTCCGCCTGGCGGGACATGGCGAGGACGGCCGGCGCGCCACGTCACATCGGATGGTCAACCCGGTCCGGTCGCGGTGCTGTCTCGGGTGCGCTGGCCCAACGAGGCGATGGACTGTCCCGGGAGGGTCTCGAGGGCCCATCAAGGGCGTGCGGGAGGGGTGCCGGACTCCCGTTAGTTAATGTAACGGCGGTTATCCGCCCCGACCCTGCGTAAATTCATGTGAGGCAGGGAGGTCGATGGGGGCGGTTATCACACGCGTCCGGAATTGAACCGAGCCGCTATTTCCGCCGCTGCGCGTTGCCCGGAGAGAATCGCACCGTTCATGGTGCCTGAGGTTTCGTCGGCGGTTTCGGTGCCGGCCCAGTGGATGAGGCCGACCGGTTCGCGCAGAAATCGTCCGAAGGTCGTCCACACGGTCGGCCCGGGTGCGGGATTGGGGCCGCCGGGTGCGAATGTGTCGTTACCCCAGCAGAAATCGGTGTAGTCGATGGGATGGCGTGCGGGCTCTCCATAGAGATGGGTGAGATGGTGGACGACGCGATGGCGGCGCTCGTTGTGGTGGAAGGCGTCGAAGCCGCGTGCGTCGCAGAAGCTCATGAGGATGCCGGGGCCGTCAGGGGTGGGCTGACGTCGAAGGTGAGAAAGACCGTCTCGTTGTCCGATATCGCTTCTCCGGACAGGCCTTGGTCGCGCCAGAACGGCCAGTCGTACGCGACGAAGGCTTTGCTGAGTGCACCCAGGCGCCAGCTGCGGGAAAGTCCGTAGTGCTGGTCGGGAAGCGCGGGCGTGAACTCGATGCTCGGAACCAGCTGAGCGAGCCCGTCCAGCCGACTCGCTCGGCGATCACCGTCGCCGGCATGTCCGGCTCGGCGGCCAACAATGTCCGCACCCGGGTCTCGAACGGGGTGAATGACGTCGGGGCCGCCCGACGTTCGTACTTCGGTGGTGCCGTCGACTGCACCGACTTGACCACCATGGTTCGGCAGATCCCCAACCGCGCCGCGATCCGGGCCTTCGGGACACCGTGGGCCGCGAGCCTTCTGATCAACGCCCAGTCTTCCAAAGTGATCACTCTCCAAGCCTGTTGAGTGTTCACTTCTCGGGGAGCGGAACTGTCCAGTTTTCAAGCGTCGCCACCACCTGATACCTCAGGTGGTGGTGCGGTGCGTTCGCATCAGACTCGGGAACGACGATTGGATCGAATAGCCTGACGCGACATCGCGGACGACGCATTAACTACGCGGTCGGCGTGATGGACGAGCACTAGCGCTTGTGTAGCCGCGAGATGTGCACGGGCCACCCGTTCGGCCTCATCCGGCCTTCCTGCAGCAATTTCGTCGACAATCCGACGATGCGCCTGTACCGCAGCTCCCGCCTCCACTTCAGTAGGGTAGTCACCATGTTTGACGCGTGACTCTGCCCAGGCCTCTTCTTGCGCGGCCCAGAGCGTTACGTAGCTACCTACCGCGTAACGAATCGTCGCGTTCGGTGTGAATCCAACAATCAGGGTATGGAAATCTCTGGCCGTGTTGGTGAAATCCAGTCCGCAATTTGTGAAGTTAGCGGAAGCGTCAATTGCTGCAGTCAGTGCTGGAACTACAACTTCGAGCCGGTCTTCTCGTTTTGCGCATTCGGCGGCACACATGGGTTCCAGCATCTGCAACCCCTCTGCCAAGTCTCGCAACGTAACGCGACCGGCCTGCAACGACAGGCCGAGGTGATAGGCGGCGGAAGTCTCGTCGGGTCTGCGTACATCCGCGCCGCCGACGTTGCCTCGGCGAACAGTCACCAAGCCTTCGGTCTCGAGAATTCGGAGAGCTTCTCGAATCGAAGGGTAGCTGACACCGAAGTCCTTAACGAGCTGGTCTTGGGTCGGAAGGCGATAGTTGTCATCTGCCAATATGTCGTTGCGGAGCTCGTCCGCGACCGTTTCAGCGATTCTGCGCTGTGGGACTCTGCGGGTCTGGGGGGGAGTCATGCACACCCTTAATCTGCATTCTATCGGTAACCCGATCATCCTAACCTTCAAGCTTAGCAATGATAGCAGGTATGGATCAACGATGCAAGGAGCGCGCACGGCAGCATGGTCTGGCAGTGGTGTCGAGCCAAGTCTTTGGCTTCGATGGGGAGGTTCCCGGCGTGGACCGGCTCTGCGTGGTGGTCACAGTGGGTCTCCGAGCGAGAACCGGTTGTCGAAGGAGGGTAGCGAGGATCGTTCAGGTGAGGGCGATGTACTTCGTAGCGAGGTATTCGGCGACACCTTCGCTTCCGCCCTCACGTCCGATTCCTGATTGCTTGACGCCGCCGAAAGGTGCCGCGACGTCTGAGATCACTCCCCGGTTGACTCCGACCATGCCTGCGTCGAGGGCTGCGGCAATGCGGTTACACCGTTCGGCGCCTTGGCTGTAGAAGTAGGCTGCCAGACCGTATTCGGTGCTGTTGGCCGCGGAGACCGCCTGGACTTCGGTGTCGAACGTACTGATCATGGCCACCGGTCCGAAGATTTCTTCACGGAGCACCGGTGACCCGCGATCAACCTGATCGAGTACGGTCGCGGGGTAATAGAACCCGGCACCCTCGGGCCGTTTGCCGCCGAGACGGATTCGGGCGCCGGCCGCGACGGCGGTGTCGACCAAGGCTGCGACGCTGTCGCGCTGTGACGCGTTGACCAGCGGTCCCAGGGTGATGCCGTCCTGATATCCGGGACCGAGCTGCATCGCCGCCATTTTCGTGGTCAGCTTATCGGTAAACTCCTCAGCGACCGTCGACTGGACCAGGAAACGGTTGGCCGCGGTACAGGCCTCGCCGCCGTTGCGCATCTTGGCGGCGAATGCACCCTCGACAGCCGCATCGATGTCGGCGTCGTCGAAGACCAGGAAAGGTGCGTTTCCGCCGAGTTCCATTGATGTTCGTTGAACCCTTTCCGCGGCCTGGCTCAACAGGATTCGTCCGATCGGAGTTGAGCCGGTGAAGCTGATCTTGCGGATCCGGTCATCGTTGATGAGTGCGGAGGACACGGTGCTGCTGTGTGAGGTGGGGAGGACCGAGAGGACTCCGGCTGGCAATCCGGCTTCGGTGAAGACCTCGGCGAGAGCAAGCATGGTCAGGGGTGTTTCCCCGGCCGGCTTCACGACCATCACGTTGCCAGCGGCCAGGGCAGGGCCGATCTTCCGGGTGCCCATGGCCAGGGGGAAGTTCCAAGGGGTGATCGCCAACGAAGGCCCGATCGGACCGTGGGTGACCAGGATCCGGCCGCTGCCGTTCGGTGAGGTGGTGTAGCGCCCGTCGATGCGGACCGCTTCTTCAGCGAACCAGCGCAGAAACTCGGCTCCGTATCGGGTCTCGGCGACGCTGTCGGGTAAGGCGCGTCCGAGTTCCAGGGTCATCAGCATGGCGAACTCGTCGGCCCGATTGGTCACGATTTCGAAGGCGCGACGCAGGATTTCGCTGCGCTTGCGTGGTGCTGTGGCAGCCCACTCGTCGGCGACGCCGACCGCGACGTCTAGGGCGTGGTGGGCATCGGCCACCGATGCGTCGGCAACCTTCGCCAGCGGTTGTTCGGTGGCGGGGTCGATCACGTCGAAGGTGGCGTCGCCCTCGGCCGGGGTCGACTGGCCATTGATCCAGAGGCCGGTGGGTGCTGCTGCGAGGACCTTCTTCGCGAAGTCCGATAGGTGTGTAGGAATCATCAGTTCTTTCGTGGTGTGTCGAATGTCAGCGTGCGGCGCAGGTTCTGATGGCCGAGCCGAGGATGTCGAGGGCCTGGGTCAGGACATCATCGGTGATCACCAACGGTGGCAGCACTCGAATGACATTGCCGTACGTGCCGCACGTCAGGACGATGGCGTATTCTTGCAATGCCGCTGCGCCAACATCTTCGGCCGGTCGGGATTGGGCTCGGCGCTGCCGGGTCTGACCCGACTCGATAGTGATCTCCACTCCGCGATCTCGCACCTCACCGATCACACCGTGTCCTTCGGTGTTCAGTTGATCAGCGAATGTCGTGAACGAGGTGATCATCAGGCTTTCGATCTGACGTGCGCGGTCAGGTAGATCCTGGGTGATGATCTCGTCGATCGCGGCGAGCGTTGCGGCACAGGCGAGGGTATGTCGTTTCGGATGGTGTCGGCAGCGGTCTCGGCGATTCGACGTGGTGGGACCCGGCGACCCGGATTTGAGTTGGCGTCACGCATTCGCTCATATCCAAGTGGTGATACCAATCATTCGTCGGCAAACTTTTGAGGATAGCGTCCATGGGGCGTACCGTTCGCCGGTGACGTCAGTGCTTTATAGCAGGCCACATGAGTGAGAAGCCAGGGGACGGCTGTTACCAATGGGTGGTATCGATTCTTGTCGAGGCAAGGTTCCGCAGTTCATCGGTCTTGATCTTGGCGCTACCTGTCATGCTGATCTCGTTGTCGGAAAAGAAAAGTACATGGCGGGGCACTTTGTAGCTAGCCAATTTCTCTTTGATGAGAGTGCGGATCGCCTCCGGGTCCAGGGTCGCACTGTCTTGGGGGACAATACAGGACACGACAACTTCCCCGAGGGTCTCGTGTGGAACTCCTACCGTGCGCGTGACTTTCACGCCGGGAAGGCCGAGAATGACTTCGTCGACTTCGAGCGGTGACACGTTGGCGCCACCGGTCTTGATGATGTCTGTGAGTCGGCCTTCCCAGAACAATCTGCCAGAATCATCGAGATAACCGCCATCGCCGGTGTGAAAGAAGCCCTCGGCATCCAGAGTCTCCATGAGGGGGGTGCCGACATAACCGAGCATCAGAGTCGGACCTTTGACGCAGATCTCGCCGCGTTCTCCGATGCGCAAAGTGGCTCCGGTCAGCGCGTCCACGATTTTGACCGAGTTACCGGGCAGCGGTATTCCGCTGCTGCCGGCAATCTCCTCATCGGGTGTGTTGGCAGGAAAGCAGGTGGAAATGGTGAAGGTTTCGGTGTTTCCATACGCGTGTCCCGGTTCAAAATATATCGTGGACACCGTCTTGTGCTTTGCGATGGGGGTATTGAAGTCCACAAAACGCATGCTGCTCAGGTCTACAGAGCCCCAATTGGGGGAGGCCTCGAGCGCAGCCCACTGGTGCGGCCAGGCAACAGGGAAGTTCACCTTCTCGGCGTCCATCAGAAGAAGCGCTTCGTCGGCGTCGAATGTTCTTTGCAGGACCAAACTACCGCCGCTTGCCAGTGTTGAGCCCAGAGCCATGCCGAAGTTACCGGACCAGAAAAAACCGTTGGCCGACCAGCAGCGGACGTTGTCTTCAGGTGACAGATCGTACATTCGCCGAAAGCGCCACATTTGGATGGCAACACCGCGATGTGCGCTGAGAATGCCCTTGGGCTTACTGGTTGAGCCAGAAGAGAAGAACAGCACCGCGGTGTCGCTGGGCGCAGTGGTGGCGGCACATGCCTCCACTTCCTCCCGTGATTCGTTCACCCCGCGTGCCAAGAAGGTCGGCCAGGACTCGATCGAACCGTCGCTTGATCGGTCCGCCGGCGTTGTGTCCGACACTGCAGCCAGATGCCTCAAGAACGGATATTTCGACGACCGCAGCGCGCCGGGTGCCGCAGTGGCGATTCTGGGCTCCAGGTCGGTCAGTATTTCGGCGAAATTCTGCTTCAGCACCTGGCCCTCGAAGAGCAGTACGGACACGCTGGAAACCTTCAGCAGATGATCGAGCTCGGCTGGAGTCGAAAAGGTACTGAGAGTGACAGCAACTCCACCGGCCAGCGAGGTGCCGAAGACCGCGGACAGCCACTCCGGACGATTGGTCATCAGGACGCCGACCCGGCCATCCTTGCCGAGTCCAGTCGAACGGAGTGCTTGCGCGACTTCGATTGCACGCTCCCACAGGTCCGCGTATGTCCAGCGTACGATCTCCGAATCGACCTGCATCGTGAGTACTTCGCGCTCGGAGAAGGTCTCGGTGACCTCGCGCAGGAATCCCGGCAGGGTGAGACTGCCGAGACCGGGCTCGTCCTCGAGTGGTGCGCCACGGACGATTGCAGGCAATGTAGGGGTGGTACTCATTACTGACCTCGCTGTCGTTGCAGAGAACAGGCCGTCACAATGGCAATTCGACCTCGGCGATGCACGACACGAGTGTCACGCCGTTCTGATCTGTGAGTTTGAGCTTGATCTGGACCAGTGGTACACCCCAGGTCGATTCCGCTTGTTTGTCGATGATCTCGGCGTCGAAGTAGGTGACATCGCCTTCGAAGGCGGGTCCTCGGAAGTCGGCCTTGGTGTGTCGGACCATGCCGTCATGGCCGGCCCAGTTGGCCAGGAAGTCGGTGCACCAGGCACCCATGGTGGCGCCGTAGCCGTAGGCGCGTGCCATGCCCACTTCGTCGGCCTTGTCGGCGTCGATGTGGCCTCGAGAAGGGCCGAGGTAGAGTCCGTCCCGTAGCCGGGGGTCGATCTTGGCGCCTTCTTCATCGAACTCGAAGCCCTCGACCCAACCCGGATCCTGGTTGATCCAGGGGTCTTCGATACCGGGGGGTGCAACCCATCCGAACGTGCCCCAGATGTTGAAGATGAAGGCACGGTATTCGGTGGTGAAACTGGCGATGCTGTGGGGGCCGATGACACGTCGCTGGAGCTTGTCACCGACACTGACCTCGTCGAAGCGTGGTGATACGCCCAGGCGGTTGGACATGAGCCACTCGGTACGCAGCTTGTCGACCTCGGCCAGTTCGGCAGCAGTCCACTTCTTGATGGCACCGATCTGGGTGTCGTACATGCCACGCTTTTTGGCTTCGGTTTGCAGGTAGCGGATACCTGTCGAGCGTTCCTTGGCGACGAGGGCACCGTACTGGTTGGTGTGAGTGGTGTCGCCCCGGGAGAACATCGTCGGGCCGGCAAATTTGGTGTCGGTTACCTTGTAGTCGTGAAAGCGGCGTTGTTGGAACAGCTTGTCGCCGGGGCGGATCGGGGTACCGTAGAACCACCATTCCTCGCCACCGAAGATCAGATGGCTTCCCGGGATCTTGCCGACCAGCGCCGGTTGGGCTCCGTGACCGAAATCCAATGAAACCGCCATCGACTGCGGCGCGATGAGGCCGCCGAACCGAGTGTTCTCGGCGAACTCCTTGTCCCAGTGCAGCGGGTTCGGATTGTCCATCGCCATGACCCAACGACGGATGTCGGAACTGCTGCACGGCTCATGGAGCTGGCCGCCGCCAACGGGTTTGCCTACGCGATGGTCGACGTCCGACAGGTCGAGCTCAACGCGCACGGCCTCGATTTCACTCGTCATGGAGTTGCTCCTGGCTGGTGTGATGGGTTAGCGATTTACGTCGACGACGATGCGGCCACGTACGGTACCGTCCATGAGTCGGCCGGCGGCGGCTATCGATTCTTCTAGGGAGACTTCGGCTGCGATTGCGTCCAGGGCAGCGGGCTCGAGGTCATTGGACAGTCGGGTCCAGGCGGTTAGCCGTCGTTCCGTGGGGGCCATGACGCTGTCGATACCCAGCAAGGACACGCCCCGGAGGATGAAAGGTGCCACCGACGCGGGGAAGTCCATGCCCTGGGCAAGTCCGCATGCGGTCACTGTTCCGCCGTACCGCGTCTGAGCGCAGGCATTGGCGAGAGTAAAGCTACCGACCGAGTCGACGACTCCGGCCCAACGCTCCGTCTGCAGTGGCTTGCCTTTGGCTGAGAGTTCTCCGCGGTCGACGATTGTGGTGGCACCAAGTTCTTTCAGGTACGCGACCTCGGAGCTCTTGCCGGTAGATGCGGCCACGGTGAAGCCTGCCTTTGTCAGCAGGGCGATTGCTACGCTGCCCACGCCGCCGGTGGCTCCGGTGACCAAGATTTCACCCTGGTCGGGACGTACTCCGTTGTTCAGCAGACCTTCGACGCACAGGCTTGCGGTGTACCCTGCGGTGCCGATTGCCATTGCCTGGCGCGGGGTGAAGACATCCGGAAGAGGGACGAGCCAATCGCCGTCGAGGCTTGCACGTTGCGCGAAGCCACCCCAGTGTGTTTCGCCGACGCCCCAACCATTGAGAACAACGCGATCGCCTGGTGACCATCGTGCGTGTGAGCTGGACGTCACGGTCCCAGCGAGGTCGATGCCGGGCACCATGGGGAACTTGCGAACCACGGGCGACTTGCCGGTGATGGCAAGCGCATCCTTGAAGTTGAGCGAGGAGTAGTCCACATCGATCTGGACGTTTCCTTCAGGAAGCGCTGTGGCGTCCAGGTTCTGGAGGGCGACATTCTGCCCACTCTCGTCCTTCTCGATGACAACTGCCTTGAACATCAGCTGGATCTCCTTTTCTGTGCCTGAGGGCCGACACTTCGGGCCACGCTACGAGAATCCTTTTAATGTTGTCAATGTTTGCCGGTTATGTCGTCGGCGCGTCTGGCGAGCTGCGGCCACATCGCGTCTCGATACTCAACCGCGCAGATCGAAGTATTGCAATCCTAACAATGATTGAAGTAACGTCTAACGCATGGAATTCGGGTTGGGTGCGGCGGCGTCTGAGCTCCGCGCCGAGTTACGTCGGTTGATAAATGACCAGGTACCTGCGCACTTCCGGGGGGCCTTCACGGATGATCCGGCAGATCTCCAGGCGGCGCAGGGGTTCTGCAAAGTCCTGGCTGACAAGGAATTGCTGTGTCTGGCGTGGCCGAAGGAATTCGGTGGACGTGACGCCTCGGTATGGGAGGAAGTAGTGGTCCGCGAAGAGATGTGGGCGCACCACGAGCCTCGCGGTGCCCAGTACATGGGTGTCAACTGGGTGGGACCGACTCTCATGCGTCACGGGACCGAAGAGCAGCAGCGCCAGCACCTGCCTCCGATCGGCCGCGGTGAGGTGATCTGGTGTCAGGGGTTCAGCGAACCCGGTTCCGGATCGGACCTGGCGTCGTTGCGGACGACCGCGCGTCGCGATGGAGACGGATGGTCGATTTCGGGTCAGAAGATCTGGACCTCTTACGCGACGATGGCCCAGTGGTGCTTCCTGCTTGCACGAACCTCATCCGAGGGCCCGAAGCAGCGCGGCTTGACTGTGTTCCTCGTGCCTATGTCCGACCCGGCGATCGAAGTGCGACCAATCCGCACAATGTTGGGTCCGCATCATTTGAACGAAGTCTTCTTCAATGACGTCAAGGTGACCGAGGCGCAAGTCCTGGGGACTGTCGATGACGGCTGGAAGGTGGTCCGCGAGGTCCTGGCTTTCGAACGAGTGGGTATAGCACGATATGCGCGTGTCGAACGTCTGCTACAGAGCGCGCCGGAAGTGCTCGCCGAACAGTGGGACGACCTCCCTGCCGAATTGCGTGTCCGGTGGGCACGCGCACTCGTGCACTGCCGTCGAGCTCGGTTGCTCGCCTATCAGGTTGTGGCGAAACAAGCAGAGGGAGCAGTGAATCCCGGCGATGCCGCATCGTATCGGATCGCCGTCACCACTCTGGATCAAGAAAGTGCTGAGGTGTTGGTCGAGATGGTGTCTTACATGCAGTCATCCGAGGAAAAGGCGGTTCTGTTCGAACTGGATGTTCGGGACCACTGGAGCTATTCACAGGCAGCGACCGTTGCATCGGGGAGCATCGAGATGCAGAAAATTCTATTGGCGCGGACGATGCTGGGTACGTCATGAACATCGACTTGAGCAAGGAAGCAAGGGATTACGGCCACGCGGCCCTGCGCGCATTTGAGTCCGCAGGTGGCGACGGAATTGTCGAAGCCGCAGAAATCAACCCCGATGAACGTGATCGGCTGCTCTCGGGTGTCTTCAGTGAACTCGGTGCCTGGGACCTTGCGCCGCGGAAGGACGAAGACGAGCTCGAGGCGGCAGCGGCGTTATGTCGCAGCGCGGGCTATTGGGCCGTGCCGTATCCGGTGGCAGAGCGGCTTTCGAAGCCAGTCGACCTCGACTTCGACGGGTTGTTGGTGATCGCCGACAACAAACCTTCTGCGGCAGTTTCGGGGCTGGACCTTCGTTGGGTGGCCACTACGTTGGGTGGACACCGCAGTGTGGCCGTCGCACAGCCCTCGGTGGGGTCGCCTCGTGCTTCGGCATTTGTTGCTTCCCTGGACCTGCAGCCGCTCGACACGAACGGGCTTGCAGACGTCGCGCTCGGTCTCGTACTGCCGTGCTGGACACTCCTCGGGATGCTGGATAGGGCGATCGACCTCACACGATCACATGTGCTGCTCCGCGAGCAGTTCGGCAAGCCGTTGGCGACGCTTCAGGGCGTGCAGTTCCAGCTCACCGACGCCGAGGCGGAACGATCCGGTGTCGAGGTACTGGCCAAGTACGCGCTCTGGAGCATCGAGACCGGCCGGCCGGAGGCCGTCGATGACGCACTGGCTCTGCGCTTGGCGGCAATTGAGGCGGCTGACAAGGTGTTTCGTGTGGCACATCAGCTCCACGGGGCCAGTGGTTTCTGTGACGAGACCGCGTTGTCGTGGTTTTCCAGGTACAGCCTGCCGTTGCGACGGCTTCCGGTGGGATTGTCGGCGACCGCGGCCGCGCTGACCGACCAGGTCGGACGTCGCGGATTGACCGGGTTGTTCGATCCCGCCGACGAGGCGGGTGGGTTGTGAAGTACGATCTGCCATCTGCTCTGACGGTCACATCTGATGGGTCCGTTCGCACCGTGCTGATCAACCGACCCGACGATCTGAACGCGGTCAACCAAGACCTGCATTGGGCACTCGCCAACGTGTGGCGACAGTTGGCGGCCGACCGCGAGGCCTCCGTTGTCATTCTTACCGGAGCTGGGCGAGCCTTCAGCGCCGGTGGTGACCTGGACTGGATCACCTCATTTCTCGAAGATCCAGTGGCGCGGGACGACAGCATTCGCGAAGGCTCGGAGATCATCGAAGAAATGCTGCGGTTTCCTCTCCCCGTGATCGCTGCCATCAACGGGCCCGCTGTCGGCTTGGGATGCAGCATCGCTGTGCTATGCGACGTAGTCTTGATGTCAGAGAATGCCTACCTCGCTGATCCACATGTGGCTGTGGGTCTGACAGCAGGTGACGGGGGTGCGGCGTTCTGGCCGTTACTGACGCCGATTCTGCGCTCGCGCGAATACCTCTATACAGGGGATCGTATCTCCGCCGCGCATGCGGTCGAGTTGGGCCTTGCCACCCGCACCGTCTCCGCGGACGGTCTCTTGTCAGAAGCCCGGCGCGTCGCTGATCGCTTTGCCAGGCAACCGCGAGAGGCGCTCCACAGCACGAAACGTGTGGTCAACATGTACCTGTCCCAGGCGCTCGCGGGCCCCTTGCAGGCGGGTTTTGCGGCTGAGGTCGCGAGTATGCAGTCCGCTGATCATCGCGAACGATTGCTTGCGCTCGCGCGTCGGGACGGCAGCCGATGAGCATCTCCAAAGACCTCGAGCTGGATAACTTCCGGACGCAGGTACGTGAATGGTGCCGAGCACATGTGCCCGTCGACTGGCGAACGACCCAGACCGGAGCTAGTGACGCGGCTTTTGTGCAGTTTCAAAAAGGCTGGTTCGCAGAGCTTCACACAGCCGGCTTCGCCGTTCCACACTGGCCTGTCGAATGGGGAGGGGGAATGTCCGTCGCACAGCAGGTGGTGCTGTACCAGGAGCTGGCAGCTCACGATGCGCCTCGTCTGGTCCTGCCTTTCGTTTCGATACATCACGCCGCGTCCACTCTTCTCGCAGCCGGCAGCGAGGAACAACGTAACCGTCATCTGCCGGCAATTCTGGAGGGTGAAATCTGGTGCCAAGGGTTCTCTGAACCCGGAGCCGGATCCGATATGGCAGCCCTTTCGACTACCGCGAGAAAGGACGGTGACAACTATGTCGTCAACGGGCAGAAGCTCTGGGCCAGCGGAGCAATGCATGCCGATTGGTGTCTCCTCCTCGCGCGTACCGATCCCGAGGCTCCGCAACGTCGCGGCATTTCCTACTTCCTGATGGACATGCGTTCACCCGGTGTAGATGTGCGTCCGATTCGGCAGGCAACTGGTGAATCCCATTTCTGCGAGATCTTCCTCAATGATGTGGTGATCCCGACCTCTGCAATGGTCGGGAAGGAGAACGAGGGCTGGAGGATTGCGCAGGAGACTCTGGGCGCGGAACGCGGAATGACCATGCTGGAACTAGCGGAACGGCTGGGCCACGGCGGCTTTCCATGGCTTGTGGAACTGTGCGCAGAGCGACGCGTCGACGGGACTCGTCCCTTGGATGACGCCGCTGTTGTAGACCGCCTCGCCACTTTGGAGATCGAGGTCACCGGACTGCGCGCCTTGTGTGCGGAGTTCGTCGGGAACGACAGCCCGGGGCAAGCCGATGCGTCGATCGTCAAGTTGTATTACAGCGAGTTGCTTCAACGGATGACCGATTTCGGCGCCGACATCGCCGGCCTCGGCGGTCAGACCAAACTACGCAAACCACTGTCGAGCGGTTGGGAATCAGGTTCCTGGGTACTGGATTTCATCGGGTCCTGGGAATGGACGATTCCCGGCGGTACCAGTGAGATCCAGCGAACGATCATCGGGGAGCGTGGTCTCGGATTGCCATATGAACCACGGAGTAGCCGATGACTGATCACGTTGACGATTTCACCGTTTTTCACGACGAACTCGCCACCGTCGCACGCGACGCTCTGGGCTCAGTCACGTCCACCGGCGTGATCGACTGGATGCAGATTGCCGGCGCCGGTTGGTTGGGGCTCGAGATCGCGGACGAACTCGAGGGCGCGGGGGCAACATTCGCGGAGATCGCAGTCATCCTCCGGGAATACGGCCGTGCGGCGGCCGGCGGACCGTACTCGGCGGTTGCCTCGGCTGCCGTCGGTGTTCTCACCTTACTGGAGGAAAGCCCAAATCGTGACGACCTGCTTCGACAGACTGCCAAAGGTGAAGCCGTACCAGTCCTTGTGCAGTCTGGTGATCTTCCGTCGAACGCGATTTTTGAGCTCATCGACGGGCGGGGCCAGTATACGCTCAACGGTTCGGCGGGTTTCGTCCCGGATGTATTTCTAGCGGATCAGTTTCTGGTACCGGCAATGCTGCCGGACGGCACCCGAGTAGTGGCCGAGGTCGCGAAGGGCTGTTCCGGACTGTCTATTACAGAGCAGCCCGTGGTGGATGAGACCCGTTCGTTCGGGGAGATCATTGCTGATGGCGTGACCGTTCCAAAATGTTCCGTCCACCGTTTCAGTGGCGATCCGGACAAGTCGATGCGGCGAGTGAACGATCGCACCGCTGTGGCGATCGCTTGTGACAGCATCGGAATAAGTGAGGCCATGCTCGACGCGACTGTCGAATATGCCTGTATGCGTGAGCAGTTCAATCGTAAGATTGGCTCGTTCCAGGCAGTCAAGCACGCGTGCGCAGACATGTTGGTGAACATCACGATCGCCCGTAAACTCGTGACCAGAGCCGTTGACGCCGTGTGTACTCCCGAGTGGGATGAGCAATCCGCAGTGGCTGCCTCGATGGCCAAAGCCTTCGCAACGGAAATGGCAGTCGACATCGCCGGCAAGGCAATGCAACTTCACGGCGGGATGGGATACACGTGGGAAAGTGGCATCCACGTCTACCTGAAGCGCGCTACCCTGAACCGTTCTCAATTCGGTTCTCCTGCAGCGCATCGAAAGTTGTTAGGCACTCGATATCTGGAGCGCGGTGTCCGGGCGTCAAATCGCGACTACTGATCACCTGCTCGGGTGACGAGCGCGAAGGGCAACCGGCCTCGAGCTTGTCCTTGCCGCCATCCTGAAAGTTGACGTCGCTCGAGTCGCTGGTGGCGGCAGCACGCGGGTGTACCTGATCGACCGGCAATCATCGTAATCATCACTAGTATTGTATATCTTGATAAAATAACGCATACTTCCTCCTGTGACTGCAGTCACAACTCAGCTGTGATGTGGTGTGCGAGTCCGTAGCGCCACTCTTGGAAACATCTATTCGCTTGTCACGCAGCGGTACCCAGACAAGTCACGTGGGCACGTGTGGCTGGCGCGACGAAATACGACAGGAGCAACCGAATGTTGGTGAAGTGGGGACGAGCGTGGAGAGCGATGATTCCGTGCGCTGTGCTCGTGACTGTAGTCGCCGGGTGTGGCGGTACTTCGACAGTGGCCAGTGACGGTGGACCGGTCGGTGATCCCAAACATGGCGGAGAACTGGTCATGGCGGTGAACATCGAATCCAAGACACTCGATCCGGCCTGGTGTCCCTACAACTACGACAGGTGTGCACCGATCTTCGGCACGCTGCTGGAGTACGACGCCGAAAGCGACGAGATGGTGTCGGCAATGGCTGAGTCCTTCGAATCGACCGATGGCGTCACCTGGATCCTGAAGCTTCGTGACGGTGTCAAGTTCAGCGACGGCACACCGTATGACGCTGAGGCGGTTGCGTTCAACTGGGCCCGGATCAAAGATCCGGCAACACTCTCGACGGCAACCGAACTTGCGGCGCCGTTGACGTGGCGAGTGGTGGATCCACTGACGCTCGAGGTCACCTCGGCGACGCCCAACTTCCAATTGCCCTGGGCGATGACGCAAGGACTCGGGATGATCGGGTCGCCCACCGCGATGCAGGAGATGGGTGCCGATTATGGTAATGCCCCCATTGGGGCGGGCCCGTTCCTGCTGGAGAGCTGGACTCGCGACACGGAAGCCCGATACGTTGCCAATCCCGATTACTGGGATGCCAACCTGCCGTATCTCGACAGCTTCGTGTTGAAGGTCATCAAGCACGATGATCAGCGACTGAATGCGTTGCGCGCAGGCGAGATCGATATCGCCTGGTCCACGCAATCGAAGGACGCGAAGACGATGGAGGCCGAAGGTTTCACCGTCCATACCCTGCCCCTGGTCGGAGGTACGGGACTGAACCTCAATCTCGAGGATCCAGTTCTCGAAGACCCGGACCTGCGACTCGCCATTCAGAAGAGCATCGATCCGAAGGGTATCAACGCCGCGGTCTACCCTGGCACCGACTCGGCTGACGCTTTCCTGAGACCCGACAGCGAGTTCCGTGATGATGCACTGGGTAAGTACCCGGAACTGAACCTCGACGAGGCACAGAAGATCTTCGATTCATACCTCAGTCGCACGGGCAAGTCGGATGTCACTCTGTCCTTCAACGTTCATGCCGGGATCCCCGACCTGACTCTTGTAGCGCAGGTTCTCCAGTCGCAGTTGCAGAAGATCAACGGTCTGACGGTGAACATCGAACCGGTGGAATACGGGGCCCTCGAGACGATGCGACGTGCGGGTGACTTCCAGATGGTGCTGGGTTCGACGCTCTCACAGCAGATGGATGCCCTCTACGATACGTTCCATTCCGGCGGCAAGAACAACATCACGGGCTTCTCCAATCCGGAAGTCGATGCCGCGCTGGAGACAACGCGAACGTCAAATGACCCAGAAGATGTGAAAGCTGCGTACCAGACGGTGAACGGTGTGGTGTCCGAGGACGCACCGATCCGGACGTGGCGATACCCCGAGGGATACATCTTCAGTCAGAAGGACGTCGAAGGGCTGAAGGTCATCGGGGTGCCGTCAGCCGCCGGTGTGATCGTCGACGAAGTCTGGCTCAACAAGTAGTCCGGATAGTTCGAATTGCCATTCGATTGGGAGCGACTGGCCGGCAGTCGCTCCCACCCGGGGGTGGCACATCAACGAAGGGATGTGATCTAGACGTGAGTGGAAGATCCATCAAGCGCATACTTATCGGAGTGGCGAACTTCCTCTTACTGGTCTGGATGGTCAGTGTGGCAGTTTTCCTTCTGCTGGAGCTGATTCCCGGTGACCCCGTGGACAGTCTGGTTCCTCCCGGCTCGCCGGAGGACGTGCGAGAGGCGGCACGCGAACTCTACGGGCTGAATGAACCGCTGCTCGACCGCTATTTGTCTTGGATCGGTGGAATCGTTCAAGGTGACTTCGGGATGTCTCTAGCGACGAACAACGATGTGATGGCGTTGATCGCAGAACGCGCCCCGGTGTCCCTGGAACTTGCAGTTGTGTCGATGAGCGTGGCGCTTGTCGTCTCGATCCCGGTCGGCGTCTGGTCGGCGTACCGTCAGGGAGGCAAGTTCGACAAGGTTGCCACGGCGGCGACCTCGGCGACCTTGGCCATACCTTCGTTTGTCCTCGGAATCCTGCTGGTCTTCGTCTTCGGCGTGCAGCTAGGGGTGCTACCGATTCTGGGATGGGTGCCATTTTCTGAGGATCCGATCGAGCACATCAAGTACCTGATCCTGCCTGTGCTCACCTTGGCGGCCGGCGAATGCGTCTTGTTCACCCGGATTCTCAAGGGGGACATGATCACAACGCTCCAGCAAGATCACGTGCTGTCCGCGCGTGCGCGCGGTTTGCCCACATGGCGGATTCTCGTCCGCCATGCACTCCGCCAGTCGTCGTTTTCTCTGGTCACCGTATCCGGTGTGGTGATCGGGCGGCTGATCGGTGGCACCGTCATCGTCGAGCTGATCTTCTCGCTCCCGGGCATGGGCTCCTTGGTGGTGAACTCGATCTTGTCGCGGGACTTTATCGTGGTGCAGGCCATCGTCCTCCTCAGCGCAGTCATCTATTTGGTATTGAACACCATTGTCGACTCGGCGTATCCATGGCTCGATCCGAGAGTTCGAAAGGTGCAGGCATCATGACCGACCTCATTCAACGGGGCAGCGAATCCGCCAAGCCGATACTGGTGCCCGGCAAACGACGTATCGACCGTCCGAGGCGGTCTCGGCGACGTCGTCATGATTACGGTGCCCTACTGGGGGCGGTGTGGATCGGGCTCGTGGTATTTGCCGCGCTGGCGGCGAACTGGTTGCCCTTCCCCGACCCCAACGAGTTGAGCGACACGTTCAATGCTGCACCAGGTTTCAGCTCTCACCCGTTGGGCACCGACCCGCTCGGGCGAGACATCTTGTCCCGATGCATCTTCGGTGCTCGAGTGTCGATGACCGTAGCCATCGGCGGTACCGCAGTAGCTATGGTCATCGGCGTCACGATCGGTATGCTCGCCGGCTATCTGCGCGGAGCTGTCGATACCGTGATCTCGGTTCTCATCAACTTCCTGTTGTCATTCCCCGCGTTGATCTTCTTGATCGCGCTCGTAGCTGCGCTCGGTCCCTCGCTTTCGACGTTGGTGATCGGTCTCGCACTTTTGGGGATCCCGAACTTCGCCCGTGTTGCGAGAGCGAATACCATCGCGTTCTCTGATCGAGAGTTCGTCACCGCATCGAAAGCACTCGGTGCAAGTCCGATTCGAATACTGACACGCGAACTTCTCGCCAATGTCATGTTGCCCGTGATGTCGCTCGCTTTGGTCGTGATGGCTACTCTCGTGGTTGCAGAGGGGAGCTTGAGCTTCTTGGGGTTGGGCGTTCCGCCGCCTACGCCGAGCTGGGGCGGCATGCTCGCAGAAGGTCGTGAGTACCTTCGTGAATATCCACATCTGGTACTGGTCCCCTCCCTGTTCTTCTTTCTCACAGTCTTTTCATTCAACAGACTCGGTGATTGGGCGCGGGGTCGGATCGGTAAGGAGTCGGCCATATGATGAGCAGTGGTAGGACAGCGGTCGACGAGGCTGAGGTTGCGGCGCCTTCGGTCGAGCAGTCGAATCTCCTCGAGATTTCGGACCTCCGAGTCTGGTTCGATACACCCCGTGGCCTCGTACGTGCCGTAGATGGTGTAGACCTCGAGCTGCAGGCGGGCAAGACGTTGGGGATCGTCGGCGAATCCGGGTCCGGTAAATCTGTTCTGTCCCGTGCGATCATGCGAATTCTCGCGCCCAGCGCGCAGGTGCGGGACGGTAGCCGGATCAGATTTGCCGGCACTGATCTGGTAACCGTGTCGAGAAAGAAGAACCAGCACCTCTGGGGTGTCGACCTCTCGATGGTTTTTCAGGACCCGATGACGTCCCTGACACCGGTGATGACTATCGGTGAACAGCTGTCGGAGACGGTGCGTTACCATCTCGGTCTCGACCGGCAAGTTGCGAAGGAAACCGTCATACGTTTGTTGACGCAGGTAGGAATCCCTGAGCCGCTCAAGCGCTTTGATCAGTATCCGCACAACCTGTCCGGTGGTATGCGTCAACGGGTGACGATAGCGCTCGCAATCTCGTGCAGTCCGAAATTGTTGATAGCAGACGAACCGACTACCGCGCTCGATGTGACGGTGCAGCAACAAATCCTCGATCTGCTCCACGACCTGCAGGTCAAGTCGAACATGGCAATGATCCTGATTACGCACGATCTGGGAGTGGTGGCCGGCCGCGCGGACACGATTGCTGTGATGTACGCGGGCAGGGTGGTGGAAAAGGGCCCGACACGCGAACTGTTCGCACACATGCGCCACCCGTACACCCGGGCGCTGATCGATGCCATTCCGAGGCTGGCGAATCCGAGCCATACCTACCTCCCTTCGATTCCGGGTCGGCCACCGACGATCATCGATCCCCCGCCCGGATGCAGCTTCGCCCCGAGGTGCCCGTCAGCGCAGGCGCGGTGCTTGGTGGAGACGCCCTTACTTTCGGTGTCCGACGACAGAAGCGACCATTCTGTGGCGTGCTTCTTCCCGTTGGGAACTCCGGAGGGCGAGGCGGCCCGTGCGGTCAACGCGGCTGCGGGTACCACCGCGGCCGGTACCGAGCTCGACTCGAGGGGCGTGATCTGATGGCCGGCAGTGGAACTGCTCATCTGCGGGACGACGGCGATGTCGTTCTCAGTATTCGAAATCTGACCGTGGAGTACCGCGGGAAAGACGGTGACCGTGTCTTTGCGGTCTCCGACGTGAGCTTGGATGCCCGTCGCGGAGAGACCATCGGGCTCGTGGGGGAGTCGGGTTGCGGAAAGTCCAGCGTGGCTAAGGCAATTATGCAGTTGCCGCCGCCCAAGTCCGGGCAGGTCCTGGTCGATGGCACCGACCTGCTGGGTACGTCGGGTACTGCACTGCGGCGACATCGCCGGAAACTGCAGATGATCTTCCAGGACCCGATTTCGTCCTTGAACCCCTTGCGAAAGGTGAAGGACATCATCGCGGAAGGTTTGCGGATTCAAGGTGGTCTGAGCAAGGACGAGGTCACCAAGAGATCCTTGGAAATGATCGATCGTGTTGGCCTGGATGCCGATACTGCATCGGACCGCAGACCCCACGAGTTCTCGGGTGGGCAATGTCAACGGATCTCGATTGCGCGTGCGATGGTTCTCGATCCAGAGATCGTGATCTGCGATGAGCCAGTTTCGGCCCTGGACGTGTCGGTGCAGGCGCAGATAATCAACCTTCTCGAGGACATGAAGAAGCGTTACCGGCTGACGCTGCTGTTCATTGCGCACGACCTTGCCGTTGTCAAGAACGTGAGTGACCGCGTTGTTGTGATGTATCTCGGAAAGATCTGTGAGGTCGCCGGTTCCGACGATCTGTTCACCTCACCGGTGCATCCGTACACGCAGGCCCTGATCAAGTCCATCCCGGAACCGGATCCCGAAGCTCCGGTGCAAGAGTTCACCCTCAGCGGAGATCTGCCGTCACCTCTGGATCCGCCCAGTGGCTGCCGCTTCCGCACGAGGTGCCCATCTGCACGGAGTAGATGTGCCGAAGAAGAGCCGGAGATCAGAGAAATCGAACCGGGCCATTTCGCGGCGTGCCACTTCCCTCTGAAGGTTTCGATCCGGGACGAAGGTCTCTCCGACGCCTCGGTGGCGGCCGGTCGGTGACGTCGCTTGATGTGTTCAAGCATCATGAAGATAACGGAAGCGTGAGGTTGTGCAGAAATTGAGGACTATCGATCGGGTGCTCGATGCCGCGCTTGCGGACCGACCGGATTCCCCAGCCGTCGAGGCGATCTCCGGGGTGTGGAGTTACCGCGAGCTCGATGAGCAGGCACGGCGGGCGGCCGGCGCGATGTGGAAACTCGGCGTACGTCCGGGGGATCGGGTGGCAGCATGTCTGCCCAACGACCTGGACATCGTTGCCGCGTTCCACGGTGCCCAGAGAATCGGAGCGGTCTGGACCGGTGTCGGAGAAGCGTTGTCGGAGGGCGAGCAGGAGCACATTCGGGATCTCTGTGAGCCGATGTTGGTGCTCGCCGGCCCCGAGTACCGACTGAAGAGTGCGGGCAGAGTGGACCTCGATCGGTGGGCCGAGCTTCTCGCCTCTGATGAGTCTGCGCCGTCGGTGGAGCACGACATCGATGCACCTGCGGGAATTGCCTTCACCAGCGGTACATCTGGTCGGCCGAAGGCAGTTGTCCACAGCCAGCGGAACATGCTGTTGCCCGGTGCCGCGCTGGCGCATTCTCGCGGTTGGGGACCCGATCTGCGCAAAGGTGACAGCTTTCCGCTGACGATTCTCAACCTGATGGTGCTGTCGACACTTCTGACCGCACAGGTCGGTGGATGCTGTGTGATCATGAACCGCCGCGATGCTTCCGGTGTCGCAGATTGGATCGCGTCGCGCAAGATCACCTTGTGGAATGGTGCACCCGCGCAGCTCTACGATTTGGCCCGGCGAGATGACGTCGATCTGTCCTCGCTGCGAGAGGTGTGGAGCGGCGGCGCCGACACCTCCGATGCGCTACGGCGCGAGTTCGCAGAAAGGTACGGGCTGATCCCGCGCGCCACTTACGGGTTGACAGAGGCGCCGACGGTCGTGTCGATCGATCCGGTCGGGGCGGACTGGCGGGAGGGGAGCAGCGGCCAGGTGTTACCCCAGTACGACGTGGCAGCGTATGACGACGACGGTGTGAGGTTGCCCGCGGGCGAGCTCGGCGAACTGCGGATAACGTCAACCGAGGTCGGACCGTTTGCTGATGTGTGGCGGCCGCTGCTCGGGTACTGGGAGAACGGTGGCGTGCGTCCGACAGAGTCGTCAGTCATCGCCACCGGCGACATGGGCACGGTCGACGAGAACGGGTGGTTGACCGTTCTGGATCGTAAGAAGCTGGTCATAATCCGTGGTGGTGCCAACATATATCCCCTCGAGGTGGAGCGGGTCATTTCGACCCATCCGGATATCACCAAGGTTGTCGTCTACCCCGTGCCCGACGATCGCCTCGGAGAGCGGGTGGCGGCAGCATTCGAAGGCGTGGGGCCGATCGACACGGACGCACTCGCAGAATTGTGCCGGCAGAAATTGTCTCCGTATAAGGTCCCCGAGGTCTGGACCCAGGTCGAAGCTCTTCCAATCAATGCAATGGGCAAGGTTCCGCGATCAGGTCTCGCCGAGTTCGTCAGTGCACAATTGACATCGACATCGACAGCAAAGGATCCGGCATGACGAATTGCCCTACCGAAGCATCCACGCTTGGCCTCGACGGACGTGTGGCGGTCGTTACCGGAGCTTCGTCCGGACTCGGGGTTGCAGTCGCGGAGGCGCTGGCGAAGTCCGGGGCCCGGGTCGCCGTCGTGGCTCGTCGTGCTGACAGACTCGCCGGTCTGGTGGAACGGATAGGCGGTGTTGCGGTAGCCCGTGACCTTTCTGTGCTCGAGCAGGTCGCCTCGGTCGTCCCTGAGGTCGTCGAGGCGTTGGGTCCGCCGGAGATCTTGATCAATGCCGCGGGCAGCATGTTCACCGAGGAGAAGGCCGAATCCGAACCGATCGAGGCAATTCGTCAGACACTCGATCTCAACCTGGCGGCGCCATTTTTATTGGCGCAAGCAGCGTTTCCCCACATGGTGGCCGCGGGCAGAGGATCCATCGTAAACATCTCCTCCATCAGTGGGAGGGTCGGGATACCCGGGATCCCACAGGCGTCGTATGCCGCGAGCAAAGCCGGTTTGTCGGGTCTCACCGTCGAATTGGCCGTCCAGTGGGCGCGTCATTCCATTCGGGTCAACACCGTGGCTCCGGGGTTCTTCCGTAGCGAGATCACTGGACCCCTGTACGACAGTGAACGCGCATCCGAATATCTGCGCCGAAACACCCCTCTGCCGACGCAGGGTACGGCGGACGACATCGTCGGCGCCGTAGTGTGGCTCGCGGGCGATATGGCGTCGTACGTGACAGGACAAACGATTGTCGTAGACGGTGGATGGACGGCCCGATGACATCCGGGCCGCTGTCTCACGGGCAGCACAGTCCCGGTCTATGTGTGACTGTCCGGGGTGGTAACAAGATGTCTGAACCGTGACGGCGGCGCGGAACAGCCGGATTCCACATCGTCGCATCGCGGAAACCGTGGCAGCGGAGTTGCGCGAGCGCATCTTTGCCGATGACCAATACAGTTTTGCGACCCAAGAGCAACTGGTCAGAGAATTCGGTGTGAGTCATCCCTCTATCAGGGAGGCGCTACGGATCCTCGAGACCGAGGGTTTGGTGACGGTGCGGCGAGGGAAGGTCGGCGGCGCAGACGTGCATCGACCGGATGAGGCGCAGGCGGCCTATCATATCGGTCTGTCCCTCCAGTCGGCGCGAGTGACCTTGCGCGACCTTGCTGTAGGGCTTCAGATGCTCGAGCCGAACTGTGCGGAGGCCTGTGCTTCACGGGAAGACCGTGCCGAAGTGGTGGTACCGGCCCTTCGGCGCTGTGTTGAGATGTCCGAGCAGACAATGAACGACGGCGTGGTTTTCACTCAATCCGGGCGCGACTTTCACCGGCTCATCGTCTCGTTCACCCCGAATCCGGTGATCCGCTCGGCAGTGGGCAGTTACGTCGCCCTGTGGTCGGCCCAGGAGCAGGCGTGGGCTGTCGCGACCACGCGAAAGGGCAGTTACCCGAGTTCGGCCCTCGAAAGCGATGTTGTGTGCGCGCATCGGCGGATCGTCGACGAAATCGAGGCCGGGCGGCCCGGTGAGGCGAAACGGCTGGCCCGGGCACATCTGGAAGCCACTCAAGCGTTCATCATCGAACATCACGGTGACAGCGTCGTCAATGTTTCGAGCAGTTCCTCGTGGCTTGGGCGACCTTCGATGCGATGAACGACCGCCCCGAAAGGATCACATCATGAATTTCGAATTGACCGAAGACCAGGAACGAATGCGCGCCGGGGCGAGGGAACTCGCCCGGAGCTTCTCCGATGAATACTGGGCCGACAAGGACGAAAAAGGCGAATTCCCTTGGGAGTTCTATAGCAAGTTTGCTGCCGACGGATGGTTGGGAATCGCGATTCCCGAAGAATACGGCGGCGGCGGGCTCGGGATCTTCGAGGCAGCACTGCTCCTCGAGGAGATCGCAGCATCAGGTGCCGGCATGAACGGCTGCAGTACGATGCATCTGACGATCTTCGGTCTTAACACCATAGTTAAACACGGCAGCGAGGAGCTTCGTAGGGAAATACTCCCGGCCGCGGCGGAAGGCTCGTTGCATGTGTGTTTCGGAGTGACCGAGCCGAACGCGGGCACCGACACCACCAACATCACAACCTTTGCCGAGAAGGTCGACAAGGGTTACATCATCAATGGGCGGAAGGTATGGATCACCAAAGCCGGTGATTCGACGAAGATGATCCTCATCGCCCGCACCACCAAGCGCAACGAGGTCGAGCGATCTACCGATGGGATGACACTGTTCCTCATCGACATCGATCCCGAGCACGTCACTTTGAAAGCCATTCCGAAGATGGGCCGCAACGCTGTGTCATCGTATGAGGTCTTCATCGATGACTACTTCGTCCCGGACAGCGCCAGAGTAGGCGAGGAGGGCGAGGGCTTCAAATACCTTCTCGACGGACTGAATCCAGAACGAATTCTGCTCGCGCACGAAGCTCTGGGCATCGGCCGGGCCGCGCTGGCCCGGGCCGTCACGTACGCGAAGGACCGAGTGGTCTTCGATCGGCCCATTGGTCAGAATCAAGGTGTGGCGTTCCCGTTGGCCGAGGCGGTCACGCGGTTGGACGCGGCAGAATTGATGGCACGGAACGCTGCGTGGCGTTACGACAACGGCTTGCCGTGCGGGCGTGAAGCGAATATGGCCAAGTGGTTGTGCGCCGACGCCGGCTTCAACACCGCCGATCAAGCGATTCAGACACACGGCGGGATGGGCTACGCACGTGAGTACCATGTGGAGCGATATTTCCGTGAGTCTCGGATCCTCCGCATTGCTCCGGTCAGCCAGGAGATGGTGATGAACTACATTTCCAACCACGTTCTCGGCCTGCCTAAGTCGTACTGAGTAAATGCCAGAACACCATCCCATCGAACGAAGGGACCCGTGTTGAACGCACTCCCGTCACCCCATGGAAGCCTTGCCGGTCTTCGCGTTCTCGATCTATCGCGAGTTTTGGCTGGGCCTTTGTGTACACAGATGCTCGCCGACCACGGCGCCGAGGTGATCAAGGTTGAACCACCCGCCGGCGATGAAACGCGCACGTGGGGACCACCGTTTGTGAGCGAGACGATGAGCGCGTACTTCAGCGGAATCAATCGGAACAAGACGAACGTGAGCCTCGACCTTCGGACCGAGGACGGCCAGCGTGTCCTCGGGCGGCTCATCTCGCAGGCCGACGTCTTGGTCGAGAACTTCAAGGCAGGAACCCTGGCGAAGTGGGGATACTCCGATCAGATGCTGCGCGAACAGTTTCCCGAGCTGATTCAGTGTCGCATCACGGGCTTCGGTATCGACGGCCCGATGGGCGCGATGCCCGGATATGACGCCGTTGTACAGGCCTACAGCGGGTTGATGAGCATCAATGGAGAGTCCGACGGTCCGGCATTGCGTGTCGGCGTGCCGATCGTCGACATGGTGACCGGTGTCTACGCATTCTCCGGAATTCTCCTGGCGCTCAACGATCGGACTCGCACCGGATTGGGCCAGCTCGTGGACTGCACTCTGGTCGACACCGCGGTGTCGCTGCTGCACCCGCATTCACACTCACATCTCGGTGATGGTCGGGTTCCGCAACGCACCGGATCGGCGCATCCGACGATCGCGCCGTATGACACCTTCGATGCCGCGGACGGTCAAGTCTTCATCGGCGCGGGAAATAATCGTCAATTTGAGAGACTCACCTCCCTACTCGAGATTCCCGAGGTCGCGTTGGATCCGCGATTTGCCACGAACTCCGATCGTGTTCGGAACAGGAATGCTCTACGAATCTTGCTGGCGCAAGCCATCGATGGTCGGACGGCGAGTGTTCTTGCAAAAGAACTCCTGGCGCTCGGTGTACCTGCGTCACAGGTGAACAACGTTGCGCAAGCGTTGCAAGATCCCCATATCCTCCACCGGAAGATGGTGGTGGACAAAGATGGTCATCGATCGGTCGGCATACCGATCAAACTCAGCCGAACGCCCGGGAAAGTGGTGACTTCTCCTCGGGATCGAGGAGCCGACACCCGGCGAGTTCTGAGAAGGCTCGGGTACAGCCCCGAGGAGATCGGTGCGTTGATCGAAGCAGATGTTGCGCAGTCGAACTCGTCGGACATCATTACCACGGCTTGACATCATGAACGTTCGGCCGTCGACAGAAACAACAGAGGCAAGGGGAAGATGAGTAGCGCATCGAATAGATCTCTGGCCGGACGCACCCTGATCATCTCAGGGGGCAGTCGAGGAATCGGAGAGGCGATCGCGATCCGGGCCGCCCAGGACGGGGCAAACGTCGCATTGCTGGCGAAGACGTCGACCCCGCATCCGAAGCTACCCGGCACCATATTCACGGCCGCCAAAGCGATCGAAGAGGCCGGAGGGCACGCGCTGCCAATCGTCGGGGATGTCCGCGATGACGAGTCCGTACAGGCGGCAATCGATCAGACTGCGAGCCAGTTCGGAGGCCTTGACATCGTCGTGAACAATGCCAGCGCCCTGGACTTGTCGCCCACCGAGCACATCAGTATGAAGAAGTACGATCTGATGCTGGACGTCAATGCCCGGGGTACGTTTGCTCTGACCAAGGCAGCGATACCGCACCTGCGTCGCTCGGACAACGCACACGTCTTGACGTTGTCGCCGCCGATCAACCTTGCACCCGAGTGGTTCGACAACATCGGCACGGCGTACACCATTTCCAAGTTTTCGATGAGCCTGGTGACGATCGGGTTGGCCCGTGAACTGCAAGGCGACTCGATCGCGGTGAACTCGTTGTGGCCGCGGACGACCATCGATACCGCAGCCGTGCGAAACGTTCTCGGCGAGGAATTGACCGCCAAGAGCCGCAAGACCGACATTATGCGTGATGCGGCTTATGTGTTGCTCACCAATGCAGCCGGCGGGGCCACCGGTGAGTGCTTCATCGACGATGAGGTGCTGGCCTCGGAAGGTGTTACGGACTTTGCCCCGTATCGGTATGCGGGTAGCGAAGAAGAACTCGAACTCGACTTCTGGATGCACCAGCGGTAGTCGTTGAGCTCGGCGGTGATATTCGGTGGTGAGCTTGGTTGATTTTGTGCCGGTCCCGCCCCGGTCGGTCCAGTGGGTGAGGGTGCCGCGTACGACCCCGAGGTCAGCGGCGTTACCTCGGATCGTCGCGCCCGGCGTGGACTCGTACAACTCGAGGGCCTGGCGTAGGGCCTCCTCCGAGTAGTTCTTTCCTGACATGACTGAAGATCATCTCGCATCCCCAGAGGATGCTGATTTCAGCGTGTCCAAGAACCGGGGTCGAGGACCGAGGTCGCCATCCGCCGCCGTGAGTCCACCCGCGAGAAGCGGTGCGCGAACCGACCGCAGAGCGCTGTGAGCCCTGCTGACCATTCCAGCACTTCCGACTGCACCAAGATCATAAGTGCAGGGCTGGTTACAAACTGTCGTTGCAGTACCAACGCAGGGCGGTGTGATGCTTCCATCGCACCCTTCGGCCACCGCTTCTTGTCGCGTCGACAAGAAGGTTGACTGTCTGGCTGCCCTGGTGGCGCAGCTCGTAGTGGAAGGCAGAGGTGGTGCTCAGCAAGTGCCGCGGCTCAGGAGTGGCAGTCGTGCCGCGCGTGGAGTGGCTCCGGGTAGTCCGCGACCCGTGGCGTGGTGCCCGGAACGCGGATCCTCATTTCGTCTCGGAAACCCGTAGACATCTGGTCCTCTGGCAGCACGTACATGAGTGAAAGGGTCCTTGCCGCGAACACCCATCGACCATCCTGGCGGCGAAGATAGCGATCGTCGTAGCGATATGCCGCACGTATCAGCTCACCATTGAGCACGGACTCGGCGTGGCCGGTCTGCAGGCCTCGAGCGGAACCCCTCGCTTCGACCGTGACGACATGCCAGCCGGGGGAGTGCAACGTCACCGAGTAATAGTCCATCAGGCCGCGATAGTACGTCCGCAGCGCCTGATGTCCGGTCACGGTCTCCCCGTTGCGAGTGAAGCTACCGTCGGAGTCGAAGCAGCGTATGACGGTCTTCAGGTCGTGGTCGTCCACGGCTGTCGCGTAAAGAGCCGCGAGCGACTTGATCGCCTCGACATCTGCCAGGGTCCTCAGTGCCAGGCGGAGCTCTCCGTCGTCGGAGATCGGGCTGGTGGTGGTCACGCGATCCAGATCCATACGTGTCCTTCCGTGGTGGGTGGCCGCCCCCTCGTGTTGCTGCGACCTCACGGGCGGTTCGCGATGCGCCTCGATATCCCAGGAGCTCGGCCGGGCCGGCCGGTCGGGAACGTTGTCGTCGCCGAAACTAAATGCTAATAATTATGCAAGCATAGCAATGTTCATAAGGAAAGCGTGGCGATTGGCGCCGCCCAGCATCGGCTGTGGTCGGACGATGGCCCGTCTTACGCGCGGAACGGTGGAGTTCGAGATGCGGATGAACTTTTTGTGGAGTACGCGCACAGGAGTGCGAATTTGCGCGTTGGGAGCGATCGCCGGCTTGTCGCTGGTCTCCGCGTGCTCCGGGAGTGTGGCAAGCAATTCGTCTGGGGGAGAGGGTCTTCCGGCAGGCGCGACCCAGGAGGACTTCGTCGCTGCTTTCGCCGACATGGATGAGATCACGCTGACTACGCAGACAGCCGCGCCGCCGGGACAGTCCGTCAGCGTCGTCACCGAGAAGTACAAGGCGGCGGTTGAGGCGTGGTCCGGAGGCAAAATCAAGATCGACATCACGTACAGCAGCGGCCTGGCGCCTCTCGACCGGGCGCCGACCGCGATCAGCGATGGCACGATGGACTTCGGTTATGTCGTGCCGCAGTACGATCCGGCTCGTTTTCCCGGTGGCAGCGCGCTGGCGACTACCAGTATCGTTCTCGAGCCCAGCCCGGTCGTGGGCGCACTCCAGGCGTTGCCGGTCCTGGCGGAGGCGACATACTCGACTGACGACATCGTCAACGAGTTCGAAGCTATGGGCCTCGAGATCCTTCTCCCGGTGATGCCTCAGGACGGTTCCGTTTTGGCCTGCTCGTCTGAGCGATCCAGTCTGGATGAGTTGAGAGGAGCCCAGGTCCGCGTTTCCGGAGAGGAGGGCGCCCAACAGGTCGAGGCATTGGGAGCGACGCCAGTTTCGATGGTCATGTCCGAAATGTTCGAAGGGCTGCAGCGCGGGACCGTCGATTGCAGCATGAGCACACTTCTGTCTGCGGACGTCGTCGGTTTCGTGCCTCAGGCTCCGCACATAGTCGTCGACTCGGAGTCGGCTTTCGGCAGCAGCGTGAACTCGATTGTCTTCAACGCGGCCCGCTGGCAGCAGCTACCGACCGTCGCGCGGCAGCTCCTTCACGACCAGAGCAGGGTTCTCGTCGAGGAGTACCTCCAGGCCCTCCTGGACGGGACCAAGCATGCGATTGACACCGCCGTGGAGGCCGGTGGGCAGGTGAGCGAGCTCGACAGAGACGCCAGTACGGCGCTTCAGGCCGAAAATGAGGCCTTGATCAAGGGCGTCGCGGAGACCGATGGCATCTCGGACGGCAATGCGTTCACGCAGGCGGCGAAGGACTCGGCGGACGAGTGGGCCACGATCCTCAATGAGCTTGGGTACGAGGACGTTTCCTACAACGACTTCGCGAAGACGTATGAGCGCGACGCCCTCGACCTGGAGCCGTACCTCGATCGGCTTTGGGAGAACGTGATGTCGGCTCGACGGCCCAGTTGACGCCGGCTCGCCGTAGAGAATTGGTCCACGAGCATGATGTCCCGACGCTCGGGCCTTCCGACGGACACCCGGTGGGTGGCGCTGAACCAGCGACGCGACGGACTTGACCGGGGCAGGCCGCGGTTACTGAGTATCGGCCAGAAAAGAGAGGCTCGGATGAAATCACGGATGATCGGTCCCTTGAGGCGCGTCAGTAGCCAAGCCCTGGAGGCGGTTGCGGCTATCACGCTTATGGTGATGATGCTACATGTCGTCGCGAACGCACTCATGCGGTCGTTCGCCAATCAGCCGATCACGGGGACCAACGAGTACGTCGGCTACTGGTATCTCCCAGCGGTGGCGTTCATCGGTTTCGTCGTTGCACAGCGTCGAGGCGATCACATCGAGGCGCGGGTGCTGTTCGACCGTTTGCCAAGCATCAACAAGCGGGAGCTCGACGTGCTCGGACTCCTGCTGGCGGCGGTCGCTTACTCAGCCTTCGCTTGGTTCGGCTGGCTCGAGGCGCTCGACAACCGCGCTATCGCCGCGACCGGTGGGGTGACCGGGGTGGTGATCTGGCCGGTGACCTTCATCGTCCCATTCTCTTTCATGGCCCTAGCGGTCCTGGTCATCACCGAGGCCGTCGCCCAGGTGCGCGAAGCCCGTGACCCCGCCGCTCAGCTCGACCTGGCTGGACCAGGACCAACTGAGCCTCACTACAAAACGCCTGATGAGGAACCAGTATCATGACCGACAGCTCTCCAACTTTAGAAGTGCCGAAGTCCGTCGAGGCAGAGCCTCGAAGCGGTAATCGACCGCAGGGTTCTTGGCTTGTCCGGTTTCTAGCAGCAAGCCTGATCATCGGCGTGACGGCACTGATGTTCGGGCCGTTCGAATCGGAGGTCGTCGGCGGCTGCGCGATCGTGTTGATGCTGGTGCTGATGTTCCTCAAGGTGCCGATCGCCGTCGCCATGGTGACCGCCTCGGTGATCGGCTTGTACGCGGTCCGTGGACCGATGCCTGTCGAGTCGCTGCTTTCGTCGCTGCCCTATCAGGAGGTGAGCAGCTGGGAACTCAGCGCGATCCCGATGTACGTCCTTATGGGCCTCTTGCTGTGGAAGTCGCGCCTCACCGAGAAGCTCTATGACGCCGGGCGGCAGTGGCTCAGCTGGTTGCCCGGTGGCCTGGCGTTTAGCACCAATGCCGCCGGCACCGGCCTCGCCGCGATCAGCGGGTCTACGATCGGCAGCACCTATGCGTTGGCCAGGGTCGGCATTCCCGAGATGCTCAAGTCCGGCTACAACAAGCGGTATACGCTGGGAGCCGTTGCCGTCGCCAGCTTGCCGGGACAGCTAATCCCTCCCAGTCTCTACCTCATCATCTTCGCCGGCATCGCGCAGGTCCCCGTAGGGCCGCAGCTGATCGCCGGCGTCTTGCCCGGCCTGGTGGTTGCGGCGTGCTTCGGCACCACGATCGTGGCCTTGGCGGTCGCCCGTCCAGCACTCGCCGGTGGACACGACAGGCCCCCGTTACTTCCCTGGTCCGGCCGGATCATTACCTTGCTGAAGGTCTGGCCAGTTCCCGTACTGATCGGGCTGGTGCTGGGCGGGATGTTCAGCGGCGTGGTGACGGCGACTGAGGCTGGTGCTGCGGGCGCGCTCGGAGCGTTGCTGTTGACGTTGTGGTACCGGCGCAAGGACCATCCGGCGCGGGCGATCAGCAGCGCAGCCACCGAAACGGTTGCTACCGCTGGTGTGATCTTCCTGCTGACCGTGGGGGTCTATGCATTCTCCCGTCTGCTGGCAATCTCCGGGATCGGCCCGGCCTTCACCAACTGGGTCACTGAGTTGGGCTTCGACCGTGTGCAGTTCCTGCTCGTACTCATGGTGGCGTACCTGGTAATGGGTATGTTCATGGACCCCCTCTCGATGATGTTGCTGACGGTCCCGCTGATTCTTCCGACGTTGCCGGCCTTGGACATCTCGGCGCTGTGGTTTGGTGTATTCGTCGTCTTCATGGCTGAACTGTCGGTCCTGACGCCGCCCGTGGGCATGTTGTCCTTCGTCTTGCACAAGTTGGTACAGGACCCCGAAGTCAACCAGGGGCAGTCGATCTCGCTTGGTGACGTATTCCGGGGAGTTGCATGGTTCATGCCGGTGGCTATCGTGGTCTGCCTTATCCTGCTCTTCTTTCCCGAGATCGCGACATACCTGCCCGACCGGATGGGAACGTGATCGATAGTGTTGCTCGACCACCTTCGTGCCTACCGCCAACGCTGGGCCGCGGTGATGCCCGGGACCGTCAGCACCTCCGCAAGGTGCGCAATCGCGTACAACCCATGTACTCAGAGTCCTGGCGGGCGCTCGCGCCTATTACGACGCGCTGCGAGCCCGGGAGGTCGGCCATCATGGCGCGCCCAGCACGTCCCCCAGTCCGGGACAGCTGCGGACGATGTCAGCGGCCGGGTGCCGGCGAAAACTGCGCTTCACCTCCTGCTCGAGCTCATCGATCTGCTCGACCAGATGCTCGAGCATGCGGGCTTGTCCGGCGACGACGACCGCGTAGGCATGTTCGATCGCAGCGGGCTGCCGCAGCGCCGGTGCCCGCAGCGCATCGCGGATGCGGGTGGCCTTGGCGGTGCGGTCCCCGCGCCGATGTGCCCGGGCCAGTTCCGCGGTGATCTGCCCGGTGCTCAAGCGTGCTGCGCGATCCGGATCGGGAGCCTTGCGCAGCAATGCCAGGGTGTCCGGGGCGGCGAGGTTGTCGAACGCGGTCATGCGGCCGGGAAGTACTCGCGTAACGCCGACCGCATCCGCTGCAGGTGCCGGGTTCGATCCCAGATCAATCCCTGGTGCGCGCGGGCAAGCAGTTTCACAGCCTCGACCTGCGGGGAGTCCCTGGCGGTGATGGCCGCGGTCCGGCCGGACGATCTCGGCGAGAACGTGAGCGTCGCCGGCGTCGGATTTGGCTCCCGAGGTGCCGTGCCGTTCCCGATATCGTGCCGCCGACATCGGGTTGATCGCATAGACCTGATAGCCACAGGCCAGCAGCGCCGACACCCACACCCCACGATCGGTTTCGATCCCGACCACCACCGCACCCTCGGGGAGGTTACTGCTGTCGGTGCTGTCGGGATCGAGATGTTCGGCTACCACCTCGTGCAGTCGGGCCAGCCCCTCGACGCCCTCGGGCAGCCGTATCCGCGCCAACCGGCGGCCGACGTCGTCTTCGACCTCGATGTCGTGATGCCCTTCCGCCCAGTCATCGCCGATGAACAACATGGAGTGACCCTCCGAACAGGCTGCTATCCACTATTTGTCGGTCCGGTAGCGGAGGAAAGCAGTCGGCGACCTAATGGCTCGAGTACTCACCGACACGCCACGGCATCGGGGTACGTCATCCCATCAGCGATCCCCGCTTTCCTCACGACCGGTGGGTACATGGTCTGAGTTCAGGCATCAGCCCGACTGCTCGGGGACGGCCACGCCTGGTCTTGAGAGTGTTATCCCACCGGTCGCCACCTACACCGAACCTTGCCACAGTCGTGGGGTCGGTAGCTCCCATTAGGTTATGTGTTGCTCACCAATGCAGCCGGCGGGGCCACCGGTGAGTGCTTTATCGACGATGAGGTGATGGGCCCCGGAAGGTCTTACGGACTTTGCCCCGTATCGGTATGCGGGTAGCGAAGAAGAACTCGAGCTCGGCTTCCGGATGCACCAGCAGTAGTTGCCGCAGGCCGGGATCGAGGAAACTCGACCGGTGGCGCAGAAGGATTGAACCTGGTCTCCCGGGTCGACCCTGGAGACCAGGAAACTTCCCTTGCTCTCGAAGAATCTCGGCGTGACTGTATCCCTCCCCCTGGGAAAGAACTAGCGGAAAGCAGGAATCACCTTGTCCGCGAACACCTGCGCGTACTCCATGAAACGTTCTGCCGGCAGCCCGGCCGGCATCATCATCATGAAGTGCTCGGCCTTCGTGCGTTCCTGCAGGTCCTCGAACTTCGAGATGGCCTTGTCCGGCGTCGCGATCTCCAGAATTCCGCTCGTTTTGAAGTCATCAAGACTCATCGGCTTGAGCGCGGCATCGTCGAAGCCGATGGCATTGTCCTCGTTCAGCCACTCGCCGTAGCTGTTGTTGACGTGGTGGTAGTAGGGGGCCAGTTCCTCCATCGCCTTCTCTGGATCTTCGGCGACGACGTAGAACAGTCCCTGAATGCGGATGCGGGCTTTGACCGGGTCCTTACCCTGTTCTTGGAGTTTTGCGGCGTAACTGTCGCAGAACTCTTCGTTACCGAAGTATCCGTCGGCGTACTTGGCGACCCGCTCGAGTGCCTTGTCGGCGAATCCGCCGATGTAGAGCGGGACCCGTCCGCGAGGTGCCGGAGGCATTATCTTTGCGTCCTTCACCGTGAAGTGACGCCCCTCGAAGTTCACGGTCTCGCCCGCCCAGAGTGCACGCACGATGTGCAGGAATTCGTCGAAACGCTTGCCGCGGGTCTTGAAGTCGAGGCCAAAGGCGTCGTATTCGGATCGGCGATAACCGATTCCCAGTGACATCTCAGCTCGGCCGCGCGAGAGGATGTCGAGAACGGCGCACTCCTCGGCAAAACGAAGGGGATGGTAAAGCGGACCGAGGGACACAGCAGAACCCAGTCGCAGAGTATTGGTGCGCGCGGCGATCGCGGCGAGCGCAACCATCGGTGCCGGTTGGTAACCGTCGCCGGCATTGTGGTGTTCCGGAACCCAGGCGCCCGAGAACCCAACGGTCTCGGACCAAGCGATGACATCGAGAGTTTCCGCGTACACGTCAGACCAAGGCCGCTCACAGTGGCGGGGGTTGCGGAAGTCGTAGAGATAGCCGAAGTCGAGTCGAGGGGTCACAGCACTCCTTCTTTGTATGTGACCGGCACCATACTGTAATCCTAGTAAGGATAGCAAGACTTGCGCTATTGACGACCTATTGGTTACGTTACCCGGAGAGTGGCGTACGTCACGAATGGTCGAACTGCCGCAGATCGTCAAATTTCCCGTCGAAGTAGCGAGTTCGCTCTCATTGTCTGGAGGCTCAATTTGTCCGCAACAGCTCGCTTTACCAGCAGCGCCCCGTTCGGCGTCGTCGACGGATGGAGTTTGGAGCGGCTGACCCAACCAAGTCGGCTGTTCGGAGCAAACGGCATTCGGACGGGCCCGGACGGTCGTATCTACATTGCTCAGGTCGCCGGCAGCACCATCAGTGCGCTTGATCTCGAGACCGGCGATGTGGAAACCGTGAGCGCCAAGGGAAGTGACATCGTCGGGCCCGACGACGTCGCCTTTGCTCCCAACGGTGACATGTACATCACCGAATACTGCGATGGCCGCGTCAGTGTTCGCACACCCGATGGCCGCACCCGGCTCGTACGCGATGATCTTCCCGGCGCGAACGGAATCACCGTCCACCAGGGCCGGCTGTTCGTCAACGAATGTCGAATCGGCGGACGCCTGATGGAATTGACCCCTGATGGCGGTGAACCCAAGGTGCTCCTCGAGAACCTACCCATGCCCAACGGTATGGAGGTGGGTCCGGACGGGAAGCTCTACTACCCGCTGCTTGGTACCAATGAGATCTGGCGGATCGATCCCGAGGGTGGCGAGCCAGAACGCGTCGCGGCCGACCTCGGGGTGCCCGACGCCGTCAAGTTCGACTCTGAAGGTTTCATCGTCTCCACACAGGTCGCCTCCGGGCAGGTCCTGCGTATCAATCCCCGCAACGGTGAGCAGACCGTGCTCGCGAGCCTGGCTCCCGGCCTCGACAACCTCACTTTCGCGGGTGAGCGCTTGTTCGTGTCCAGCTTCACCGGACAGATCACCGAAATTCTGGCCGGCGGAGAAACCCGCACGGCGCTCGCCGACGGTCTGACTTGGCCGTTGGGCCTGGCCGTCGACGGCACGGGCACCTTGCACATAGCCGACGGCTCCTTTTTCCACGCCCTCCATCCCGGTGGCGACGTGCAAGCACTGGGTATGATGTTCAGTCCCGGATATCCCGGCTACGCCCGTGGGGTGACTGCCATCGGTAACGGGGAGTTCCTCGTCAGCGGTAATGGCGCCGTCTCGCGGTACAACCCCGGAATGGCAGAAGGCGAAATCCTCGCTGAAGGCCTCGATCAGGCGTATGGCGTTGCAGTGTCACCCGCGGGTAACGTCGCGGTCGCCGACCTCGGCGCAGGTACCGTCGAATGGGTGCACTCCGGCAAGACAGAACGCTTGGCCGGCAACCTGAATCGGCCCATTGATGTGGCGTTCACTGCCAACGGAACCTGCCTGATCGCCGAATCTGGCGCCGGTCGGATCGTCGCAGCCACGGGATCGGGGATCGACGTCGTCGTTGACGGCCTCGAAGAGCCCCATGGCATCGTTGTGCACGACGACATCCTCTACATCGTGGATGTCGGTGCCAAATCGGTGGTCGCTGTCGACCTCGAGACCAAAGCTCGCACCATCGTGGCGCTCAACGTCCCTGTGGGAGCGCCCGAAGGTGTCGAAACCAAACCGCTCAAGGGGTTGCCACCACTTTCCGGCGCGCAAGGACCGTTCGCAGGTATTGCGGTGGGACCCGATGGCACGATCTACATTTCCGCTGATGCAGAGGGCAGCGTCCTCGCACTCCGTAAGAAAGGCTGAACCTGTTTATGGACAACGCGTTTGTAGATCTCACCGGTCGCATCGTAATAGTCGCCGGAGCTGCTGGGGGAGGGATCGGGACGTCGGTGACCAAGATGATCGCCAGTGCCGGCGCTACCGTCATTGCGGTCAGCCGTTCGTCGGAGAACCTCAATACCCATATCGATCCTCTTGTGGCAGAAGGGCTGTCGATCGTTCCGGTAGCTGCTGATGCCGGTACGGACAAGGGCATCGCGACGGTCATAGCGGCAGCCGCCGAGGCTGACGGGACGCTCTATGGCTTGGTCAATGTCGCCGGTGGCGCCGCTCCAAGCACGTGGATGCCGGCCACTCGGGTTACGCGATCTGATTGGCGAGATCTGTTCGAGCAGAACATCGAGCCGATGTTCTTCATGAGCCAAGCCGTGGCCGCCGAACTCAAGTCCCGAGGATTGTCAGGCTCGATCGTGTCGATTTCGTCGATCAGCGGAATGAACACCGCGCCCTTCCATATCGCATACGGCACAGCGAAAGCGGCGCTCGTCGCCGCAACCCGCACGATGGCGGTCGAGTTGGCAGCAGACAACATCCGAGTCAACGCGATCGCGCCGGGAGTGACCGCTACGCCTGCCTCGAGGACGTTTGTCGAAGAGGATTCGATCCGGGACCAGCAGGCCATCGCGATGGGCCGACGCGGCACACCTGAAGAGCAGGCCGGCGCAATTCTGTTCCTCCTTTCGGACCTCTCCAGCTACATCACCGGGCAGACGCTGCTGGTCGATGGCGGCGTGAACCTCAAGTGGTCCCATCTGGGTGCAGACCACACGTCCCTTTTTCTCAAGGACGAGGATTTTCGCGCCGCGATGACGCATTGAGCAACTATCTTCAAGGAGAATTTCATGACCGATCTTGTCGAAGACGCCGATCAGCAAGAAGTAGAGCCACTTTCCGAGCCGCTCAAACTCGGTGTGGAGGCTTACGTTTCGCGCGAGTACGCACGTGACGAAGCTGAGAAACTGTGGTCCAAGGTCTGGCAGCAGGTCGGGCGAGTCGAAGAGATCCCCAACGTCGGTGATTTTCTAACCTACGAGATCCTCGACGACTCGTTCATCATTGTTCGTAGCGCACCGGATACGATTCGCGCGCACTTCAACGTCTGCTCTCACCGGGGGCGCCGGCTCGTCGACACTCCTCCCGGAGAACACGAGGCACGGGGTCGCTGCCGAACATTTGTGTGCGGATTCCACGGATGGACGTATGACCTCGAAGGTAAGAACACCTGGGCCCCCGAGCGCGGCGACTGGCAGGGCGCTCTCACCGAACAGCAGAGCCGACTGCAAGAAGTACAGATCGACACCTGGGGTGGATGGATCTGGATCAACATGGATCCGGAGTGCGAACCCCTGCGGGACTACCTCGAGCCGGCTGCAAGCCTTCTCGAGCCTTTCGAACTGCACAACATGCGCTACCGCTGGCGAAAGTACTTGATTGCCGACTGCAACTGGAAGGTTGCGCTCGAGGCGTTCATGGAGACATACCACGTGCCGTATACCCACCCGGAGTTCATGAGTTTCGGTTCTTTTCTGGGGTGGTCCCGTGCGCAGGGAAAGCACAGCAACATCGGCTATGAGGCGCCGAAAGGCATGGAAGAAAACCAGGCCAAACTTCGGATCGGTAGCGGACCGGACGCCCGTATCTCGACAATGGAACTACAGAACTTCACGTGGGAAGCGGCCAACACCAACACCACGCTGACTCTGGTGGAGGCAGCTCAGAGGCTGGTCAACGAACTTCCCGAAGGCACACCTCCCGATCAGGTAATGAGGCACTGGCTGGATTCCGCGAGAAAAGACGATGCGAATCGCGGCGTCATCTGGCCCACCGTCGATCCTGAGATCGTGGCGAAGAGCGGTACCGCATGGCAGATCTTCCCCAACTTCCAGATCGGACATGCACCCAACAACATGCTGTGCTACAGCGCCCGACCGTACGGAGATGACCCCGACAAGTGCATCTTCGAAGCCGCTGTCTACGAGCTCTTCCCAGAGGGAGAAGAACCCGAAACACAGTGGGAACACACACCGGCCGACGACCCGAGTTGGCGAACGGTTCTACCGCAGGATTTCGTGAACATGTCTGCCGTCCAGCAAGGTATGAAGACGCGTGGCTTCTCGGGGCCCAAGCCGAATCCATACCGCGAGCGCAGCGTTGTCAACCTCCATCACAACTTGGCTCTCTACATGGGTAACCAAGGTCCGTCAGACCTTCTCTGATCTCGCCGGCTCAACCATCCAGCCCGACATTCCAAGGAATTACACATGCAGAACTGCGAACCTACGCAGACCCCAGACATTGACCGAACCGCGCTCCGCGAGAAATATCTGGCCGAGCGCGACAAGCGTCTGCGGCCCGAAGGTCAAGCGCAATACCTCGAGACGAAAAAAGAATTCCGGGACTTCTATGAAGAAGATCCGTACACCCCGGTCGTTCCACGCGAGCCGATCGTCGAAGACGTCGAGGTTGCGGTGCTGGGAGGTGGCTTCTCCGGCCTCATCGCTGCAGCCCGCATCAAGGAGGCCGGTGTCGAAGACGTCCGCATCATCGACCTTGCCGGTGACTTCGGTGGAGCCTGGTACTGGAACCGGTACCCTGGAATTCAGTGTGACTCGGACTGTTATGCGTACTTGCCGCTTCTCGAAGAAGTCGGGTACATCCCGAAGGAAAAGTATTCGCACGGTGATGAGGTGTTCGAACATTGCCAGCGGATCGGGAAGCACTTCGGGCTCTACGAGAATGCAATCTTCAGCACTCTGGTTCAAGAACAAGTGTGGGACGCCGAGATCAGTCGTTGGCATCTGCGCACCAACCGCGGCGACGACATCCGCGCACGCTACGTGGTCATGTGCCAAGGACCATTCAACCGGCCGAAGTTGCCTGGCATCCCCGGGATTTCAGACTTCAAAGGTCATACGTTCCACTCGGCGCGCTGGGACTATGACTACACCGGCGGTGACATGCATGGCGGTCTGGACAAACTCGCCAACAAGCGCGTTGCCGTTATCGGCACCGGTGCCAGCGGCGTCCAGATCGTGCCTCACCTCGCCCGCTCTGCGCAGCACCTGACGGTCTTCCAACGGACACCGTCTTATATTTATGCCCGCGGAAACGTGCCGACGGACCCGGATTGGGCCGCCACACTGCAGCCGGGTTGGCAGGAAGAAATCCGTCGGAATTTTCACACCGGCGCCTTCGAGGCGTACGCACCGGGTCAACCGGACCTCGTATGTGACGGGTGGACCGAGGTCAGCCGAAATGTGCAGGCGTATCTCGACGAGACGAATGGTTGGGACACACTAACGCCCGAAAAGTTCATGGAGCTCCGCGAGGAGCATGATTACAAGGCAATGCAGCGTGTTCGTGACCGCGTCGACCAGATCGTCGAGGATCCGGAAGTTGCAGAAATCCTCAAGCCGTACTATCGCTTCCTTTGCAAGCGCCCGTGCTTCAATGACGAGTATCTGCCGGCGTTCAATCGCGAGAATGTCACCCTGGTGGACGTTTCGGGTACAAAGGGCGTCGAGCGCATTACCGAGAAGGGCCTCGTTGCCAATGGCGTTGAGTACGAAGTGGATTGCATCATCTTCGCCAGCGGTTTCGAGATCACTACCGACCTCGATCGTCGTCTGGGAATCGAACCCTATATCGGACGCGATAACCTCTCGCTCTACGACCATTGGCGTGACGGCTACAAGACTCTGCACGGCACAATGAGTCACGGGTTCCCCAACCAGTTCTTCACCGGCTTCATACAGGGGGGAGTGACCGCGGCGACGACGGCGATGTTCGAGCAGCAGGCCAACCACATCGCTTACATCATCCGTCAGGCCCGTACGAAGGGATTCACCACGGTGGAACCAACTGCGGAAGCCCAGGAACAGTGGGGCGTGACGATCCGGGAGGCCGACATCGACAACAGCAACTTCCAACGCGAATGCACTCCGGGCTACTACAACAACGAGGGTGAACAGAGAATTCGTTCTTACCTGGGCGAACCATTCTGGGGCGGATTCTATGTGCTCGAAGACATGCTTGCGGCGTGGCGTGCAACAGGTGAGATGCCTGGAATTCAGACCGACAAGATCGGTGCCGACGCTCTGTGAGCCTGCATATTCCGCGAAAGATTAGGCAGAAATGACTGACCTCAGATTTGACGGACGCGTCGCAGTGATCACCGGCGCAGGACGCGGCTTGGGCCGCGCCTACGCGTTGCTGCTCGCAGCTAGGGGTGCAAAGGTGGTAGTCAATGATCCCGGCAGCACCATCGGCGGTGACAATGAAGACACAGGCCCCGCCGACGAGGTCGTTCAACTGATCAGGTCGAACGGCGGTGAGGCAGTCGTGTCGCTCGACTCCGTCGCGACCCCCGAGGGCGGCCAAGGGATCATCGACACCGCAGTTTCGAACTACGGCCAGGTCGACATCCTCATACACAATGCCGGGAACAACCGTTACGCAACGTTGTCGGAGATGACGTACGACGACTTCGACGCCGTCCTCGACGTTCATCTGCGAGGCGCGTTCCACGTGGTCCGACCGGCGTTTCCGTTGATGGCCGAGGCCGGATACGGCCGCGTCATTCTGACGGGTTCGATCGGCGGGATCTACGGCAACAGGCGGATCGCGAACTATGCCGCCGGCAAGGCAGGCGTTATTGGCTTATCCAATGTCGTTGCTCTCGAGGGGGAGTCACGAGGGATCAAATCCAACGTAATCCTGCCCGGCGCGCTGACCCGACTTGCCGAGGATTATGACACTTCGTCCTACCCTCCGATGGATCCGGCACTCGCCGCACCGACTGTGGGTTGGCTCGCGCACGAGTCGTGCTCCATCACCGGCGAAATCCTGTCGTCGATCGCCGGCCGCGTATCGCGAGTCTTCGTTGCCGAATCGCCGGGTGTGTACCAACCGTCGTGGTCGATCGAAGATGTCGCCGAGCATATCGACGAAATCCGGAGCACCGACGACCCATGGATTCTGCCGGTTGTTCCGTCGGCGCATGCAGACCACATCAGCAAGAGTTTTGAGATCGCCACGAAGGGCACCACGCATGTCAGTTAAGGTGTACGAACGAATCCTGGACCTGTTCGAAGCAGAGGGAATCAACACCCTGTTCGGTGTTCCAGACGCGAACTTCGTCCATATGTTCCGCCTTGCGGAAGAGCGTGGCTGGACTGTGGTCGGGCCACATCACGAAGAATCCGGCGGCTTCATGGCCGAAGCCGTATCGCGAATGACGGGCAAGCCCGCCGTGTGCATCGGAACGGTCGGGCCGGGGGTCGCCAACCTGGCGGGCGCGATGATGTGCGCCTTGGTGGAGAATTCACCGATTATCTTCATCGGTGGCCAGCGCGCACGCGTCACCGAACAGCGGGTGCGTCGCGGGCGTACTCAGTTCGTCAAGCAGGCGCCGCTCTTCGATGCGTCGGTCAAATACAACGCGAGCATCGAATACGCCAATCAGACCGACGAGATCGTCCACGAGGCGATGCGTAAGGCGCTCTCGGGAACGCCGGGCCCTGTGTACATCGAATTCCCGACCAGCATGGTCACGGAAGAGTTGGACGTGCCGCCGGCAGGGGCGCCGTCGACTTACCGGCTCGTGAACCAGACGGCGGGACAGGACCGTATCGATGAAGCGGCCCGATTGATCGGTGCCGCGAAGCAGCCGATCCTGCTCATCGGGCACGGCGTCCATACTGCCCGAGCTGCTGAATCTGTGAGGGCCCTGGCCGACCTCATGGCCTGTCCTGTCATTCAAACCTCGGGTGGCACATCCTTCATCGAGGGACTTGAGGACCGCACGTTCCCCTACGGGTTCTCGGCTGCGGCAATCGACGCGGTGGTCAAGTCCGACTTGTGCTTGGCAATCGGTACCGAGCTCGGCGAGCCAGTTCACTTCGGCCGCTGGAGGCACTGGGTCGCCAATGAAGAGAATCGCAAATGGATTCTCATCGAACAGGATCCAGAGGCCATCGGCGTCAACCGCACCATCGATGTGCCGCTGGTCGGAGATCTGAGGGCAGTCGTCCCGCAGCTGGTCGAGGCATTGAAGGACTCGCCCCGTAAGGCTTCGCCGGAGTTGGAGGGCTGGATCAAGCAGGACGCCGCGCAGTTGGCCGATCTGGCCGAGACCGCACCGTCCGGAATGTCTCCCGTACATCCGGCACGGTTGATCGTCGAAGCTACGAAGGCATTTCCGTCCGACGGCATAATGGTTCGCGACGGTGGAGCGACGGTCATCTTCGGATGGACATATTCGCAAGCCAAACCGCACGACGTCATGTGGAACCAGAACTTCGGTCATCTCGGTACAGGACTTCCCTACGCGATCGGTGCGGGAGTGGCCGATGGCGGTAAACGTCCGATCATGTTGATCACCGGTGATTCGGCATTCCAGTTCCATATCTCGGAACTGGAGACCGCCGCTCGGCTGAACCTGCCCCTGGTGTGTGTTGTCGCTGTCGATTACGCCTGGGGTCTGGAAGTTGGTGTCTACAAGCGCGTCTTCGGGGAGGGCTCTCTCGAGACGGCTGTGCACTGGGATGAGAACACTCGCCTGGACAAGGTCGCGGAGGGATTCGGCTGTTTCGGCGAGTACGTAGAACGCGATGAGGACATCGCCCCTGCGATCAAGCGTGCTCTTGCACAAACGAAGCCGACCGTAATCCATGTGGCGGTCGATCCCAAGGCGAACTCGGAAGAGATGCCGAGCTACGACGAATTCAAAACTTGGTACTCCGAAGGATCGGGATACCAATGATTTTCCCGGCAGTACATCCGGAGAACACGAGCAAGGAGATGATCTGCCGTGCGTGAGTACCTCAAATTCTACATCGGCGGCGAATGGGTCGAGCCGGCACAGAAGTCGACCTTCGACGTTGTCAACCCGGCAACAGAAGAGATCGCGGGTACGGTGGCGTCGGGCTCGGCAGCCGATGTCGACCGCGCCGTCGCCGCCGCGCGGAAGGCGTTCGGCACTTGGTCGCAGACGAGTGTCGTCGACCGAGTGCTGCTGCTCCAGCGAATTCTGACGGAGTACCAGAGACGTGCCGATGATCTCGGCGCGGCGCTCATTGAGGAGATGGGCGCACCCAGTGCGCTGGCAAATGGTTTCCAGGTAGCCCTCGGGGCGGGACAGTTGACCTCGGCGATAGATGTGCTGGAGAACTTCGTCTTCGAGGAGGAGCGGGGAAATTCGCTGATCGTCAAGGAGCCGATCGGCGTCTGCGGCCTTATCACTCCTTGGAACTGGCCCATGAACTTGATTGCCGTCAAGGTCTTTCCGGCTTTGGCGACAGGTTGCACCATGGTCCTCAAGCCGTCGGAGCGTTCGCCTTTCACCGGTCATATCTTCGCAGAGATCCTTGACGCCGCCGGAGTGCCGGCCGGTGTGTTCAACCTCGTTCAGGGCGACGGGCCGTCGGTCGGTGTTCCGTTGTCCGGCCATCCTGATGTCGACATGGTCTCGTTCACCGGTTCCACCAGGGCCGGCATCGCGATTGCCATGAATGCTGCTGAAGGCGTCAAGCGGGTTACCCAAGAGCTCGGAGGCAAGGGTCCGAACATCATTCTCGACGATGCCGCCTTTGCCGAAAACGTCCGCAAAGGCGTGGTAAGCATGATGGTGAACTCGGGCCAGACCTGTAGCGCACCGTCGCGCATGCTGGTTCCTGCCGCGCGGATGGAAGAAGCCGTCGAGGTGGCGAAGGCGACGGTGCCTTCAATCTCCGTTGGCGATCCCAACGGCGATTTCGTGATCGGTCCTGTGGTCGCAAAGTCGCAGTATGATGCGATTCAACGCCTGATCCAGCAGGGCATCGATGACGGTGCAACGCTCGTCGCTGGTGGTCTGGGAAGGCCGGAGGGTCTGGACAAGGGGTTCTACGTCCAGCCGACCGTCTTCGCAGATGTCAAGAACGACATGACTATTGCACGTGAAGAGATCTTCGGACCTGTTCTGACGATTCTCGGGTATGACAATCTCGACCATGCCATCGAGATCGCCAACGACACCGAGTATGGGCTTGCCGCATTCGTGGCAGGCGAAGATCTCGCTACTGCACGTTCGGTCGCTCGCCGCATCCGAGCGGGTTCGGTTGCAATCAACGACGGATTCGACTTTGCAGCCCCGTTTGGTGGTTACAAGAAAAGTGGAAATGGCCGGGAGTGGGGAGAGTTCGGCTTCGAGGACTATCTCGAGGTGAAGGGCATTCTCGGATACACACCTGCTCCGGTTGCAGAGTGATCTTCCCTCGGTGGTTTGCAATACGTCGCCTGAGACGAAATCCGGGTGTACTGACTGACCACGGGGTCGATTGGTATTGCCATCAATAATCAGCCATAAGGAGTGATAATGCCTGAACTTGCCACGAAAAAGCTCGGTGAAACCATCGGGGCGGAAGTTCTCGATGTGGACGTCAACCGTCTGCTCAATGACGAAGATCTTCCGGCCGCACTTCTCGATGCTCTCGAAGAGCACGGTGTGCTTCTCTTCCGTGAAGTCAATCTGGACGATGAGAGCCAGGTGGCCTTCGCGCGCCGCCTCGGCACCTTGGTGAAGTTCCCGAATGTCCCGCCGGCGGCAGACGAGATCATGGAAGTCAGTTTCGATCCGGCCAATGGCAATGCGGAATACCTCGCTGCGAATGCTTTCTGGCATATCGACGGTCTGCTGGATGAGGTCGTGGCGAAGGCATCGATTCTCACCGCTCGTGTGCTCTCCGAGAGCGGCGGTGAGACCGAGTTCGCGAGCACTTACGCTGCGTACGAAGATCTGTCGGATGACGAGAAGGAGCGATACGCGGACCTTCATGTGGTCCACACCTTCGAAACACAGCAGCGATTGTCCTACCCGGATCCCACGCCTGCACAGCTCGCGGAGTGGGCTTCGCGCAAGCCGCGCACGCACCCGCTCGTCTGGACACACGAATCCGGGCGCCGTTCCTTGATCTTCGGAAACGGTGCCGCCGAGATCGTCGGGATGGACCCGGAAGAGGGCAAAGCCCTGCTGAAGGAGCTCGAGGCAAAAGCTACAACACCGGACAAAGTCTTCCAACACACCTGGACGGTGGGGGACATGGTCATCTGGGACAACACTGGTTGCGTACACCGCGTGCTCCCGTTCGACAAGAGCAAGCCTCGGATCATGAACCGTACGACCCTCGCCGGACGGGAGCCGATCAAATGACCGCCCGCACCGCAATCGTCACCGGTGGAGCTTCCGGTATCGGAGAAGCCATCTCCCGTCGACTCGCCAAAGAAGGCAAACAGGTCGCCATCTTCGACCTGAACGCCGAAGCTGCCCAGGCCACCGCTGCGTCCATCCAAGAACAGGGCGGCAATGCAATCGGTCTGCAGGTGGACGTGACCGACCGGGCCGGCATTGAAAGCGCGGTCGACAAGGTCAGGTCGAATCTCGGTCGTCCGTCCATCCTGGTCAACAGTGCCGGACTCGCACTCGACGGCCCGTTCCTGGAAACCACCCAGGAGAGCTGGAAGACGTCTATCGCCGTCAACCTGACCGGCACCTTCGACTGCTGCCAAGTCGTTATCCCCCACATGGTGGACGAAGGCTGGGGACGCATCGTCAACATCTCTTCGTCGAGCTTCCACAGCGGAGCCCCAGGTCTTGCGGGATATGTCGCAGCCAAATCAGGCGTCGTCGGACTGACCAAGGTCCTCGCACGAGAATTCGGAAAACTCGGCATTACGGTTAACACCGTTCCACCGGGGTTCATCGATACCCCGATGTTCCGCCGTACCGTCGATTCGGGTTTCGTGGATCTCGCCGCCCAGACTGCGGCAACCCCGGTCGGCCGGATCGGCGAACCCGAAGACATCGCCGTCACATGTTCGTTCCTCATCAGCGAGGAAGCCAGCTACATCACCGGACAGGTCTTCGGTGTCAACGGCGGTCGAAATATGTAGTGCCGCCGTATCACAACATCACCTCTATCTCGAGAACGCCTGACCAACACCTGCAGTATTTGTTCGCGGGGTGCTCAGATGAGGCCCGGAAATGAAAGGAAATGAACTGATGTCCCGCCTATCACCGTTACTGCGCGAGGAATGGTCTACCGAATTCGCTGAAACAGTCGAGAGCTACCGGAGCAATGTTCGTGGGGCGAAGCCCGCGTCGAACAGTCAGTCCGGCAACAATCTGTTCGGCGTTTTCGCCTACCACCCGGACTTGATCAGTGCTTTTCTGAAGTTCAACGGGTACTTGCTGTCATGCTCTTCCTTGACGCTGCGGGACCGCGAACTGATGATCCTGCGTGTCGCCTTCCTCCAGAAGTGTGAATACGAGTGGGCTCAGCACGTGATCATCGCGGGCCGGGCCGAAATCTCCGATGCCGAGATCGCTCGAGTGAGAGACGAACCGGACTCGTCCGAGTGGACCGATGCCGAGAGGGCGCTCTTGGGTTCGGTCGACGATCTCCTCGGCGGCGGCAAAATCAGCGATGACAACTGGGCGGTCCTCTCGAAGAACTTTGACACTCAGCAATGCATGGATCTTCTCTACACTGTGGGTTGCTATTCGATGTTGGCGATGGTTATGCGATCACTCGACGTCGCACCTGAAGAGGGGCTCGTACCTTACCTTCCCAGCAACTGGTAATACCCTCTCGGCGGTCGATGCGAGTCGGCCGCCGAAACGGGGGTTTCTGCAGCAACCAAGGTGTACACGCGGAAAGCAGTGGACTCGTCGGCCGCAAGCGGGCGGGGTCTGTTTGCATTCTGTGTGGTCCGCTTTCCGCCACATAACAACTGGGGTCGCAAATGATTTCTGAAGAAGAGCTCAAAGCCAAAGATGCAATCAATCGCTTGATGCTCGCCTACTGTTCCAATATCGACAAGGGTCAGCTTGACGATATGGCTGCACTGTTCAGCAGGGGAACATGGATCCCGAGTCCAGGGAGTCCGCTGAAGGGGCGAGACGCAGTCGCGGGCTTCCTCAACGATTTTGTTATCCTCTACGACGGCGTCCCGAAGACGCGACACGTCATCAGCAATGTGCTGATCGACCTTGCCGATGATGTTAAGAGTGCTACCGCCGAGTCTTACGTGATCATCTACCAGGCGGTTGATGATTCGGGTCCGCAAATCATCTTGCAGGGCTACTACAACGACACCTTCACGCTCGATGACGGTGTGTGGTACTTCAACGAACGTCACGTCTATGCGGACGGTATGGGCGACGTATCGAAACACATCAGAAGCTAACCTCGACCCCACCTCGAGCGGGACTGCTGCACGGATCGGTGACATCTTGAACTGTAGTGCTGTGAGGCACTGTTAAAAGGATGGACCCCGTGCCCAAGCCGTACCTTGGAGAGTTCCGCGACGACGTCGTGCGGTTGGCCCGAAACCGTGAACCGGTTCGGCACCTCCGGCAGATCGCCGCGGACTCCGGCATCAGTGAATCGTGTCTGACGACTGGATGCGCGCCGTTGGTGTCGAGGCTTGCCTGTCAGCCCTGCTGCCGGTGGTTCGCTGACCCGGCTACCGGCGCTGAACTCCTGAACTCACATATCTTTAAGTACCCAACTCAATATCGAGGTCGTAGACGGCGGTCGAGCACCGCAGCGCGCCGGCACCGGATTTTCCAGAGGTGAGCAGGGTGGCGGTGACCAGCTACGAGGAGTCCGAAGCGGAGATGTCCAGCAGTCCGGGACCTCCGGCAGCAGCGGACTTGCCAGGGTGAACCGCAATGCCGGCGCCACGCCCGTGTCCAGCATCCAGTGCGTGGTGGTCTCGCACAGCTCGGCGAAAGGATTATCCTTTACAGGATGCGAGAATTATATTCTCGTTATTGAGATTAAGGCACTCCTTTGGTGGGTGCCGCCGAGACGAGAGGCACTGCATGCTGCTCGAACCCACGCCCGACCAGGACTTCTTCCGAGACACCACCGCACGGTTCCTGCAGGAACGCACCCCGGCCGCGGTGCTGCGGGACCTGCGCGACGACGCCGCCGGATACGACGCAAGCTTCTGGCGTGCCGGTGCAGAACTCGGCTGGACCAGCCTGCTCGTAGACGACGAGCACGGCGGCGGCTCCATCAGCGACTCTGGACTGCTCGACCTGACCTTGATCGCATACGAGTTCGGCCGGCGCGCTGCCCCCGGACCGCTCGTCCCCACCAACATCGTCGCGGCCCTGCTCGCCAGGCACGACAGCCACCCCGACACCCTCGCCGGACTGCTGGACGGCTCCGCTACCGGCGCGTGGTGCACCGCCGAACCCGCCCCCGGGGCCCGCGCCGCCACTGCAGCACTCGAGATCACCGTCGACGGTGACGAGGTGATCGTGCACGGCACCAAACGCCCCGTCGAGGCGGCAGGCACCGCCGAGGTGCTGTTGGTGACCGGTCGCACCGGCGAGGGGCTCAGCCACGTCCTCGTGCCCCGCGACACTCCCGGCGTGACCGTCACCGCGATGCGCTCGGTGGACCTGACCCGCCGCTACGCGAAGGTCGACTTCGATGGGGTGCGGCTTCCCGCGAACGCATTGCTCGGTGCCGCCGGCAACGGTGCCGCCGACGCCGAGTATGCCCAGCATCTGGCGATCGTGCTGGGCTGCGCCGAAACCGTCGGGGCACTGCAGACGGCGTTCGACACCACCGTGGCGTGGGCGTTCGACCGGTACTCGTTCGGTCGGGCCCTTGCCTCCTACCAGGCCATCAAGCACCGCTTCGCGGACATGAAGATGTGGCTCGAGGCGTGTCACGCGATCAGCGACGCCGCGGCCGCCGCGGTCGCGGTGGACGCTCCCGACGCGGCGCGACTGTCGAGCGCGGCGAAAGCCTACATCGGCGATCATGCCGCCGACCTCATGCAGGAATGCGTGCAGTTCCACGGCGGAATCGGCCTGACCTTCGAACACGACCTGCATCTGTACACCCGGCGCGTCGCCGCGAACCGATCCACCTACGGCACCCCCACCGAACACCGCAGAGTGCTCGCCGACGCCGTCATCTCAACCGCCGCCCCGTCGAAGGAGAGCGCACAGTGACCCAGACCGATGTCGGGATCGAAACACTCGACGAGTTCCGCGCCCGCGCCCGCACCTGGATCCGCGCGAATCTCGCGCCCGCCGATCCCGCCGCCCACATCGGTGTGCTGCGCAAGGAAACTTCCGACGATGACGAACTCGCCGCGGTCGACCACAACCGCGCACTGCAGCGGGCGATGTTCGACGCCGGGCTCGCCGGGGTCAGCATTCCCCGCGAGTACGGCGGACAGGGCCTGACTCCCGCACACCAGCGCGTCCTCAACGACGAACTGGCCGGTTTCGAGTATCCGGCACGTCTGCAGGCACCTACGTTCGTGCCGTGCGCAGCGGTGCTCCTCGACTTCGGCACCGAGGAACAGAAGAAGCAGCACATCCCGGCGATCCTGCGCGGCGAGGAACTGTGGATGCAGATGCTCTCCGAGCCCAGCGGTGGTTCCGATGTCGCGGGCGCGGTGACCACCGCGGTGCGCGACGGCGACGACTGGATCCTCAACGGCTCGAAAATCTGGACTACCGGCGCCTGGTGGTCCGACTGGGCGTTGTGCCTGGCCCGCACCAACTGGGATGTGCCCAAACATCGCGGGTTGACGGTGTTCATGGTGCCGCTGAAGGCCGAGGGCATCGAGGTGCACCGCATCGAGATGCTCAGCGGGTCGAGAGAATTCTGCCAGGAGTTCATGACCGACGTGCGGATCCCGGATAGTTACCGGATCGGGGAGGTCGATGCCGGCTGGAACGTCGGCACCCGCTGGATGTTCCACGAACGGATGCTGTTGCGCTCCCCGTACGCGACAGTGCCGGCCGGCAATAGCCGCGGAGGCTCCCGTACCGAGGAAGTCCTCGATGTCGCCCGCGACGCTGGGCGCCTCGACGACCCCCTCGCCCGTGATCTGATCGGCGAGACGGAAACACTCGAACTGGTAAAGAATGCGCTGCAGCAGCGCGTCGGACAGGCCATGACGACCGGCGCGATGAACGACCAGGCCGCAAGCATTCTGCGGTTGATGCACGGGGACGTCGCGACCCGGATTACCACGATCATCTACGAGATGACCGGCGCCGGCGGCGCGGCGTGGGACGACGACGACGGCGCGGTCGTCGAACGCGGCACCGACTTTTTGATGCGGCAGTCGTTTACCATCGCCGGTGGCACCACCGAGATGGCCCGCAACACCATCAGCGAGCGGGTGTTGGGGATGCCGCGCGAACGCAGCCACGACCCGAACGTCGCCTTCCGCGACGTGCCCCGCGGCGCGCCCGCCGGCGGATGACCTGTCGGCGTCGCACGCTCACCGGCGGGTGTTCCGTAAGGTGGCCGCGTGCCTGAGGGGAGTCACCACCACACCGTCATTCGCTGACCTGGGGGTTGAGGCTCATCCGAGCGAAGAGTCACGCTAAGTACTGCAACGACAGTTTGGGATGTCGCCGTTTGTAGTGACTGACGCGAGCTCTGGCCTGACCGACGCGACGCCAGTTCGACCAGTGCCACACATGGATGAGGGCGTTCCGCACAGGACACACGACACGATTGAACAGTCGTCGAATTTCGTTGACCGTCAGAGGAATCAAGAACCAGGACCGGTTGCAGAGCCCTTTTTGAGCGTCTCGGCGCAGAATCGTCAAAAACGCGGCCGCGGCCATCGACAACGTGATGTGCCGATACCAGGCGGTGTAACCCCGGACCTGGTAGTGGTCGTGCCCGGTCTCGTTCTTCGCGGTCTGGAAGCACTCCTCGATCGCCCACTGACTGGCGGCCACCCGCACCAGTTCGGCAAGCGGGGTCTCGGCGGGCCGTAGCAGATGTAATAGGCGATCTCGTCGGGATCGGTGAGCGACCGACAGGCCAGCAACCAATGACCGCGGCCCGGTTCACGGATGGGCCGGATCGGGGCGGCCGTCCAGTCGTACACCCGTGCTCCGTGGACACCATCACCGCACGACAGTCGTTGCCACGCCGACGCCTCGAGCTCTGCGATCACAGTGTGGGCGCGGCGCTGTCGCAACTGCATCGACACCACCATCTCCCGACTTGGGCATCGCCAACACGTGCGCCACACCGCGGGATTCGAGCCACATCCGCAGGCGGCTGACCTGCCCGTAGGCATCGTCGGCGGTGACCCACCCGAACGGGACACCGGCATCGAGTGCGTGTCCGAGCATCGTTGAAAGCGGACATGCCAATCTGGATCTGGCGCACTTTCCGTGAAGCCTCTGGCGTGTCGCTGACCTGCACCGACATCGGTGGTTGAGGATCGTCCGGGTGCGCTGAAGACGGCGGGATGGACTTGTTCCCGCATTTGGACAGTGTCGATGTTCTCGACGTCCGGCGGGTAGGTGCGACCATCCGCATCGAGGCTCGGCCGCGGGGTGAGCGGGCGTCGTGCCCACGTTGTGCCGGCGAAGCGCGTCGCGTGCATTCTCGGTATCGTCGGCAACTGGCCGATACCGCAATCGGTGGGTATCCGGTCCTGATCGACATTCGGGTCCGCCGATTCTTCTGCGACACGACCGACTGCGCCGCAAAGACCTTCACCGAGCAAATTTCGGGTTTGACGCTTCCGTGGAGCCGGCGCACGCCCGCAGCGGCGGCCATGATCGAGGCGATCGGATTGGCGGTGGCCGGACGGGCCGGCGCCCGGCTCGCGAACCAGCTCGGCGTCGCGGTCGGCCGCGACACCGTGCTGCGAACCGTTCGGGCGATCCCCGATCGGCCCGTCGAGGAGGTGCCCGTTCTGGGTATCGACGACTTCGCGCTCCGCCGGGGCCATGTCTACGGCACCGTCGTCATCGACATGACCACCCGTACCCCGATCGATCTGTTGCCCGACCGCACCGCGGACACCGTCGCGACGTGGTTGCGTGGCCGTCCCGAGGTCCAGATCGTGTGCCGGGATCGGGCCGGCGCGTACGCCGACGGCATCGGCACCGGCGCTCCTGAGGCCACCCAGGTTGCCGATCGTTGGCACCTGTGGCACAACCTGGTGGGTGCGGTGGAGAAGACCGTCATTCGCCACCGCGCCGACCTGCACACCCCCACCGAAACCACCGTCGTCGGACCGAACCGAACGACGCCGCCTCCGAGCACCGGGCCGGTCGAGAACCGTATCGTCACACGCACCATCGAACGCCACGCTGCCGTACACGAGTTGCTCACCCAGGGACGCACACTCTCCGACGTCTCGCGCATCCTGGAACTGGATCCCAAGACGGTCCGCCGCTTCGCCCGCGCTTCCGACGCCCACGCCTTGATCTCCACTGCGCGAAAGGGCCGCAGCATACTCGACGAGTACGCGCCTTACCTGCGTGAACGCATCGATGGCGGGTGTCTCGACGCCGCACGGCTCACCCGCGAGATCACCGCACTCGGATATCGGGGCAGCGCCAAGACCGTCGCACGATTCGTCTATCCGCTGCGCGATGCGGCCGCCCCAGCGCCGCCGCGCCCCGCCGCGCCGAGCGTCCGGCAGGTCACCGGATGGCTCACTCGCCATCCCGATCGTCTCACCGACGAGGACCGCACCGGCCGACAAGCCCTGCTTACGCGCAGCCCGGCGTTGGCCACCACCTGCCGGCTCGTGCGGGACTTCGCCGAGATCATGGTCGGCCGACGCGGTCACAAGGTGCAGGAGTGGATCGCCCGCGCCCGCCGCGACGGCGCGCCCGCGTTGCGGTCCTTCGCGGCAGGCTTGCTCCGTGACCTCGATGCCGTTACCGCGGGACTGACTATGGCCTACAGTTCCGGCCCGGTCGAAGGGCACGTCAACCGAATCAAGATGCTCAAACGACAGATGTACGGGCGAGCCAACTTCGACCTGCTCCGCAAGCGCGTCGTCCATTACGTATGAACAAGTGCGCCAAACGAATCACGGAAAGTGCGCCAGATCCACGCACTCATGTCCCTTGACAATCGTGTGGGCCAATTCGGGATTGGTCGCGAACTCGACGTCGTCGTCGATGCCGGCATCGCGACACCGATCGCGGTCCTCGGTCCAGGACTTCTACGACTCCGACCAGAATTTCTGACCACCTCCGGAGGTTGGATCTACTCGCCGGCAGGACCGCCTCCGGACCGAGCGGGAATCGGCCGTGTCGAATCGACTCACCTCGGCGGCTCCTGGTACGAATTCACCGCGGTATGGGACGAATGTTCCGGTCAAGTCCCGACCGGTTGTCCTTGATCGCGGCCTGGCAACAGCGCACGTCGGATCATGTTCCCACCGTCAACCGGGTGCGCAGTCGATTTTGATGCTCCGCGCACCGGACCGGGGCAGTTCGGCGGTCAGCCATGGCAGGGATACTGACCGAGTGGGCATCACACGGTGTGACGATGTGAGTGCGGCGCGGTGGATCGAGGAGCGGCCCGAGGACTGGAGTCGGCTCGCCGCACGAGGTCCGGTCTGTTTCGACCGGTATGCGCGTCTGCGGATCGTCCCGGACCCGAGCTATCCGGGCCAACGCGAGGGTGAGGCTCAGCGTGACCCTGGTGCGTTGCACGACACGGATCAGATCGGGGTCGTCCTGGCCGAATTGGCGCGCTACACCGGGACACCGGACGATTGCTACTTCCTGGTCTGGGACGGGTGGCCGAGCTTTCGCCCCGACGATCCGATGCCGAAGATATCGATCCCGAACCGCGACTACTTCCTGTTCCGCGGCACGCTCGCGGACTTTTCCGACTGGAACAACCGGATCGAAGCGTTGCTCGACGACAACGACGCGCCGACACCGGCATTCGTGTGGCCGGCCGATCGGGCCTGGTGCGTGACGTGTGACGTCGATCCGCACTTCGCGACGATCGGCGGATCCGCCGAGGCGATCGCCACGCTCGTGGCCCTCGAGCAAGTTGATGTCGTCGACGACGATCCGGACCGGGAGCCTCCCTACTACTTCTGAGGACCCGACCAGGTGGGGGTTAGAGGTGCTGTGGCCGACATGCCGTGCACGCCATCGAAGGGCATGCGATCTCGCAGGTCACCTCGCCGTACTCGAGTCCGGCGTGTCGGGTCCGGTCGAAAAGTGAGCAGTTCGCCCGGGAGGTCTCAATAGCCGGCGCTCAGCTCTCTAGTCGACGTGCACCCAGGAGGGGTGAGCCCTTCTCACGGGTGTCGGTGATTCGGTCTACCGTCGAATCGGGCAGGTTCACCTACAGGAGGAGGCCGTGATGAGTGGCCGAGTGGTGCACTTCGAGGTTCCTTTCAGCGACGGGGACCGAGCACGCGAGTTCTACAAGCAGGCGTTCGGCTGGGGCTACCACGAGATGCCGGAGTTCAACTACACCGGCGTGTCGACCGGTCCGGCGGCCGAGAATGGGATGCCGGCCGAGCCGGGTTACATCGGCGGTGGCATGTTCGAACGGGAGCCGTCCTTCCCTCGGGGGCCGGTGATCACGATCGACGTCGAGAGCATCGACGACACTTTGGCGGCGATCACCACTCTCGGCGGTGAGCCGGTGGGGGAGAAGACCGCGGTCGGCGACATGGGGTACGCCGCCTATTTCAAGGACACCGAAGGCAATGTCATGGGTTTGTGGGAGACGAAGACGTCCTGAACGTCAGCGTTCGGCGACTCGACGGGCGAACGGGTCGCCGCGTCCCCGCGCAGCGCCTTCTCGATCCGCCCGGGCGAACTGGCGTGCAATGGTGAGGGCAGGTCGGGGCGGGCGAACCAGCGGACGTCGAGGTTCGACGCGGCACTCGAGGTTCGACGCGGCGCTCGGTATTTTCCTACCTGGGCTGCGGGGCAGCCGTATTCGACAGGGGCGGCGAGGAGGACACCGATACCGCTCGTGCCGTCGGGCCCCATGAATGGTCGGTCGCCCGCGTTGCATCGCTACAACTACATGGGTGTCGATCCCGCGAGCACCTGTGAACTTCTGCAGCCGAGCCCATGACGACCGGGAGCCCGGCCCCGGGGTCCGTGACGACCGGGGGAACGACTCAGTGGCGCCTGCAGAAGCGCGCTCGTGGGCCCACTGCGGGGGGTGTGTTCAGCGTTCGGTGCGGCCACTGTTCGCGTGGACATCCTCGGGCTCCTCGACGTCAGCGATGCACCCCGGAGGTTGACGACGGTCTTCGCCACCACCAGTTGCAACACCATCGGCATCGCCACAGACGCTCAGAGATGTATCACCCATACCGCTTCGATAAAAAGCGTCCCATAACCGAGACCACTGCAGAATGCCTCGACCGGATCGTCGAAATCTACCGTGACGACACCGCGCACGTCGTCGCCTACGCGGGCGTCGCCTACCACCTGACCCCATGCTGCGACGCTTCCGCCACAGGCTCGATGGGCAGCATCGTGTGCCGGTCCTGTTTTCGGGAGGTCTGCTCGAGGTACGGGATGGGTTGGGCGCTACCGAACGAGCATGCCGACGAGTTCCTGCCCGGCCGGCTGATGCGCGTCGGCCTTCGCTATCAACTCACTCCGACCCAGATTCTGCACGAACTTCGCGTGCCGAGGAGTCCGACGGGATACCAGCTCGTTCTCGAGCATCTGAGCCTGCACGCTCGATGGATCGTTGCATACATACCTCGGTGTCCCTGCCGGTGCTTTGCTGACCGCGGTGTTCGGTAGTCCGATGGAGGCCGCCGCGGCACGGTACCTGGTGCACCACTGCCAAGTTCGGACCGACGGGGGAGGATCACGCTACTGCGCCCGATGTCTGGCCGAACCCGATTCGTGGTGGCGAGCGGACTGGGCCAATCCGTTGCTGCCGCTCTGCTTGCGCCACCAGGTCTACCTGCAGTCGGTGTACCCGGGCTGCGGGCAGGCGCCGTGGACTGGGACCACATGGATGCGCCCTGGCCCCACCGTGGCAGTGCCCGCAGCGCCAACCCAGCGACCCGACCCGGCGACCGGGAAGTGTGAGACCGGTCTGCCGCACGACCTGTGTGAAGCTCCGGCCCTCCCCGCACCGGCGAAGCTGTGCACCGCCAGCAGACTCTGATCGAATTCGCCGCCATCGCCGACTTCCAGCCGAGCAGACGGCTGCGCTACGGCACCACCGACATGCTCATCGGCGAGGTGCTCGACGAGTTGTGCCGCCGTTTCGTCGAGACAGTCGGACTTCGCTCGAGTCGGAGAGACCGATCCGAGCCCTCAGCCGAAGTGGGGAGCTCAGGCTGAGGGCCACAGCCCAATCCGTCTCTGTTGAGCCGCTCTAGATTCCGACCAGGTCACTCACGTAGCGCACCGCACGCTCCGGGTCGTACGACCGCGCGATCTGAGTCTTCTCCGCCTCAAGCGAACCCTCAGCATGTGTCGCGAGCACAGATTGGTAACCGCCCCAGGTGCCAGTGCAGATGTCACCGATCAGGTTCAAGAGCCGCATGCGCTGTTCTGCGGGTACGGCACCGGCGAGATACTTCTCAAGGACCTTGCGGGTGTCGTGGTCCGCCCAGTCATCGCTCCCGGGGCCGGTAACTACGAGACCGCCGGCCAAATCGAGCAACGTCGCGGTGGCGGCATGGAAGCCGTGCGCGAAGTGGTACTTGGCCATGTTGACCGCCAGCGGGTCCGGGAGCTGGATGTCGTTTCCACCCGGCTGCGAGCGCAGCGCCGAAAGTTCAGCTAGTCCCCGGACGGTCTCCGCGTAGGTCACCAATTCGGTGATCTTGCTCTTCACATGTCCCGCGGCGGAAATGCCGTTCGCGTCGGCCATGAGTTTGGCGGTGCCGACAAGAATATCGAGCAGCGGCAGTTTGTAGCTGACGGCGGTGAAGCGGTGGTAGTCGACGAACGCGATCGCGAGCGGTCCGGCGGTCTCGGGCTCCCTGTTCAGAAAGACGCGTTCTTTGGGGACGCGAACGTCGTCGAAAACGGTCAGCGATTCGAGCAATTTGTGCTGGGAGGAGATCGGGTGCTCGAACGGGTCGCGCTCACCGTGCAGGTAGGGGGAGACGTACAGCGACAGCCCCGGGGTGTCCATGGGGATCGCGAAGCTGACGGCCCAATCCGCGTCAGCCGCACTCATCGCGCGGGTGGGCAGGACGATCAGCTCGTCGGCGTTGGCGGAAAATGATGTGTGCACTTTCGCGCCACGAACAGTGATCGTGTCCTTGTCCTCGTTGACGATACGAAGGTAGAGGTCGGGATCTTTCTGCTTGTGGGGCGGCAGGGACCGGTTGCCCTTTACATCGCTCTGGGCGACGGCCAGCGCGATATCGTTCCGGCAGCAGTGGTCGTAGAATGCGCGGGCGTTCTCGAGTCCGGGGCCGTCGAGTGCACGGAGCAGTCCGAACAGTGCGTCGCTGCCGACCTCCTTGAGGACGATGGTGCCCGCACCCATCCGGGACACGGCTTCGATGAGCTTGCCGCGGTTGATGATGTCTTCGGTGGTCCGCGGGAGCTTGTAGAACGCGGTGTACGGGCCCTGCCCGTCGTCAGCAATGGCCAAGTCCGGGTGTGTGGTGGCTATCTCGTACGCGAGGGCAGAGTGACTGATGGCCGGGCGGAATTCATCGAACTCGGTGACATCACCGATCCGCTCACCGCGATAGATGACCGTGCGCTTGTCGCGCAAGCCTGCCCGGTATTGCTCCGGATTGCGAATTCCCATGGGAATCCTCCTGTTGTGTTGAATAATTCGCGCGCAGCCAAGCGGCGGCGAGCGGATTGGTTGAGGTTTCGGGTGTCGGCGGCAAGTCAACCGGTATGGGCGTGCCTGCCATGTGTCGCTCAGAAGCTGGCTGTGGGTCCACATTCCCGTCACCGGCAAGAACGGGTCAAGCCTGCAAATGGTGTACCTCGCCTTCGGTGAGCGATACAGGAGGTACGAACCCGTTGCGCGTTGTGATGTCTGTGGAGGCGAGCCGTTAGGGAATCAAGACAAGCCTGATCGGGTCACCGTCCTTGTCTTCAAGTCGTCGGACAGCCTCGGCGGCCTGCTCGAGTGGAAGATGCGCGGAGATGGAAGTGGACAGGTCGAGTCGCTTCCAGTCGACGAGTCTGACGAGTTGCTCGACGTGTGGCGGCAGATATCCGTAGTGGCCGAGGATCCGGTGTTGGTGTGCGATGAGAGCGACGCTGTTTTCGACGGTGAACGGTCTGCCGCTCAGCCCAGTGATGGTCAGACGCCCGCCGCGGGCGAGCAGGGGCAGGATCTGCTCGTCGACACCAGGGAAGCCTGCAAAGTTGAAGGCCACGTCGAGTCCATGGTCCCCGCTGACCTCGCGAAGTTGTTCGGTGAAGTCCGGGGCTGTGGGGTCGAGTGCCGCGTCGGCTCCACGGTTCAGTGCATTGGTACGCGCTGCGGCGAGTGGGTCGACGGCGATGACCGGGGCTGCGCCAATCATGCGCAGCAGTTGAATGGCGTGGATTCCGAGGCCGCCGACACCCCACACGGCTGCCGCTTCACCGGCTTGTGTGTTCGCTGTATGCGATATCGCTGCCCAGGGTGTCGAGACGGCGTCCGGGATGATGCAGGCCTGGTCGAACGGGAGGGTATCGGGTATGGCGACGAGTACCTCTTGCGGGACGACGACGTATTCCGCCCAGCCGCCGTCGTAGTCGACACCCATTGTGTCGACACCCCAGGGCTTGGAGATGATCGCTTGGAGGGTGACCCGGTCGCCCTCCTTCCACTGTTCGACGTGGGAGCCCAGAGCCTCCACGGTGCCGGCTACTTCGTGACCGAGAGTGCGGACGGCGGTGGCATTGCGCAGCGGGCTGACCAGTCCACTGATCAAGTGGACGTCGGAAAGGCATACCCCAGCGGCGCCGACCTTGATCCGGACCTCACCTGGACCGGGCTCGGGAACTGGGACTTCACGGACCGCAAACTCCTTGGTGCCGAAGTCGATTCGTCCGGACTTCATGGTACGCATAGGCTCTCTTTCCAGTGTAGTGACCCAGCAATTCCGGGCGTCCGTAGTAGTGGGTAATGGCGGTCACGCCGCGTTTTCGTCGGCTACGGGTTCGCGAGTTGCGCGGTGGCGAGTTCACGCAGTTCGACTTTGCGGATCTTGCCGGTGACGGTCATCGGAAATTCATCGACGACTCGGACGTATCGGGGGATCTTGTAGTGGGCGATCTTCCCGGTGCAGAACTCACGGATATCGGAGGCAGTAGGGTGGCGTGCGCCGTCCTTGATGCGTAGCCACGCCATGAGTTCTTCCCCGTACTTCTCGTCCGGAACTCCGACGACTTGAGCGTCGAGAATGTCGGGGTGAGTGTAGAGAAACTCTTCGATTTCGCGGGGATAGATATTTTCGCCGCCGCGGATCACCATGTCTTTGATGCGGCCCGTGATCTGGACGTAACCGCCGTCGTCCATGATGGCGATATCACCGGTATGCATCCAGGAATCGGAATCAATTGCTTCCGAGGTTTTTTCGGGATCGTTCCAGTAGCCGGCCATGACGCTGTAGCCTCGGGTGCACAATTCTCCCGCGGTGCCCCGGGGGACCGTTTCACCGGTGGCGGGGTCGACGATTTTGATCTCGAGGTGCGGAGCGACGCGGCCGACCGTCCCCACCCGCTGCTCGAAGGTGTCGGCGGCGGTGGTTTGCGTCGAAACCGGTGAGGTTTCGGTCATTCCGTAGCAAATAGCCACATCGCGCATGTTCATCTTCTCGATGACCTGCCGCATGATCGATTCGGGGCAGGGGGATCCCGCCATGATGCCGGTGCGCAGACTGGTCAGGTCGAAAGAGTCGAGGTTGTCGAGTGCGAGTTCGGCGATGAACATCGTCGGCACCCCGTAGAGGGACGTGCAGCGCTCCACCGAGACGGCATGCAAGGTCGCGGCCGAATCGAAGCCCGGTGCAGGGATGACCATGGTAGCGCCGTGCGTGGTGCAGGCGAGGTTGCCCATGACCATGCCGAAGCAGTGGTAGAAGGGCACCGGGATACAAACTCGGTCGTTTTCGGTGTACTGGAGGTTTTCCCCGACGAAGTAGCCATTGTTGAGGATGTTGGTGTGGGTCAAGGTGGCGCCCTTGGGGAAACCTGTGGTACCCGAGGTGTATTGGATGTTGATCGGGTCGTCGGGGAGCAGGCGGCGGGCGATCTTGTCGAGTACAGGCGGGGAGGCGGTGGTTGTCGCGAGAGCTGTCCAGGACTCGGTGCCGATGACGATCACCTCGTGAAGGTCCGGGCAATTGTCGCGTACGGCGTCGAGCATCGCGACATAGTCGGAGGTCTTGAAAGCAGGTGCGGCGACCACTGTGCGGATGCCGGCCTGATTGAGGACGTATTCGAGTTCGTCGACTCGGTACGCGGGATTGATGGTGACCAGGATCGCGCCGATGTGCGCGGTGGCGTACTGCACGAGGGTCCACTCGGCGGTGTTCGGTGACCAGATACCGACACGGTCACCCGGGCGGATGCCGAGTTCGGTCAGTCCGGTGGCGAGTCGATGTACGTCCGATTCGAACTCGCTGTACGTCCAGCGGCGGCCTGTGGTGACTTCCACCAGTGCCTCGTGGTCGGGGTAGGACATCACGGTGCGGGCGAGGTTCGCGCCGATCGTTTCGTGGAGCAGAGCGGGGACAGTGAGGCCTTGGGCGTAGGCAAGTGTGGTCATGGCGGCTTCTCCTCGGGGAATTGCGTGTCAGGCGAGCGTGATGCGATGTTTGGCGAGCTTTCCGGTGGGAGTGCGGGGCAATTGCTCGACGAAGGCATACCGGCGAGGCCGCTTGTAGCCGGCGAGGTGTTCCTGAGCGTGTTCGCGCAGGGCAACTTCTGTGCCTTCGAGGTCGCGGCTGGCCTCCGGGGTGGGTTGCACGAGAGCTACAACCGATTCCCCCATTTCCGGATGGGATTCGCCAATGACGGCGATATCGAGCACCCCCGGGTGCATGGTCAGGCAGTTCTCGATTTCTTGCGGATAGATGTTCACGCCGCCGGAGATGATCATGAACGATTGGCGGTCGGTCAGGTAGAGGTAGCGGTCCTCGTCGAGGTAACCCATGTCCCCGGTGGTGGTCCAGTTCGGATGGTGCGGGTGCTGGGCCTTGCGGGTCTTGTCCGGGTCGTTGTGGTAGTTGAACGGCAGTTCGTCGCGCTCGAAATAGACCACACCGTTCTGTCCCGGTGGCAGTTCGGTGCCGTCGTCGGCGCAGATGTGAACGATGCCGAGCACTCCGTCGCGCCCCACGGAACCAGGCTTGCGGAGCCATTCTTCGGAGGTAATCAGGGTCATTCCGTTCATTTCTGTCGAGGAGTAGTACTCGACCAGGATCGGACCCCACCAATCGATCATGGACTGCTTGACCTGGATCGGGCACGGCGCGGCGGCATGGATCGCGACCTGCATCGACGAGACGTCATAGGAAAGGCGCATCTCGTTGGGAAGCTTGAGCATCCGCACGAACATCGTGGGCACCCATTGACTGTGCGTGACCTTGAAGTCCTGGATGTTCCGAAGCGCGGTCTCTGCATCGAAGCGGTCCATGACCACGACGGTGCCGCCCAGTGCCTGTACCGCGGCACAGGTGCGCAGCGGTGCTGCATGGTAGAGCGGAGCCGGCGACAGGTACACGCTGTCGGCGTCGATGGCCCATCGGCCGGCGGCCAGTGCGGTAAGGGTGTCGCCCGGTTCGTGGACCTGCCGATCGGGCAAGATCGGGACGATGCCTTTCGGTCGACCCGTGGTGCCGGAGGAGTAGAGCATGTCGGCGCCGCGGGGTTGATCTGCCGGTGCCGTTGTCGGCATGCCGCAGACGACTTCGTCGAGCGGGGTGTGTCCGGTAGCGGTGCCCCCGAAGACCACTCGGTGCCGTACCCGCGGGGTCTCCCGAATTAGCCGTTCGTCGGTGGCGAGGTCGGCCAGAGAGGCCGAGACGATCAACAGATCGGCGTTGCAGTCGTCGACGATGTATGCGACCTCGGCTGCGGTCAGGTGAGTGTTGACAACCGTGATGAACAGTCCACTGCGCATCGCTGCCCAGTAGATATCGAAAATCCGCGCTTCGTTGGTGGAAACAAGCGCAATATGGTCACCTCGCCGCAGTCCAAGACTGCGGAAGTAATGCGCGATCTGGGCGGAACGGTGCTCGAGTTCTTCATAGGTGACTGTCTCTCCGGTGGGGGCCATGATGACGGCCGGCTTGGTGGGGGTGGTCGCGGCATACACGCCGGGATACATGGCTACTCCTCGGTGGGCGAGCTGCCCGGTCGGATCCGAGCTGCGTGGGTGGAACGGAAACGAAGGATCTGAGCTTCTGCCTTCTGTCCGGTCTGGGCCGGAACGTCGGCGACGATGCCTGGGGTAGGTGGACCACGCGAGGGTTAGCGCCTGGTCCATCGGTTATCCGGGGGCGGGGGCTCGTGCGGGGGAGATGAGTGCATGCTGCAAATTCCTTGCGCGACAGGTGATTGACGAAAGTTTGGTGTTGTGAGGTGCGCGCCGGCCGGTAGGCCGTGAACGTGCTTCATCGATGTGTCGTGGTGGGACACATCCAAGAGCGCGGTGCTGATTCGATACTGCGATGATCATCGCTTCCGATCTCCCTCTTGTGATCCACGACTCAATATGACACAGTGTTCTTAGAAAAAGACAACCTGTCAAATATGTAGCCGATGTGGCCGGAAGTACCCCGCAAAGGGGCCGGACCGAGAACAGCGGTCGCCAGCCCGAGTTGCCGGTCCTGCTGACCGGGCCGGAATTCCCCACATCCCACCCCCCCGACCCGCATATTTCCGCCGCTCGGACGTCGACGAGCCCCATGACTTCCCCGAACAAAGGACCCCGACATGACCGTGAAACTGCCCGTCTCCGGAACACCGGTTGCCGTGGACTTCGACCCGGCACAGATCCGAGAACGGTACGCGCGCGAACGCACCGCCCGACTCAAGCGCGAAACACTCGGCCAGTTCCAGGGCTTATCGGATGTCCTCGAACTCGACAGCAGTGATCCCTGGTCCGCGCCCTTCGAGCGGGAGCCGATCACCGAAGAGCTCGAGGTCGCTGTCCTCGGCGGCGGCTTCGGTGGTCTGCTCGCCGGCGCACATCTGACTCAGAATGGGATCTCCGACTTCCGGATCATCGAGCAGGGAGGCGATTTCGGCGGCACGTGGTACTGGAACCGCTACCCCGGTGTGCAGTGCGACGTCGAGTCCTATGTGTACCTGCCGCTGCTCGAAGAAACCGGCTACGTGCCGAGCAAGCGATACGCCGACGGCGCCGAGATCTTCGAGCATGCCCAGCGCATCGGCCGGCACTTCGATCTGTACCGCACCGCCCTGTTCCAGACCAATGTCACCTCGGTCGAATGGGTCGAAGCCGACGACCGGTGGGAGATCCGCACCGACCGCGGCGACGTGCTGCGGGCGCAGTTCGTGCTGCGTGCCAACGGACCGTTGAACAAGCCCCAGATTCCTCGAGTGCCCGGAATCAACGAGTTCGAGGGCAAGATCTTCCACACCAGCCGGTGGGACTACGACTACACCGGCGGCAGCGCCGCCGGCGACCTGGATAAGCTCCGTGATAAGCGGGTGGCGATCATCGGCACCGGAGCCACCGGCATCCAGGCCGTTCCCTTCCTGGCACAGGACGCCAAGGAGCTCTTCGTCATTCAACGCACGCCCAGCGTCGTTGGCCCGCGCGACAACCGACCGACCGATCCGGCGTGGGCGGCGTCCCTCGAGGCCGGCTGGCAGGAGGCCCGTCATCACAACTTCCTCAGTTTCCTCAACGGCCACCACCAGGACGAAAACCTCGTCGACGACATCTGGACGCACCTGTTTCCTTCATTATCCGGCCAGCACCTGATCGATGTCCCGGCAACCGATCTTCCGGTCGAAGACCAGATCGCACTCGCCGAGATCGCGGACATGCAATTGATGTACGAGATCCATCAGCGCATCGACGCCGAGGTGAAGGATCCCGCCACGGCGGACAAGCTCAAGCCGTGGTTCGGGTTCGTGTGCAAGCGTCCCGCCTTCAATGACGAGTACCTCGACGCATTCAACCGGTCCTCGGTCCATTTGGTTGCCGCACCGACTGGCGTCGACGGCATCACGGCCACCGGATTGGTGGTCGACGGGCAGCACTACGAGGTCGATGCCATCGTCTTCGCCACCGGCTTCGAGACCGGCAGTACCTCGACCGAGCGGTACGGCTACGACATCGTCGGCAGAGACGGGTTGTCGATGCGGGAGCGCTTCGCCGACGGCGCCAAGACGCTGCACGGCTTCTTCTCCCACGGGTTTCCGAACTTCGTCGAGCTGGGCCTGAGCCAGAACGCCTACGTCGTGAACTTCACCTACATGCTCGACCGCAAGGCCCGGCACGCGGCACGCATCGTCGCGCATGCCCAGAAGAACGCCGTCACCAGCATCGAGCCCGACCCAACCGCCCAGGACGAGTGGGTCGAGGCCACCAAGCGCACCGAGGAACTGCGCTTGGCGTACTTCGCCGGCTGCACGCCCGGCTACTACAACGGCCAGGGCGATGTCGCACGCGGATTCTTCAACGATGTCCACAACATCAGCGAGATCGACTTCTGGAACATGATCGACCGCTGGTGGGAGGACGGGTCGTTCGCTGGTCTCACCCTCAACTCCCCGTCCATCACCACCACTCACTGAAGGGCAGCCATGACCACCAACGAAAAGACGACCGCTCTCGATCCGGACGCCCAGGTCGTCGCGGACCAGCTCGCCGTGGCGCTGCCCGGTGGACTGTCCGGGCTCGGCGTCGCAGGCGTACGGGAGTTCGGCCGTCAAAGCGACGCCCAGATACCGGCGGGACCGGCGTTGCATACTGTCGCCGACCATCGGGTCTCCGGTCCTCACGGCGAGATTCCCGTGCGTCTGTATCGCCCCGAGTCCGACCAGCCCCTGCCGATCCTGCTCTACATCCACGGCGGCGGTTGGACTTTCGGTACCCTCGACGGGGGTGTCGACCACCTGTGCCGCACCGTCGCCGTCGAGGCGGGCATCGCGGTTTTGTCGGTGGACTACCGACTTGCGCCGGAGCATAAGTTCCCTGTGCCGATCGACGAGTCGGTCGCCGTACTGTCCTGGCTGCGGACACAGGGGTCGGAGTTGGGTGTCGATCCCACCCGCATCGCGATCGGCGGAGACAGCGCCGGCGGTAACATCTCCGCCGCCATCACCCACCTCGACCGGGGCCACAGCGCACCGCTGGCAGCTCAGGTTCTGCTGTACCCGGCCACCGAGTACGCCGTCGAGCGAGCATCCTGGACCGAGAATGCGAACGCGCCCGTACTCACTGCTCAGGACACCGTGTGGTTCTGGGACCAGTACCTGAGGTCCGTCGACGATCGAACCGACCCGCGCGCCACCCCGGCGAATGCGGACTCGTTCGACGGCCTTCCTCCCGCTCTCGTCGTCGTCGCAGGCCACGACCCACTCCGTGACGACGGCCTGAACTACGCCGACCTCCTCGCAAAGGCAGGAACATCCGTGCAATCCCTGCGTCTGGACGGCATCTTCCACGGCTTCATGACCATGCCCGGCCTTCAGGCCCAGGCACGCGGCGTGGAAGCAGTTGCGGCCTTCTTACGCAGCACACTGCACAGCTGACCGGATTTCCGGGGGGGCCTTGCCCCCACGCTCAACCCGCAACTCATCTCATCCCTCACCCATGCTTCAGGAGAAGGTCATGACGATCACCGAACCCACCGGGTTCTTCATCGACGGGGACTGGACCGCCCCCTCGACACCACGCCGCATCGACATCCTCGACGCCAGTACCGGCCGAGCGGTGGCGACCGTCCCCGAGGCTGCCGAAGCCGATGTAGACGCCGCGGTTGCTGCAGCCCGCCGTGCCTTCGACGACTCATGGTGGTCGTCATGGCGCCCGGAGCAGCGGGCCAAGGCGATCTATTCGCTCGCCGACGCTCTCGATGCCCGCGCCGGCGCCACCGCCCAGGCGGTCAGCACGCAGAACGGCATGCCGATCTCGATCTCCTCAGTCACCGAGTCGGTTATCCCGGCCGCCCTGCTGCGCTATTACGCCGATCTTGCTGCCGGTCAGCCGGTTGAGGAACACCGTGCAGGGTTCGCCGGAGGAACCACCATCGTGCGCCGCGAACCGATCGGTGTCGTGGCGGCGATCGTGCCGTGGAACTTCCCGCAAACGCTGACCTTTTTCAAACTCGCGCCGCTTCTGGCCGCGGGATGCACCGTCGTGATCAAACCGTCCCCGGAAACCGTCCTGGACTCCTACGTCCTCGCCGAGGCGATCGCTGCCTCCGAGATCCCCGCCGGCGTGATCAACATCGTCCCCGGCGGCCGCGATGTCGGCGCCCACCTCGTTGCCCATCCCGGAGTCGATAAGGTCGCCTTCACTGGCTCGACCGCCGCCGGACGAGCAATCGGGGAGGTGTGCGGACGATTGATCCGCCCCGTCACCCTCGAACTCGGCGGCAAGTCCGCCTCGATCGTCCTCGACGACGCCGACCTGCCCTCGCTGCTCGAACAGTTCTTCGCCGCCACGCTGATGAACAACGGGCAGACCTGCTACCTCGGCACCCGCGTCCTCGCACCCCGCAGCAGGTACTCGGAAACCGTCGACATCCTGACCGACTTCGCGCGCTCGCTGAACGTCGGTAACGCGCTCGACGTGACCACTCAGATCGGGCCCCTGGCCACGGCGAACCAGCAGCAGCGGGTACAGAACTACATCAGTCGAGGCGTCGCCGACGGCGGGCGGATCACCGCCGGCGGTGGCACCCCCGCAGGGGTGGACTCGGGTTGGTTCGTCGAACCGACCATCTTCGATAACGTCGACAACTCTCACACCATCGCCCGCGAGGAGATCTTCGGACCCGTCCTGGCGGTCATCCCGTACACCGACGTCGACGAGGCGGTGGCCATCGCCAACGACTCGGACTTCGGCCTTGGCGGCACGGTGTGGACCAGTGACCAACAGCGCGGGATCGACGTCGCCCGCCGCGTGCAGACCGGGAGCATCGGCGTCAACAACTACGCCCTCGACTTCTGCTCTCCGTTCGGCGGCATCAAAGCCAGCGGGCTCGGCCGCGAACTCGGCCCCGAGGGCTTGGCCGCCTACCAACAGACCAAGTCGATCTTCCTGACCGACACGCCGGTCACCGAATCGAAAGACGCAGAACAGTAATGAAAATCGAAGCAGCAGTTCTCCGCGGCGAGGACGCACCGTTCACCCTCGAGGAACTCGAACTGGCCGACCCGGCACCGGACCAGGTCCTTGTCCGGATCGTCGGCGCCGGGCACTGTCACACCGATGTCCTACCCCGTGCCGGCGCCGGTTTCGGCACCCCGCCGATCGTGCTCGGCCACGAGGGGGCCGGAGTCGTCGAGGCTGTCGGCTCGGCAGTGAGCACCGTCGCGGTGGGCGACCATGTGGTGCTCAGCTTCGACTCGTGCGGCACCTGCCCCAACTGCCGTGACGCCCATCCCGCCTATTGCGACACCTTCCTGCCGCGCAACCTCGCCGGGAACGCTCTCGACGGAACTACCCCGCTCACCGACACTAATGGTGCCGCGGTGGCCGGTCGCTGGTTCGGCCAGTCGTCGTTCGCCACCCACGCCCTCGTCGATGCCAAGAACGCCGTGGTGGTCGACAAAAACCTTCCGCTGCAGTTGCTCGGCCCTCTCGGCTGCGGAGTGCAGACCGGGGCCGGCGCCGTCCTCGAAGCCCTGCAGGTGCGCACCGGCGAAGGCATCGTCGTCGTGGGCACCGGCGCCGTCGGATTGTCCGCAGTCATGGCGGCGAAGGTGGCCGGCGCTCATCCGATCATCGCGGTAGATCTGAACCCCGATCGACTCGATCTCGCGCGTGAGCTCGGCGCCACCCACACCCTCGAGGCGGGCACGGGCAATCTGACCGATCAGATCCGGGCTGTCGCTCCAGCTGGGGTCCGCTACGGTCTGGACACCACCGGTCTGCCTCCCGTCATCTCGGCAACCCTCGACGCCCTGCAACTGCGCGGAATCCTGGGCATGGTCGGGGTCCAGCAGGGTGACCTGGCGATCGCACCGCTCGCATTGACCGCTGGCCGCACTCTCACCGGGATTCTGGAAGGGGACGTCAACCCGCACACGTTCATCCCCACCCTGATCGCGCTTTGGCAGGCGGGCAAGTTCCCCTTCGACCGGCTCGTCACCACCTTCCCCCTCTCGGAGATCAATACCGCCGAAAAACGGGCCCTCGCAGGAGAAATCGTCAAACCGGTACTCCTTCCGGGTGAGTAGGAGCACACAAGCATCACCTTTGTACTACCGACTCGGTGCAATCTACCGAGCCGGTCGCGCCGAGCTCCTTCTCGATTGTTCTCAGGCTCGCTCGTTGGGTCAGCACGTTCATTTCGGTACGAGCGTCGGAGGTTCTCTGTGAGCACGAGTAAGGACACGATGCAGTTGATGGAGTAGTTCCTCGGCGCTTTCGAAGGGGCGGACCGCCCGTGAGGCGCCGAACGTGAATAGTGGATCGCAATGTGGGCCGACGATGCAGTCTGGGAGTGCCCGCTCATGCCGCAGCCGAGTTCTACAACCCCGAGAAGATGTCCCTGGAGATCATCGCAGCGTTCGGTACCGACACCCACGCCACCATGGTCTTCACCATGAACGCCATCACCCGGTGGAGACAGCAGTATCGCAACGACTACTCGATCACCATCGAAGCTGCGGACGGCAAGATCACCAAGGTGCACGAAGTGTTCGACACCAAGAACCTGTTCGACACCATGGACAACACCAAGTTCGGCTGACCGAGACAGCGCTACGGACGCCGAACCATGAAGTCGAAGCGCCCTGGTCGCATGGGCCCCCCATCCGGTCAGGCCAGGCCGCCTAGCGCTGCGTTAGGCGCTGACAGCGCCTAACCCCTCCATGCCGGCCAACCGCTTGGCCGGCATGGAGTCACCTCCCCACACCCGAACGGATCACGCTGTGAAGGCATACCAATTCAACTCCCCAGATACCGGTCTGGAACTTGTCGACATCGACGCTCCCCATCCCGGACCCGGCCAGGTCCTGCTCGACGTCGAAGCCGCCGGAATGTGCCAGTCCGATGTCCACATCGTCAACGGACACGGCGATGATTGGCTCCGCAAACGCCCGATCGTCCTCGGTCACGAGGTCGCCGGAACCGTCCGTGGCCGTGGACCGGACGTGACCGAGGTAGAGATTGGAGATCGTGTCGCGGTTGCGCTGATCTCTCACCCGATCGAACACGCGGACTTTGCCAACGCCATCGGATTGGGCTTCGACGGGGGATATGCCCGACAGGCGCTTGCCCCCGTCGCCAACCTCGTGCCGATCCCCGCTGGGGTGTCCTTCGTCCAGGCCGCGGTGGCGACGGACTCCGTCGCCACCGCTTACCACGCGGTTGTCACCGAAGCCGCCATCGAAATCGGCATGACCGTGGCCATCGTCGGACTCGGCGGACTCGGCCTCAATGGGGTGCGGATCGCCGCTCTCCAGCAGGCCACCGTCTACGGAATCGACGTCGACCAGACAGTATTCGGCGACGCTCGTGCCCAAGGGGCCGTGGAGTGCTTCACTGCCCTTGACGATGTGCCGGTGGCGTTGGATGCGGTGATCGATTTCGCAGGAGTCGGGACCACCACCGCAGACGCTGTGACCGTCATCAAACCCGGTGGGCGCGTGGTTCTCGTCGGCCTCGGCGCACCGGAAGCCACCATCGCCACCCATCAACTCGTCACGAAGAACATTCAGTTGCGCGGTTCGATCGGTGCCAGCATCGGTGAACTCGAAGCCGTCCTGGCTCTTATCGCCGAGGGACATCTGGCGCCGGTGCTCGAGGAGGTCGACTTCGGGGATCTCCCTGCTGCTCTGGCACGTCTGCAGTCCGGCGCAGTCCGAGGACGACTTGTCACAAGGCCTGGTGCATAGCTGCCATTGCAGGGTTGTTCCCAGAGCACGCCGAACGGGGTGAGTCGCGCATGAAGGTGCCCTCGGGACACACCACACCACGACTCTCGGTAGAATTGACACCATGTCGAGTAGTCGAGCCAGCGCACACAGCGACGACGTCGCGCTCGTCGGTGACCGCCGCGCTCCTAGCAAGGGGGAGCGTCAACGTCAGGCCATCCTAGACAGCCTCGCGGAACTACTCGTGACCAGACCTATCGGGGACTTGACAGTCGGAGAGATCGCATCGGCTGCGGGTGTTCGCCGCTCCGGCTATTACTTTTACTTCGAATCCAAATACACGGCGCTGGCGGTAGTGACCTCGGAGATCTGGTCCGAACTGATGGATCGAGTTCATCTGTTCTCACGCGCCAAGAACGAAACCGCCGCCGATTTCGTTCGACGCACCGCCTCGGCGACCGTGGAAGTCTGGCACGCGCACGACGCAGTCCTGATTGCCTCCATCCAAGCGATACCACTCGACGAACAGATCGCTTCGATGTGGCGGGTGTGGAACGAACGGCTCGCCCGAATTCTCATAGACCAGATCCGGACGGATATCGAGACCGGCCTGGCACGACCGGTCTCGACCGACCTATCCCGACTGGTCTCCACACTGCTCGAAATGACCCTGCACATGTTCTACAAAGACCGGCTTGACAAGTGCAGCGAACAACAGACACAGCGCATGCTCGACACCGTGAGTTCCATCTGGCTCGCAACGGTATGGGGCGACTCCAGCCTTCCCAATGGATCGAACTGAGCTGAGGGGCCGCACGAAATTGTCAGCGAGTGACCTGCGGAAACATCACACGGTGTCAGCGGTAGGCCGCACGAAATGTCAACAGGATCCGGGCAATGTTCCGTCGCTGAGCTGGGGGTATGTGCCCCGAGGGAACCCCGGCCGAGAGTGGTTCGTGAACGTGGTCGTGGAACGCCCTCTCTCGGCCGATCTGAGCTACCACGTCCGCCGCTGAGTACGATGACGACGGGTTTTCTCGGGCGGCTATCACCGATCAGGGCCGTCGTACGGGTGCGCCGTGACTGTGGACAGTCACTGCGCGTCCCACCGATGCCGCGGCGGGAGTGTCAACCCGCAGGCCTCGGCGGATTCCCGCACAAAGTGGCCCTGGCCGCCGAGGCCGCCGCGGAACAACGCATGGTGCGGCTCCGCGCCACGCACAGCCTGAAAGGTGCGGGCGGCGCCCAGCAACGGACGCGTCGGGACGGGGACGGCATACGCGCCGAGTTCGGCGCGGCGGCGGGATTCGAGCACCAGGACATCGGCGCGGTCGCTGAGTGCGGTCAGCGGTATCGAGACCAGGGTGCCGTAGCCGAGGCCGGTGATCGAGACGGTAGCGAGTGCACCGGCACGGACGGGATGGGCGATCCGTTCCCGGATCCGGGTGGCGGTCTCGGAGGTGAACGGGTCGGTGGTCAGCCCCGGACCGACCATGTGGGGAAGCTGCGGTGGCAGCGCGAGGCGATAACCATGCAGGGTGAAGCCGTGCTGGGCGCCGGGCAGCAGCGCGAGGGTATGCCGGCCGGTCGGGCTCTCGGCCACCAGCGCGGTCAGCTGCACCGACAGTTGCGAGGGTAGTACCGGGTGGCGCCCGGCGATCGGTGCCCGGTGGTCGAGTTCTGGGGCGTCGCAGGCGGCGAGCCATCGGCACGCGGCGGCGCGGCCGTGGTCGTAGAGCTCGGCGACCCGATCGAACTCGGCACGGACAGTTGCTCGCGCGCCACGCCGTCAACGGCGCCCGCAAGGTCCATGCGGAGCTGCAGCGACAAGGAACCCGGGCGGCCCGGTGCACCGTCGAGCGCCTGATGCGCACCGAAGGTCTACACGGCATCGCGGGTTCGTCGACCATGGGGGCGAGACGGTGGGCTCTTACGGCCCTACACCCAACAGCCCAGCCCTGGCAGCGAATCGGAGACCGTCGAGCGGAAACTCGCCCGCTTTGAAGCCGAGAACGCTGCCCTACGAGCCGAAACCACCAAGCGGCGTGTTGCAGCGGTACTGGGACGGGACGGGGCGGGGTGGCGGCAAGCGACTCGAGCCCTGGGTTACCGCCTTATCTGCTCAGCTCAGAGTCGGGGAGCGGCGAACGCCATCAGTCCCCCGAAGCCGTGGCTGCATCGACTGCCCGTGCCGACGGCGCCCGAAAATAGAACCAGACCGGGCATTATCGCGCAAGAGGGCTGGGCCCGTTGTCAACTCAACTCGATGTGTGCAGCAGAGCCGCGATGTCCTCATCGAGTTGCTGAAGCGCCACGATAACCGGAACTCGGTGTTCTCGACCGATGTGAGAAAGCTCGGTCTTCGTACGGTCTCGTCTGGGCAGTGGCCGCAATTCGGTGATTCGTGATTGCAGAGCGCTGCCGAGTTCCTCCAGCTCGGAACTGAGTCCACTGATGATGAGCAGCTCTGGGTCGACAATCGCCTCGATCAGCAGGGCAGTGTAGGCAATTCGGTCGACAATGTCACGAATCATATTCTGCGATGGAGGGTCTCGATGTGCTGCGTGCCATAGCGACGAGAATTCGGGCTCATCCAGGGGCGTTCCCCCTGTGGACCCGACGACACCGGCAGTTCCGGTGGCACCCGTATACGGTCGCCCATCGATGATCAGTCCTACACCGATGCATTGTCCGCAATCCAGTACGACCGCGGAACGTGCCCCTCTTGCCCTACCGGCTATTGTCTCGGCCAGTGTGAGAGCATGGGTGGTGTTCATTACGGCCGCCGGTATCTTCAGGCCCTGAGATATCGACTGGCCGAGAGTGACGTGCGACCATGCAGGGGAAGCAGATTCGTCGACCGTCCCCGTTGCGCTGTTGACGAATCCAGGTATGCAGATCCCTGCTGCAGCGACTGGCCCCCCTGGTGAGTCCATCAGTTCTTTCCCGATGTCGACGATCGATTCGATGACCGAGTACGGGTCTCGCTCTCCAACAGGGGTGTGGCTTTCGTTGGAGACGTTGCCTGTCGCGTCCGCGATGACAATGTGCGCATGATGCTCGTCGATCCAGATCCCCACTACCCGTCGAACCAGAGGATTGCATACGAGTAGCGTGCGCGGACGGCCACGTGAGTTCGGACCATCCACCCGGTGATCGAGCTCGACAAGCGTGCCGTCAGCGACGAGATCGGAGACGATCGCGGTGATCGTCGAGCGGGTCACTCCGAGGATTCGAGCGAGGTCAGATCTGGCCAGAGGGCCAGATGTCCTCAACAGGTGAACGACGCGTTGCCGATGTAGCAGGCGGTGGCTCTGCATCCGACGTACCTCCGACTTCCTTGATGGCTTCCTTGACGCACTCAACGGGGAGATGCTATTAAGTTCATCACATGAATTAAATATAGTTGTCTACGTCACACGTCCTTTAGGAGTGCGCGCATGGTTGGTGTCGGTCGACGCAGGCGCCCTACATGTCACGTTCTTGTCGGTCCCTTCGGTATTACATCTCCAATGCTCGAAGAACTCGTTATGGTAGCGCCCGAGTGGTTGTGACGCGGCGGCTGGATGGATGGTCGTCGCAGTCGCGGAGGGATGGTGAGGCGCCAGATCGTCGGGCCGGCGTTCCGAGTTGCGCTCCCTAGCTGAGAGTGCGGCCTCGAGTAGGGCCACAGTGTGACGAAAACGTGTGAGCCTCAAAGGATGTCCAGCTCTCAGTCAGGCAAGCATCACTTCGCTTGGTCGACATCGATACGAGTCTCTCGTGGGGGACAGCGCCACGCTGACCGACTTCGAAGGTGTTCCGGCCGCTACCTCGAGGGCACGGTCGCGGACCAATTCCGTAGTGCGTTGCATAAAGGGTGAGACGTTCAGACCTCACCAGGAAGCTTGGATCCCCGACGCCAGTGGATATCCCACGCCGGCCTGGTGCCTGAAATCGTCGTCCCGCCGACGCACGAATTCATGTGCCGGCGAGTGGGTAGGCACGTTGGCTGACGGTGGGTTGCGGTTCCCCGCAGAACCCGCCGGTCCGGTCAATTAGCGGGACGCAGTAGGGACTCCCGCAAGGGCACCCGTAGAAATCCAGAACAAGATCGAGAGGACAGCTTTTTATGCGAACACCTTCGAAGTACGTCCAGGCGGCCGTCGCCACCATCGTGGCGCTGTCCCTTTCCAGCTGTGCCACCAGTGAAAGCTCGGCAGCGCCGCTGGATAGCGGGAGCGCAGGCGGGCCGCTGGGCAGCGGGAGCGCAGGCGGGCCGCTGGGCAGCGGAAGCTCGGCAGCACAGCCAGCCATCGACCGTGTCGTCTTGGACATGCCGGACGGCATCACCAACCCTATGAACCCCCGCTACGCCGAAGATGGCGAAACCATCTACTTCCATGCACGACCGGCTGACGGAGGCCGCAAAGAGATCTACCAAATCCGAGTGGATGGGTCCGACGTTCAATGCGTCACCTGCGGAGTCTCTCCAGAAGTAACGAATGACCTCGGCAAAATGACGACCTTCCAGGACGGATCCGGACAGGTCCTACTGGAGGCCGGGAACAATACATGGGTTATCCTCGAAATCGAGGGAGACGACAAACGGTTGGTGCCGGTCCTTGCCCCACACGCAGGGGCACGCATTGTCGACCCGACTCGCGAGATGAGAATATCCCCCGACGGTAAGCACGTCTTGCTCACTCAGATCCAAATCGCCCCAAGCGGGTTCATAGCCGCTGTTCCTGTCGTGGGGGCGTTGAGCCGCACCGACGAAGGATATGAAGTCGTTGACGCACGGGCGATCTACGCCACAGGTGAAGGCAAACAATGGACGCCCGACGGCAAAGGGGTGGTCGTGATCGGTGGACAGTACGATGCAGGCAACGTCGACAACATTATCGTTGACCTGGGCACCGGCGAAGTGACCCGCTTGAACGGCAACCTCGACTACGACGAGGATATGGACCTCTCACCCAACCAACGGTGGATGGCGGTCGGAAGCATGCGAGGTCTCGATGCGCTGACCCCGATGTCGAGAGTCCAACGACCAGCGTTCCTACCAGCACACATTCAAGGGAGCGTGTACGAAGCCTACGCGAATCCTACCAATGTCACGAACCAGGAGTGGCTCGTTTCCATCGAAGATGACCTCAACGGCAAGAACGGTATTCCATTGTTCGTCGACAACGATGGATACGTCGCACGGAGCATGCCCAGCTGGAATCCGACAGGTGAGGCCGTCGCCTTCTTCGAACTCAGTACTACCGATCGAACGAATACACGCCTGGTCATCGCCAATGTGAAGAACACGACCAGCGTCGGACCCGTCCAAGGCGACCGGATCACCCCGATCCCTGAGTGGGCTCCAGAATTGAGCACCTACATCCCAGGCCCGGCACCGCTCCCAGCCCCCGGGGAATACGCCGGTGCCGCAGGCGGTACCGCGATTCTGAACGAGGTGCCGGACCCGAACGTTGCCGGCAACACCCTTCGCACTGTCGTTTACACCGATTACATCAACGAGAAGGGAATGATCCTCAACGGAACGGAGTCGACCAGTGCGAACGCGAATGAATCCCGTATCCGCTACATCGCCGACATCAACGTCACGGGGGCACATACCGGCTACCTACGTGGGGATGTCACCATCGACAAGACCACCCGAAAGATAGTCCCGACCACACCTACCAGTGCTATTACCTCAGAACTCGACGGTGACGTGCTTGTCCTCCTGGACCCCGCGCGGATTGCCGAGGCACAGCAGACTGCCTAGGTAGCTAAGAGCGGCGTAGCCGGGTTTTGGGGTCAAGTTTGTGATGTATGGGTCATGTTCGACTGCTTGATATTTCAGGCTGCGAGTTGCGCTGTAGCGGCGAAGGTGTCGACGGCGTTGCGGTAGGCGGTGGCAGCTGATCGCAGGTGGCCGGGAGTGGTTGTCGGGGAGGCAAGTTCGGCGAGCCCGGTGCGCAGGACCCGGTTGTGGACGCAGGCGAGGAACTTCGCGGTGTCGAGTCCGAGGTCGGTGACCTGGTAGCGGTGGGTGCCCTCGATTCGGGCGATGAGGCTGCGGGTTTTCAGTCGACGCAGGTCGTAGGTCATCTGCCCGGTAGACACCGTGTCCGGGTCGAGTCCGCGCAGTTCACCGGTGAGAGTGCGCAGGTCCTTGTTGTTCATCTATAGCAGTAGAGTACTGAGTGTTCGGCGTGAACTATCGCATACGAGGACTCCTATTATCCGAACGTGCGCCCCTACTATGTCGATCTTCAGTCCCCCCGAGTGGATCGATCCCTGCATGGGGCGTAACTCTGTGTCGATGTTTGTCCCCCGCATCGACACGGGTTCCGGCGCTGTCCCCCTGTCGCGTCGGGCCTCCTCCGTCGGCGCGGCTGTGTCCGTCGCCGCGCCGACGGAGCCCTCCCAAACATGAACGCTACGAATGCGTCGTCAGCGGGACTGTAAGAACAACGGTGTAACTCTGAAAGGAGATACGCCACCATGACTGATGTGATTGATCGTGAGGCAGAGACGAACTCAGTTCAGCCGAGTGTCAGCGATGCGCGACTGAAGGAGCTGGTCGAGCAAGCGCGGGCCGAAGGGTTGCAGTTGACCGGCGACGGTGGGTTGTTGGCGAAGCTGACCAAGCTGGTGGTGGAGTCCGCGCTCGAGGGCGAGATGGATGACCACCTCGGCTACGGCAAGAGCGACCCGGCCGGCAGGGGCAGCGGCAACTCCCGCAACGGCAGGCGAGCCAAGACCGTGTTGACCGAGGCCGGTCCGGTCGAGCTCGACGTGCCTCGGGACCGGGATTCCTCCTTCGAGCCGAAGATCGTGGCGAAGCGGCAGCGGCGGCTGACCGGGGTGGAGGACATGGTGATCTCGCTGTCGGCCAAGGGGTTGACCACCGGTGAAATCTCTGCGCACATGGCCGAGGTGTACGGCGCCGAGGTGTCCAAGCAGACGATCTCGACGATCACCGAGCGGGTGATGGACGGCATGGCCGAGTGGCAGAATCGGCCGTTGGATCCTGTGTACCCGGTGTTGTTCATCGACTGCATTCACGTCAAGATCCGCGACGGTAATGTGGCCAACCGGCCGATCTACGTCGTGCTGGGGGTCACTGCCGACGGCACCCGCGACATTCTGGGGTTATGGGCCGGCGAGCACGGCGACGGGGAAGGAGCGAAGTACTGGCTTCGGGTGTTGTCCGAGCTGAAAAATCGTGGTGTGCAAGACGTTCTGATCGCCGTGTGCGACGGTCTGAAGTATCTGCCCGACTCGATCGGGCAGGTGTGGCCGCAGACCATTGTGCAAACCTGCGTGGTGCACCTCCTTCGCAATACCTACGCCTACGCCTCTCGTAAGGACTGGGCCGAGATCGCCAAGGACCTCAAACCGGTGTACACCGCGCCGACGGAGCAGGCCGCGCTGGACCGGTTCGTCGAGTTCAGCGACAAATGGGAGAAACGCTATCCCGCGATCATCCGGCTCTGGACCAACGCCTGGGCCGAGTTCGTGCCGTTCCTGCAGTTCGACAACGCCATCAGGCAGGTCATCTACACGACCAACGCCATCGAGAGTGTCAACGCCAGGATCCGGAGAGCCGTGAAGGCTCGCGGTCACTTCCCGACCGAGGCCGCGGCCCTGAAATGCGTGTACCTGGCCATCATGAGCCTCGATCCCAAAGGCACCGCCCGCCAACGCTGGTCCAACCGCTGGAAGGCAGCACTGAACGCCTTCGAAATCACCTTCGACGGACGCCTGTCCACCGGACGAAAGTAACGACAAATCAACCAGTTACACCGTTATCTGGACAGACCCTCGTCAGCAGCGACCGGCATCTGGTTTGCGGTCCTGTCCTGTTCCGGTCGTTGTGTGAAGTCAGCAGTTCCTGCGGCATGGCACGCGGTTCGGGCTTTGCAGTTGCCCTCGCACCGTGCAGGAGCTTCGATCTGTGGATATCGGATCCGACCTTCGTCCAGTCGCCATGACAGTTCGGCGCGGATCCGATAAGGGTCGACAACGGTGCGTCGTCGTCAGGATCCCAGTCACCGTCCTCGTCCTCGCTGGTCAGGTCGAGTACGAGGAATTCACCTGTGGTCCAGGCGGTGACCAGATCTGCGACGCAATAGTCGCGGGCGACGTCGAGGTCGAGCAGACCCTGCGGGAGGCGGAGCATGATCCGGTGTGTTCCCCAGTTCGCCAGATAGAGGTGCGCGTCGTAGTAGCGCTCCATCATATTCCTCGGCTCGCCCCGGAAGTTGCCCCAGTGGTATTCGTTGACGAAGCTGGTGGCCGTGATCCGCGCGCGCGTGGACAGCGAGCGAACCTCGGCCAGTTGGCGCTTGTTCAACGGCCGGTCGACGACGAGGAACTCGTAGTACTGGTATTCGCTCATCGCCTACGGGGCGGGTCGGCAGGGACTATAGGGTCCGCGCGAAAGCCCGAGTCGTCTCCCATGTGGAAGAACAGGTGTCCGGTGAGCGTGGCGTCCTCGTGCAGGGCTGCCCAGCCGCGGCCGCTGACCTCGTCGCCTTCGTCGTCGCCGATCCAGCTGAACTCCACGACCGGGTTGCCGTTGCGTTCGGTGGTGCGGCAGTCCATGGAGCCGCGGACGGCGATGAAGCCGAATTGTCCGGTGCCGTCGCGGGTGAACTCGATGAAGCCGGGTTCGACGAGGTCGATGGCGTCGCGGTCCCACAGGTCCATTTCCGTGATCCGCCATCGGCCGGTCAGGCGCCTCACAGGTCCTCCCTTATTGTCGATGTGTCGCGATGTGCGGTTGTGAGGGTAGCTACCGCGGGGCCGGTGCGTTATCGGGTTGCTCGGGCGCTGTCTGGTGAACCACGCCGAGTTCGGCGGAGGCTCGGCTACCTGGTTCAGGCCTCAGCAAGGACGGGTGTCTCACCGTAGTCGACCGCTGTGTGATTCGACCGGTCGGCGGCTTCATGCTCCGCAGGTGGATGCGGTCTATCTCGCCATGCGAGCGGCGATGATTGAAATAGTCGATTTCTTCGCGGCGAGGTCCGCTGCAAGTTGTTCCCGCACCGCTCGTCGGTGCGCGTCGGACGCCGGTGGACCTTGTGTGCTCCCGGTTGCGGCGCGGACACGGCGGTAAGCCCGGATGAGCCGGTGTGCCGTTTCTGCTGGGGTTTCGCCGGTCCGCTTGAGGTGGTGGATTTTCTGTTCGGTGGGCGATGGGCCGGTCCAGTCAAGGCGGGACAATCGGTAGGCCACCAGCCGCAGCGGGCTTGTCATTGCTTCGGTTGTCGGCCAGTCCCATCCGCGGGCTGTTCCGTCGTGGGTGAGGGCGTGGGCGATGTCGATGCCGGTCCAGCGAGTGGTGTCGATGCCGGCGTCGGTCAGCAGATCGCAGACGGATCCGATGTGCCCGCGTCGCTTGCCCATCGCATCGTCGATTCCGATGACTGCGCGCAGTGCGGGGATGTGATCGACGAGTTGTGCGGCTGCCCGTTGAAGCGCCAGGGGGCGGGTTCTGGTCGGTGTCGAGTTGTGTTCGCCTGCGCGTGTGCGCGCTTGGTGATCTTTCCTGACGGAAAGACACTGAGGAGAAGAACCACTAGGGGATTGGGGTGCGGAACTCGAGGAACCGCAGGGGGCTTGCGGGACAGCACGGGCGGCGGAGGCTCCGGTGGTGTGGGCGGCGCGTGCTGGTCGGCGCCGCGACCGTCGCCGTGATTGCGTGCGGGGTGTTTTCGGGGAGGGTATGGCTTCGACGGCCCAGGCTGGTGCGGACAGTGCCCACACGCTGGCAGCGCCGAGCTGTGGTCGCATGGGCGATTGCCTGTGGGCCTGTTCATGCAGACGTGCTGCGGCTTCGCGTTCGGTGGCGTTGAGTTTCTTACCGCGGGCCAGTTCGATGCCGAGGTCGAGGGTCTTGAGGACGCGGCGTCCGCGTTTGAGCTGGTCGATCGACAGCGTGCCTCTATCGGCGAGCGTAGCCAGGGAGGCGCAGACGTGGCGTCCGGTGGTGGATTCGGCGTACTCGGCGTGTGCGGCGCAGACCCGTAGGAATGTCTGGGCGGCGATGCCGTGGCGTGTGAGGGCGGTGCGTCCGCGTTCGGTGTGGACGGTGATCCATTCGCACAAGCTCAGCCAGTAGCGGCGGCTATGCCAGGTCGGGACACGGGCGCATGCGCCTGCAGGGACGGGCAGCGAGAGTACGGCACCGGTGCCCGCGGGCTGGGCGTCGAGCAGGTCGCGGACAGCTTTCTCGGCTGGTTGGTCCTGGGTTTGGGCAGCTTCGAGTGCGGCGACGTTCGCGACGGCGTCGGCAACGATCGCGTCCCAGTCGGCGTCGGTGAACGGCTGCGGAAGTGGGAAGTCGACGTGATCGCTGTCGGTTGAGGTGCCGAGGGTGGAAGTGTAGGTGGTTGGGCGAGTTTCAGGGTGTGCGCTACCCTGAGACGTACCTGGCACGGTAAGTCCCTTCGGGGAAGCAGTAACTCAAAAGTTTTCGAAGCGGCAAACTTCGGAGACTGGCCCAAGAGCGTGATCGTCCTGCCAGACGTTCTTGCTCCAGTGGTGACGGATCTTGCGAGTCCTTCTGTGGAAGTCCTGGTGAAACCCACCCTTTCGGGGGTGGGTTTCTCTTTTGGGTTGAGTCACTGCGCTGTTGATGTGTCGGATTGGTCGGTGGGGTCACGTAGTCATAAATGCGTCTCCTCGGCATTCAGGTGCATGTGACGACTCCCGGCCGGAGCATGCGTAGTTCTCGATGGACGAGGTACGCACGGACGGAATCCGGGGTGTGGAGCCGGTAGGCGGTTCTACGAACCGTGCGGCAGGATGATCGACTGTGCGAATGCGGCGACCTGCCTGATCTGCTCGACCGAGGCTGTTTCCGGATCGGAAGCGACGAGACCGACCGTGTCGGCGAGCGCGACGAACCCACCGGAGGTCGGGAGAGACGTGGGAGACAGGACCACTGGTCCATACCTGTGCACCAGCTCGTCGAGGTCCAGGACGGCAGGCGTGGCGGTCCCGTGGACGAGTCGAGCTTTGAGCACGCTATCGACGGCAAGGACTGCCCATTCGCGGCCGTCTCGATCCACCGCAACCAGGGAGTTCACGCGACATTCCGATCACTCGTCGCGGGCGGGGCCACGCGGTGTTGCCAGGCGGTGTACGCGTCGCGGGCGAAGGACACCGCGATCGGGGGCTCGTGCTCGTGCCCAATGGCATCGAGTGCGCCGAGGATGGCTTCGAGACCGCTGAAGGTGCGGCCGGCGAGATGGTCGAGGGCGTCGGTGCAGGTGTCGGCGACGGCACTCCACGCGATGGCGAGGCCGGGGGAGTGGGCGGTAGTGCGGGCTGTGCGCGTGATGTCCGCGATGGCCTGCCATTGCTCGACTGTCGCGGTGTCGGTGGCAGTGTCCCGACAGGCGGCGGCGATATGGTCGGCCGCCAGGCGGGCGAACCCGTCGATGGCAGCGACCAGACCCCACGTGCGGTGGCTGTACAGGTCGGCGAACCACTGCCAACGGTCCGCAGCGGGATGATCATCACCGGCCGGTGCCTCGATGACGCCCTGGGCGATAGCTTCGAACAGCTTCAGGTGCGGGCTGGGGTTCATGCCACCGCTCCCTTGAACAGCGCAGGTTGTCCGTCGGCGGGGGACGCTGGAACATCCTGCGCGGGAGGGGACGCGGGCGCAGTCCTCTTGGTCGCCGCACGCCGGGTAGGTCGGGGCTTCGGTTTGGGCTTTCGACGTTTGGTCTTGGCTCCGCACCGGTCGGCATAGGCATCGAACATCTCGGGAGCGATCTCGTCGCCTTTACCGGAGAACAGTCGCCCGGCGAGGATCTGATCGCAGATCTTCTCCCGTGTCGACCGTCGCGTAATTCCCCAGGGGTTTCCGTCACGGAATTCCCCATGTCCGGGTGTGCTGAGTCGAGGGTAGCCGGACCGGTGCCCGGGTTGGTTCAGTTCGCGGCCGCGGTGCGGTTTCCGGGGCGTTTGCGTGGCCGGTAGGACGGGCCGTCCATCAGGATCTGGTGGCTGGTGTTGATCAACCGATCGAGCAGGGACTCGGCCACGACCGGATTCGGGAACAGCGGATACCAGTCCTTCGGGGCCCTGTTGCTCGTCAGAACCAACGGCTTGCCGGCGATCGCCCGATCGGACACCAGATCGTAGAGATCATCGGACTGGGTGGTGGTGTGCTCGCGCATCGCGAAGTCATCGATGATCAACACCAGCGGCCGGGTGTACTCGCGCATCCGTTGACCGATGGTGCGGTCGGCGTGTCCACCGGCCAGATCGGCGAGCATCCGGGAACACTTGACGAACCGAACGTCCCCACCGCGGCGGGCCACGTGATGCCCAAGTGCCTGTGCCACATGTGTTTTGCCGACACCGACAGGCCCGTAGAGGATCACCGACTCGCCGGCGTCGAGCCACCGCAGGGCGGCGAGGTCCCGCAGCATCGCGGCCGGGAGTTTCGGGTTGGCGGTGAAATCGAAGTCCTCGAAGGTGGCCTGCTGCTCGAACTTGGCCCGGCGCACCCGCCGGGCCAAGGCGGCGGTTTCCCGGCGGGCGATCTCGTCCTCACAGAGCACCTGCAGGAACTCGAGGTGCCCGAGCTGCCCATCGCGGGTCTGCGCCAGGCGCGCATCGAGAGTGTCGAGCATGCCGGTCAGCTTCAATGTCTTCAGTGCAGCACGCAGGCTGGGATCGTGAATCGTCATGACAGAGTCCTCCTGAAAAGGGAAATAGGTAGTCGGTCAACAGACCTCACGCTGAACGTTCGGTGTCGAATGCAGCCGGCCCACGGAGCAACGCCGGCGCGGTGATCCCGGCATCGGCGATGTCCTGCCCGTCGTGTTCGGTGCCGGCAACGAGAATGCCCTTGATCGTGCGATAACGCGGATCACCGACCTCGAGGGCCCGGGCGCAGGCCGCATCGATGCGAGCATCGTCGTAACGCGACCGCAGTCGGACGATGCCTTGGATCGACCGCAGTCGATGGATCGCGTTGATCTGCGACAACTCGTCGACGATCGCGACCGCACCGGGCCCGATCTGCTCGGCCTGGGCCCGGCACCACACCACCGTCTGCAACGTGAACGCGGTCTTCTTCGGCGGATAATGCTCGGGATTCGTCGCCCGTCCCGACGGGCGACGCACATGAGTGGCCACGACCTGCTCGTCGTGGAAGATCTGCACCACATCGCCGCTGGTGCGCACCAGCAATCGTCGGCCGATCAGCTGCCACGGCGCCGAATACAACGCCTTGCCGGCCTTGACGTGGCAGTCCGGGGCGAGTTTGCCGGTGGAGTAGACCACCGGGGCGAACGGCCGCGGCGGCAACGGCGTCAAGGCGGTTTTCTCGACGGCGTCGAACACCGCTGCCGGTTGTGCGCCCTCGAGGCCGCGATGCTGGTGCCGGCCGTAGACATCGGTGCACCAGGTCAGCGCGGCGGCCTGCATCTGCGTCAGCGAGGTGAACTCGCGGCCTCGGAAGAACGAATCCCGGATATAGGGCATGGGCCGTTCGATGCGTGGTTTGTCCTTGGGTTTGCCGGCCCGGGCCGGATCGATGAGCACCTGATAGAAGTCGGCGAGTTCGGCATAGGCCCGGTTGATCTGCGGATCGTAGAGATCGGACCGATCCACTCCGGTTTTGAGGTTGTCGCACACCATCCGCGCCGGGACGCCACCGAAGAACTCGAACGCGGCCACATGCGAGGCGCACCAGGAGGTTTGATCCATCCGCAGCACCGGCTGGACGAACAGCATCCGTGAACAGGCCAGGATCATCGCGAACGCCCACACCGCCACCCGCCGGTCCGTGGCCGGATCGCGCCACATCCCGAGCTTGCCGTAGTCGACCTGACCCTCGTCGCCCGGCGGGACCGGACCACGGGGAAAGGTGGCTTTCGATGCTGCGACCCGATCGGCGAATCGTGTTGCGATATACCGCCGCACGGTCGATTCCGACACCGGAACACCGCGGTCGTCGCGCAGGCGTTGAGCGATCGTCGCCACGGTCACCGACTCGTCGAGTTGGCCCTCGATCCAGGTGTGGTGGGCGGCGATGGCCGGCCAGGTCACCGCTCGCGCTGTCGGGTCCACCACTTCCGGGAACCACGACGTGATCAACTCGCGCCACAGGTTCTCGTCGAATTTCTCACCGTCGCCCGGGGTCAACCCCGCCGCCACGGCTGGAGCCAGGTACTTGCGGATGGTTTTGCGGTCGAGTCCCAGGGCTGTCGAGATCTGCACCTGGGAGCGGCCGGCATGCCAGTGCCGGAACAGCTCTATCAGATCGGTCATCGTCCACGTTCTCCTTGCCACCGTCGGGCCCCTTCCCAGGCCCTAGAGATGGACCTTGGGAAGAAGCGAACCTGCAGCAGCACCCACACCCCGGCCGACACGCCCCAAAGGTGGGGAATTACGTGACGGCCGGGTGAGGAATTACGTGACGGGCCGACCCCTCAACCTGGGGAATTGCATGACCGCTGACAACCAGTGGACAGATCCCGGGAAGTGCATCCCATCAGGAGCAACACGATTCATGAGTCACACCGATCCCGGCGACGACACCGATCCTGTCAGCCAGCCGCGGGCTGGCCAACACAAACACTTACAGACGGTTCACACCTCCTCCATCAAGTAGAACGCCATGCCAAGGACCTCGAGGTCTTCACATGTTGCGACCAGGCGTGGGTGGGGTACGTCCGTGCCGGCGAGGGCCGTGAGGACTGCAGACTCGCGAAGCATTGTCTTGTTGCTCGAGGGCCTGGGATAAAGTGGAGGGCACCTCAGGACGAGGCAGCGATCATCGATGCGTAGCCGTAAAACCTTGTTCTGCGTGCCACCGGTGAGTGGTCAAATGTCCGTGATGTTGGTGCCGATGCCGCGTTCCCGGATCCATGAGGCCAAGGCATCCCAGTCGATTTCCGTACTCAAGTCTTCTTTACGTCCTTTTCCATTTTTGCCCGACGTTCGAGACGAAGCCGATGTGTCTCCGCTGAAACGGGCGCTGTGAGCTGCCCAGCCGCGACATCGATCACGTGGCTGAGGAACAGGGAATGGTCCTTCCGTTCCGTCTGGGCGCGTAACGCCAGTTCCACTACGACGAATCGGGCAGTGAGAAACCGACGGTGCAGCAGTACAGCCTCTGGTTCGAGGAGCGGTTCGAGCAGTGAGCCCCATCGCACCATGCTGCTGCCCGGGTGGGCGGGCCCGAAGGGCTCGACCGACGGGTTGGCTCTGGTAAGTAGATCCGCCATGGTCCGGAGGTAACCGGCACCGCTGACGCCCTGGTTGAGTTTTGCGCCCAGTGGCCGGACCAGGGCGGCGGCGAGTGTGGTGATATCCGGGACCGACGAGGCCTCGTACGCATCTAGAAGGGCGTGCCTGCGGCTGTCGACGTCCGGGTTGTGTCGGTTGAGCAATGCGGCGACCAGGCCCTCTTTGTCGCCGAACCAGTACTGGCCGGCGATGACATTGCGGGAGCCGGCCTCGCGACTGATCTCTCGCATGGACACCGCATCGATGCCACGCTCGGCGAACAGGCGCTCAGCCGCTTCGAGTAGACGTTCGCGTGTCTCTTTGCCACCGGGCTGGGTACTGGTCATGCTGGAATGCTAGCCATTCCGCCGTCCACCTTGATGACAGCGCCCGTGGTGTAACTGGCGGACGGGCCCGCGAGGTAGGCGACGGCGCCAACGATTTCCTCGGGCTTCCCGATGCGACCGAGCGGGATCAGTTCTCCGGCGGTCTTCTGCCGCGTCTGCTCGTTCCAGGCTGCGGTGACGTCCGTGTCGAACGGTCCAGCCATCACGGCGTTCACCCGCACGGTAGGACCGAAGGACCGGGACAGTCCGCTGGTCACCGTGTGCAGGGCGGCCTTGGCCGCCGCATATGGCAGGTCATAGGGCTGCGGCTGGACCGCGGCGATGCTGCTGATGTTGACGATCGCTCGGCCCTGTCCACGTTGCATCAACTCCCCGGCGCGCACCGCCAGCCGGAACGGGCCGCGCAGGTTGACCCCGATGACCTTGTCGAACAGTTCTTCACTGATCTCTCCCAAGGAGGGATACAACGGCGACATGCCAGCATTGTTGATCAGCACGTCGATCCGAACGAACCGTTCCTCGACGAAGTCGATCAACTCGTCACACTGCGCCCATGACCCGACGTGGCATCCGAATCCCACGGCGTCGACGCCGTACTCCTTGGTCAGGGCTGCAGCAAGTTTATCGCACGCTTCGCGCTTCCTGCTGGCGACGACCACGTGATCACCCTCCGCGGCGAAGTGGTGGCACATCGCCTTTCCGAGGCCCCGGCTACCACCCGTCACGACCACAATCCGACCAGGCATCTGGCGCACACCTCCGTAACTCGATACAGTTGCATCGAAGGTTGATGCACCTGAATTGGAGTGGAGCTGATGTGGGACTTTTCGACAGAACCTGATTTCCAAGCCAAGCTCGACTGGGCGGACTCCTTCGTCCGTGCAGAGGTGGAGCCGCTTGATCACGTCCTTGGGGATCCCGTATGACAAGACCGATCCGAAGGCGATGCGCTTGATCGCACCGCTCAAAGAGCAGGTTCGTGAACAGAAGTTGTGGGCGTGTCACCTCACCCCCGAACATGGAGGTCAGGGCTACGGACAGGTGAAGCTGGCGCTCCTCAACGAGATCCTCGGCCGATCTCGTAAAGCTCCCTCGGTGTTCGGGTGCCAGGCGCCGGACTCCGGCAACGCGGAAATCCTTGCGAAGTACGGCACCGAGGACCAGAAGCAGCGCAACCTGCAGCCTCTGCTCGACGGCCTGATCTCGTCGTGCTATTCGATGACCGAGCCGCTCGCGGGTGCCGATCCCACGTTGTTCACCACCCGTGCGGTGCGTGACGGAGACGACTGGGTCATTAACGGGGGGAAGTGGTTCTCCTCGAATGCGCGCCACGCGAGCTTCTTCCTGGTGATGACGGTGACGAACGACGGCGCGGACCGGCACCAACGCATGTCGTTGTTTATCGTGCCGTCCGAGACCGCCGGACTCGAGATCATCCGGGACGCGGGGATCGGCACCGAGTCCGCCGAGCACTCGAGCCACGCGTATCTACGGTACCGGGATGTCCGCGTCCCCGCGGACCACCTGCTCGGCGAGGAGGGGCAGCCTTCGCGATCGCCCAGACCCGCCTCGGTGGTGGACGCATCCACCACGGGATGCGCACCGTGGCGCAGGTTCGCAAGGCGTTCGACCTCATGCTCAAGCGCGCCGTCTCGCGGATATGCAGGCATACAGGAGAAGATCGCCGACAGCTGGATCGACATCGAGCAGTTCCGGTTGCTGCTGCTGCGGACCGCATGGCTGATCGACCAGCACGACGACTACCGCGCGGTCCGCAAAGACATCGCGGCGGTCAAAGTCGCGATGCCCAAGGTGTATCACGACGTCGTCCAGCAGGCCATGCATTTGCACGGTGCCCTCGGCATCTCCAACGAGATGCCGTTCTCGTCGATGATGGTGGACGCCCAGGTCATGGCCGTCGCAGACGGCCCGACCGAAGTGCACAAGTGGACGCTGGCGAAAAGCTTGCTTCGAGACGTCGCACCCGGTGAGCCGTTGTTCGGCTCCGGTCACCTTCCGGCCATACGGGAAGCGGCTCGGCAACATGTCGCGGAACGGCTCGAGCGTGAAGTGGCGACGTTGTGATGCGGGCGATCCAGCTGCTCGAAGCCGGGTCTGATCCCGAGCGGGTCGACCTGCCCGTCCCGGAGCCGGGACTTGACGAAGTGCGCGTAGCGGTGCGCGCCTGTGGGATATGTGGATCCGATCTGCACATCCTCGATGGTCAGATTTCCACACAGGACCTGCCCCTCATCCTCGGACACGAAGCAGCGGGTGTCGTGGACAAGATCGGCCCCGGCACCTCCGGCATCGTTGCCGGCGAGCGGGTGCTTGTGAATCCGATCGTGGTGTGCGGAGTTTGCTCCGCATGCCGAGTGGGACGAACCAACCAGTGTCCGAACAACACCGTCCTCGGGGTGGTCGGCGCCGGTGCCGCGGCCGACTACGTCATCGTGCCGGCCGGAAACGTCCACAGAGTTCCCCAGGTGATTGATTTCGCGACCGCAGCGATCATGGCGGATGCCGTGGCGGGCCCGTTCCACGCCATTCGCGCAGCGGGCGTCCAGCAGGGCGACACAGTCGCCGTCTTCGGCTTGGGTGGTCTGGGCCTGCACGCCACCATGATCCTGAAACAGGTGATCGGTGCGCTGGTGATCGGCGTCGACACCTACGACGCCGCCCTCACGCGTGCCACCGGCTTCGGTGCCGATGTCGTGGTCGATGCGCGAGACGGCGCCCCGAGCAAACGGATTGTGAACGAGACCGACGGCGGAGTCGACTTCAGCTTCGAGTTCGTAGGGTCGAACAACACTGTCGAACAGGCGATCCGCAGCCTCCGCCCGGGCGGACTGTGCACTGTGGTCGGCGTCTCCTCGGAGAAGGCCAACTTCAATTTCGCCCTGGGCACTCTGGTCGCCCGGGAATGGTCGGTGCGCGGCTCGTACAGCTACGTCTCCCAGGATCTAGTGCCGCACCCGCGAACCTTTGCCCCGTTATAGCCGACACGCCGCCTGATTGCGGTGTGTCGGCCTCGGTATCGGTCAACCTGGTCCGGTGGCAGAACGAGTACGAGTGCGAGAACTCGACGACAACGAAGGTAAACGGCTGGTGCGGATCATCCGCCGCGGCGCCGGATCGGTGGTGACCTGGCGTCGCGCCCAGATGATCCTGCTCTCCGCCCAAGGCATGCCGGTACCCAAGATCGCCGAGGTCAGTTTCACCAGCGCCGACCGGGTCCGCGACGTGATCCACAACTTCAATGCCGACGGATTCGACTCGCTGTACCCGAAATACGCCGGTGGACGGCCGAAGACGTTCACGCTGCCCGAACGCCGCGAGATTAAGAAGATCGCCAAGTCGACCCCCGTCGAGCACGATCTGCCGTTCTCGACCTGGAGCCTGACCAAACTCGCCGAGTTCCTGGTCGCCGAGGGGGTGGTCGACGACATCAGCCACGAGGGTCTACGCGTGCTGCTCCGAGAGGAGGGTGTCTCGTTTCAAAAAGTGAAAACCTGGAAGCGGTCCAAGGACCCGGACTACGCGGTGAAGAAGGCTCGGGTCGAGCACCTGTATGCCATCGCTGATGGTGAGGTCGTGCCCGATCCCGATGAGCCACAGGCGATCTTCTGCCTCGACGAGTTCGGGCCCTTGAACTTGCAGCCGCATCCGGGCCGGCAGTGGGCCGAGCGTGGAGGCAAGCACAAGGATCCGGATCGAGGGCCCCGGCGCCGGCGACGGGCGACCTACACTCGCCCGCACGGAGTGCGTCATCTGTTCGCCGCGTACGACCTGGGCAAGGACCGGATGTACGGGCACGTCAAGACGACGAAGAACTGCACCAAGTTCCTCGAGTTCTGCCGGTATCTGCGCACCCTGTATCCGGCCGAGGTCCGTATCGCGATCGTGTGTGACAACTTCTCACCCCACCTGACCACGCGCAAGTGCCGGCGGGTCGCCGAGTGGGCTCAGGCGAACAACGTCGAGATCGCGTACACCCCGACGAACAGTTCGTGGCTGAACCGGATCGAGGCGCAGTTCACCGCGCTGCGGTATTTCGCGCTCGACGGCACCGATCACGGCAGTCATCGGGAGCAGGCGTCGATGATCCGCCGCTACATCATCTGGCGCAACAAGCATGCCGAGGACAGGCGGCTACGGGACATAGTCAACAGGGCAAACGTTGCATGATGCGGCACTAGGTCCGCGGCGTCATCCACGCGTTCAACGAGCATGGATTCGAGGCACTGAACCCAAAATGGAGCGGGGGACGACCGAGGACGATCGATGAACAGACCCGAGAGCGGATCTGTTTGATCGCCCGGACGTCCCCCGCCGACTGGGGTGTGAGCGCGTTCTCCACCTGGAGTTTGACCAAGCTCGCCGAGCATCTGACCGCCAGGAAGGTGGTGCCGGCGATCAGCCGCGAGACGCTGCGGCGGATACTGCGGGACGGCAAGGTCACCTGACAGGCGTCCACCACCTGGAAAGCGTCGACCGACCCGACTTCTTGATCAAGATGCAGGCGATCTTGGATCTGTACGACCGGCCGCCGGTCGACGGTCGGGTGGTCTGCGTCGACGAGTTCGGTCTGCTCAACCTGCAGCCCCGCGAGGGCAAGTGCTGGCGGCCGGTCACCCGCCCACGCCGACAACAAGCGAACGTATCACCGCTCCGACGGCGTGATGCACATGCTCGCTGCACTCGACTTGGCCACCGGCAGAATATATTACCGAATCCGGCCGCGAAAGCGATCCGGCGAGTTCCTCGATCTGCTCAAGACACTGCGCGCCCGCTGGCCAGGGGAGAAGTTGTACGTCGTCCTCGACAACTTCTCCCCACACCGGCACCCGACCGTCAAGACGTGGGCTACCGCCCACGAGGTCGAGTTGGTACTCCTGCCGACGTACGGGTCGTGGTTGAACTGGATCGAGTCCGAGTCCGAGTCCGAGTTCGCTGCGCTGCGGTACTTCGCGTTGAACGGGACCGATCACCGCAGTCACGCCGACCAGAACGCCGCGATCGCGGCCTACGTGCGGTGGCGAAACGCCCACGCCGACCCGAAGACCAACTTCGCGCCGGACTCACCGATTCGGACGTGGACCGAGTACCCGCATTACCTGGCCAAGGTTGCCTGACGAACCACTAGTGCTGAGTTCCTCTTTGGAGGCGTGGATTGAGGTTGAGTATATCGATGCGAGTCGATCGGAGGCGATTCGGATGCCGAAGATCCTGCGTGCACGCCCGGCCGCGGGCAGCGACGAGGAACGGACGGTCCGCCGATTGGCCGGCGCCCGGCACGCCCCCGCCGACGGGGTGCAGCGCGGCCGGATCATCGCGCTGAGCTGGGACGGACTGCGGGTCCCGGCGATCGCCGAGCAGCTGGGCTGCCACGAGCAGACCGTGCGCCGGTGGCTCGAACGGTTCAACGCCGGCGGGCTCGACGGGCTGGCCGACCGGGGTGGACAGGGCCGCAAGAGGCGGATCACCGAGGATGAGCGTTCCCGAATTCTGGCTCTGGTCATGCAGACTCCGCCTGGTCGTCCGGACCGCGCACCGGACGGGCAGCTCGCGGCAGCCGAGGCGGCCGGTCCGCCGGAATGGACCCTGAACGCGTTGACCGCCGCGGCCCGGGCCGAGGGTATCGATGTCCACCGCAGCCAGGTGCGGCGGATCCTGCTCGCCGAGGGGGTGCGGTGGCGGCGCACCCGTACCTGGATCCGGTCCACCGATCCGGATTTTGCGGGAAAAGGACACGGATCGTCGCGCTCTACACCGCACCACCGGCGGACGCGACGATCCTGTGCGCCGACGAGCTCGGTCCGGTGATCCCGCGGAGCTTCCCGCCGGCGCCGGGCTGGTCCCCGGACGGGCACCGGATCAAGGCCGCCCTCGACTACGGGCGGGGCCCGGAGAAGACCTGGGTGTACGGGGCGTTGCGGCCGAGGGACGGCCGGGAGCTGACGATGACCGCATCCTGTCGTAACAGTGTTGCCTACCAGCGTTTTCTGCAGGTGGTGGAGCAGGACAAGCCCGACGGACAGATCGTGGTGGTCACCGACAATCTCTCGTCTCATCGCAGCGTGTCCACCCGGGCCTGGCTCGAGAACCATCCCCGGATCCGGCAGGTGTTCATCCCGGTCGGTGCGTGCTGGCTGAATCTGCAGGAGGGGTGGTGGCGGATCTTCCGCAAGGCCGCGCTGGCGGGACAGACCTTCGCCGACCCCGGCGAGATCGAGGCGGTCACGGCCCTGGCCACCGCACAGCTCAATGCGCGAGCCCGGCCCTGGATTTGGGGACGTCCCGCCCCGCCGACCAGGAAACTACGCCGACGTTTTATCTATCGTCTTTGAGGAACTCAGCACTAGTAGGACTTTGTTAGGTTGGGAAGGTGTGGTGACAAAGTGGGCAGGTACCGATCCAACGGGCAAGTGCGCGTTGGAGTTCGCGCACGATTCCGTACAGGGTCAGTCCTGCCCATTCACTTTTGGGCCGGTCAACCGCAAGGTGGTCAGAAACAGATGCGCGGCGGTGACCAGGGTGACGTGGTGATGCCAGCCCAGCCAGGAGCGGCCCTCGAAATGATCCAGCCCGAGACCGGTTTTCAGCTCCCGGTAGTCGTGCTCGATACGCCAGCGAATCTTGGCGAGGCGGACGAGTTCTTCGAGGGACGTGTCCGCCGGCAGGGTGGCGAGCCAGAAATCGGTGGGTTCGTCGGCGCCGGTGGGCCATTCGGCGAGCAACCACCCCTGCGGCAGGGTGCCGTCCTCGGCGCGGGTGATGTCACGGTTCGCCGGGCGGACCCGCATGGCGGCGAACCGCGAGCGCATCGCCGCGGTCCGGTTGCCGGGGTCGGCCTTGCTGCCACGGCGCCAGGTCACCTCGGTCAGCGCCGAGGTTCCGGCCGCCAGAACGAGGTCCTTGCAGGTCGATGGCGGCCCGTAGCGGGGTGTCGGTGGGCGTCCCCGGCCACGGTAGGGCACCGTCTCGACGGTCGCGTCGCCGAGATGCGCAGTGGTGGCGCCCTTGACGGCGAGGACGTAGCCGATACCCCGTTCGGTCAGCGCGAGCCGGAAGGCGGTGGCGTCGCCGTAGCCGGCGTCCGCGACCACCGTCGGTGGGGTCCTGCCCCACTCGAGCATCTCGTCGATCATCTCGATCGCCATTTCCCACTTGCGGCGATGATGCTCGGTGTCGGGGATCGCCGACCGCGTCCGGCGGGCGGTGATCGCGGCGACCGCGTCCGGATCGGTGGTGGACCGATCGTCCCAGCTCTCGGGCAGGAACAGGCGCCAATCCAACGGGGCCGAGGCGACGTCGGTGGCGGCGTGCACGCTGACCGCGATCTGGCAGTTGCCGACCTTGCCGAGGGTGCCCGAGTACTGTCGGGCCACGCCCGGGGAGCGGTCGCCGTCCTTGGCGAATCCGGTGTCGTCGATGACCCACGCGTCCGGTTCGATCAGATCACATGTTCTGCGGGACAGTGTTTTCCGGACGGGGACCACGTCCCACGGTGACGTGGTCACAAACTGCTGCAGGCGTTGGTGATCGACCCCCAGTCGCTCGGCCATGGGTTGCATCGATTTGCGGCGCCCGTCGAGCATCAATCCCCGCGTGTACACCCCTGCTGTCGCCCGCTGGTCCTTGCGTGTGAGCGAGGAGAACACCTCCTCGACAAACGCATCGAGACATTCACCGACAGCGGTCAGGGTTGCGGGATCCACCCCGTCATCGTCTCGAGAATCACGCCGAATCTCGAGCCCTCACACCCGAAGTGAAAAACCTAACAAAGTCCTACTAGGGATTCAGCTGGGACGTAAGGTGTCGGACGTGGCGGTCGTGTCAGCGTGGCGCAGGGGCGATGTCGTCGAGACCGTCTGTGAGCTGCTACCAATGGATGTAGTCGTCGACTAACGAAGTTCACAGCGTGCACATCAGTTGACCTGCTGAACCTTGTCGTTGGTGCCTTAACAGGTCGATTGTGCCGCAGCTCGGGCTAAACTTGTTCGGCGGCGACAGACCAGTCGCCCGATGCGATTCGGGCAGAGATCTCCAGTAGTCCAATTGCGCATTCGTGGAGACGCAAACCGACCTCGCGAGGTGCCTTTCCGGCAAGCGCTCGAGCCCACGTGCCTTCCAATACAATTCCGAGCTTGTATCCGGCAAGGGCTGTGTACCAGTCGATCTCGCTGACGCTACGGGTGCTGGCAGCGGAGTAGGCAGTGACGAGTTCGGTGCGAGTCGGCAAACCGCCTGCGGACGCCAGCCGAGCACCGGTTGCGACTGGCGCCGGCTCGTGTGGCCAGCAGGCGAGTAGCCAGCCCAGATCGAGCAAGGGGTCTCCCACGGTGCACATTTCCCAGTCGACGATGGCGGCGACTTCGGGGGAGTTTCGCGCAAGCAGGACATTGTTGAGATGGAAGTCCCCATGCATGATTCCGGGGGGCTGGTTATCGGGTTGGTTGGCGCGGAGCCATTCGGCGGTGAGGTCTACGTCGGGGAGTGCGGGTTTGTAGGTACTGTCGGCAGAGTAGCCGTTGAGCTGCTTTTGCCATTGGTCCACTTGGCGCGACAGAAAGCTTCCCGGTCGCTGGAACTTGGCCATCGGCGTGCCCGCCGGATCCACCTCGCCGAGGTGCGCCAATGCGCGGGCCACCGCAAGTCCGGATTCGTGTCGAGTATCTCGATCGGCGGTGTACGCGTCCGAAATTTCTTCGCCGGGGTTGAACCCGTCCACCTCTTCCATCAGGTAGAACACCATTCCGAGGACCTCCAGGTCCTCGCACGTCGCGACGAGCCGGGGATGCGGAACGTCAGTATCGGCGAGAGACGACAGGACCGCGGACTCGCGCAACATGGTCTTGTTGCTTGACGGTCGCGGATGAAGCGGTGGGCACCGTAGGACCAGATCGCGGTCGTCGACCCGGAGCCGGAGGACCCGGTTCTGTGTCCCACCGGCGAGGGGTCGAACGTCGGCGATAGTGGTGCCGAGATCGTTCTCGCGAATCCAGGAGGCCATTGCCGTCCAGTCGATTTCCGCAGTCAACTTTTCCTTACACCCTTCTTCGAATTATCGCGTTCCAACCGGAGTCGATGAGTCTCCGCGGAGACGGGCGCGGTCAGCTGTCCGGCCGCGGCGTCGATGACGTGGCTGAGAAGCAACGCGTGGTCTTTACGATCAGTCTGGGCACGAAGTGCCAATTCCACTACGACGAATCGGGCCGTGAGAAACCTACGGTGGAGTTGGACGGCCTCGGGTTCGAGCAGAGGTTCGAGCAGCCCGCCCCAGCGGGCCATGCTGCTACTCGGATCGGCAAGCCCGAAGGGCTCGACCGACGGGTTGGCTCTGGTGAGCAGGTCGGACATGGTTTGGAGGTATCCGGCACCGCTGGCTCCCTGGCTGAGCTTCGCGCCCAGGGGCCGAACCAGTGCCGCCGCGAGAGTGGCGATGTCCGACACCGAGGACGCCTCGTACGCGTCCAACAGCGCATGTCTGCGGTTGTCGATTTCAGGGTTGTGCCTGTCCAACAAGGCGGCGACGAGGCCCTCCTTGTCACCGAACCAGTACTGGCCCGCGATCACGTTGCGGGAACGAGCTTCGCGGCTGATCTCGCGCATGGACACCGAGTCCACCCCGCGCTCCGCGAATAGCCGTTCGGCGGCGTCGAGCAACCGTTCGCGGGTTTCCTTGCCACCGGCTTGCTTGCTGGTCATGCTGGGATGCTAGCCATCCCACCGTCGACCTTGATCACTGCGCCGGTGGTGTAGCTCGCGGACGGGCCGGCCAGGTAGGCGACTGCCCCGATGATCTCCTCTGGGTTTCCGATACGCCCGAGCGGGATGTCCTCGGAGGTCCGCTGACGGGTGTGGTCGTTCCACGCGGCGGTGACGTCCGTGTCGAACGGGCCGGCCATGACCGCGTTGACCCGCACCGTCGGACCGAAGGATCGCGCCAACCCGCTCGTCACCGTGTTGAGGGCGGCCTTGGCCGCGGCGTACGGCAGGTCGTAGGGCTGCGGCTGCACGGCCGCGATGCTGGTGATGTTGACGATCGCACCACCCTGTTCGCGCTGCATCAGCTCACCGGCCCGGACCGCGAGCCGAAACGGCCCGCGCAGGTTGACCCCGATCACCTTGTCGAACAGTTCCTCGCTCAGCTCGCCCAGCGACGGGTACAGCGGGGACATCCCGGCGTTGTTCACCAGCACGTCGATGCGGCCGAAACGCTCGTCGACGAAGTCGATCAGCGCATCGCACTGCTCCCACGAGCCCACGTGGCACGCGAAACCGACGGCGTCCACGCCGTATTCGGCGCGAAACTCCTCCGCGAGCGCTTCGCAGGCCTCGCGCTTGCGGCTGGCCACCACCACGTGATCGCCGTCCGCCGCGAAATGCCGGCACATCGCCCGCCCGAGTCCGCGACTTCCGCCCGTCACCACCACAACACGACCAGACATCTGGCAATTACCTCCACTAGTAGATACAGTTGCTTCCAAGTTTGATGCAACTGAATTGGAGTGTAGCTGATGTGGGACTTCTCGACAGAGCCCGAATTCCAGGCCAAGCTCGACTGGGCGGACTCATTCGTCCGCACGGAGGTGGAGCCCCTCGATCACGTTCTCGGTGATCCCTACGACAAGGCCGACGAGCAGGCGATGCGCCTGATCGCGCCGCTGAAGGAGCAGGTTCGTGAACAGAAGCTGTGGGCGTGCCACCTCACCCCCGAGCACGGCGGACAGGGCTACGGCCAGGTGAAACTGGCCCTGCTCAACGAGATCCTCGGGCGGTCCCGATGGGCGCCGTCGGTGTTCGGGTGCCAGGCGCCCGATTCCGGGAACGCCGAGATCCTCGCCAAGTACGGCACGGCCGAGCAGAAGCAGCGTTACCTCCAGCCGCTGCTCGACGGCCTGATCTCCTCGTGCTACTCGATGACCGAGCCGCTTGCCGGGGCCGATCCCACGTTGTTTACCACCCGCGCGGTGCGCGACGGTGACGACTGGGTCATCAACGGTGAGAAGTGGTTCTCGTCGAATGCGCGGTATGCCAGCTTCTTCCTCGTGATGGCAGTGACGAACGACGGCGCGGACCGGCACCGGCGGATGTCGATGTTCATCGTGCCTGCCGAGACGGCCGGCATCGAGATCATCCGGGACGCGGGGATCGGCACCGAGTCGGCCGAGTACTCGAGCCACGCCTACATCCGGTACCGCGACGTGCGGGTGCCGGCCGACCATCTTCTCGGGGAGGAGGGCGCGGCGTTCGCCATCGCGCAGACCCGGCTCGGGGGCGGGCGCATCCACCACGGCATGCGCACCCTCGCCCAGGTCCGCAAGGCGTTCGACCTCATGCTCGAACGCGCCGTTTCCCGCACGATGCGCGACGGTCGCCTGGCGGACCTGCAGGCGACGCAGGAGAAGGTCGCGGACAGCTGGATCGACATCGAGCAGTTCCGGCTGCTGCTTCTGCGGACCGCCTGGCTGATCGATCAGCACGACGACTACCGCGCCGTTCGCAAGGACATCGCCGCGGTCAAAGTCGCGATGCCCAAGGTGTATCACGATGTCGTGCAGCGCGCGATGCACCTGCACGGGGCACTGGGGATCTCCAATGAGATGCCGTTCTCGGCGATGATGGTCGACGCCCAGGTGATGGCCGTCGCCGACGGCCCCACCGAGGTCCACAAGTGGACGCTGGCCAAGAGCCTGCTGCGCGACGCCACTCCCGGTGAACCCCTGTTCGGCTCCGGCCACCTCCCTGCTATCCGGGAAGCCGCCCAGCGGCACGTCGCCGAACGTCTCGAGCGAGAGATCGCGGTGCTGTGATGCGTGCGATCCAGATTCGCGAATCCGGAGCGGATCCGGAACTCGTCGATCTGCCGATCCCGGAACCGGGTCCGCGCGACGTCCGGGTTGCAGTCCGCGCCTGCGGTATTTGCGGATCCGACCTCCATATTCTCGACGGACACATTCCCACCCAGGACCTGCCACTCACTTTGGGACACGAAGCCTCCGGTGTCGTGGACCAAGTGGGTACCGACGCCGTCGGAGTCAGGACCGGCGACCGGGTGCTCGTCAATCCGATCGTAGTCTGTGGCGAATGCACGGCGTGCCGGGCAGGGCGAACCAACCAGTGCCCGAACAACACCGTCCTCGGTGTAGTCGGAGCCGGTGCCGCGGCGGACTACGTCACCGTTCCGGCAGGCAACGTCCACCGCATCCCGGACTCGATCGACTTCGCGACCGCAGCGATCATGGCCGATGCCGTTGCCGGTCCGTTCCACGCGATCCGGGAAGCGGGTGTTCAGCGGGGCGACACCGTCGCCGTCTTCGGACTCGGAGGTCTCGGCCTGCACGCCACCATGATCCTGAAGCAGGTGATCGGCGCCCGCGTCATCGGTGTCGACACCTACGACGCTGCCCTCGATCGGGCCGCGGGCTTCGGGGCTGACGTGGTGGTCGATGCGCGGGACGGGGCCCCAGGAAAGCGGATCGTCAGCGAGACCGGTGGCGGGGTCGACTACAGCTTCGAGTTCGTCGGGTCGAACAGAACCGTCGAACAGGCGATCCGAAGCCTGCGCCCGGGAGGACTGTGCACCGTGGTCGGGGTGTCCTCGGAGAAGGTCGAGCTAGGTTTTGGCCTCGGGACACTGGTGGCGAAGGAATGGTCGGTTCGAGGCTCGTACGGCTACGTCTCTCAGGACCTCGATGACCTGATTGAGCTCGTCGGATCCGGGCAGCTGAAGATCGCCGGAACGATCAGTCACCGGGTATCTCTTGAGAGGTACGCCGAAGGCATTGCCACCCTCCGCGACCGCAGTCTTCACCCCATCCGGGTCGTGGTCGAGAACGATCACACCGGATAGCGCAGAGGGTGCACTACCCAGTGCACTCACCGCTCGGTTGTCTCCCCCGAGGCGTGCAGACCGCCTCGGGGGCGCAGGCTGGTACGTGGCCTGTCCACCGTGGTGGTCACGCCGCCGGCCAGTGACCACATGATCGAAGGCAAAGGATCTGTACATGCTGCCGCATATGCCGTTGACTTGGATGCACCAGGTCGAAAGACATGCCCACACTAAACCGTCCACGCCGGCGATGCGATTCGGTGGTCTCACCACCAGCTGGTCCGAACTCGCCGATCGCACCACGAGACTTGGTCACGCGCTGTCGGAGCTGGGTGTCGGCAGCGGTGACCGCGTACTCGTGCTGTTGAAGAATCGGCCGGAGTTCATAGAAACGGTCATCGCCGTCAACCGAATCGGTGCAATCGCGGTACCGGTGAATTTTCGGCTCGCCGCCGACGAAGTCGAGTACATCATCCGCGATTCCGGCGGTAACGTGATCGTCACCGAGGGTGGTCTTATCGATGTCACGGATGCGGCGTGCGCTGGCATCCCACTACCGCCGATCAAGATCGTCTGCTCTCATCCGGAGCAGATGGCCCTGCCTCTCGTGTCCTATGACGAGCTGCTTGCCACCACTCCTGCGGTGGAACATCCATGGCCGTTGCGTCTGGAAGACATCGCGCTCATCATGTACACATCGGGCACGACAGGAAACCCGAAAGGGGCGATGCTGTCGTACGAGAATCTGCTTGCCGGAACGATTGCGGTCAGTCAGATCTATCAGCTGACCGACGAGGACACGATCTCGCTCATCACCTCGCCCCTGTTCCACATAGCCGGGGTCGGCGCGGCGCTGCCCAGCCTCATCTTAGGGCACACATCCGTCATCGTCCCGACGGGCGCCTTCGACGTCGAAGCCTTCCTCGACACACTCGAACAGGAGGCGGTCACCACTGCCTTCCTCGTCCCGACACAGTGGCAATCAGTGTGCAGCAGCACCACTCTCTCTTCGAGAGACATTCAGCTCAAGGTCGCTTGTTGGGGCGCAGCCCCGGCTACGCCGGCACTTCTGCACCGGATGAACGACTGCTTTCCCGGCGTTTCCATCGTCTCTGGCTTCGGACAGACCGAGATGTCGCCTAATACTGTCGTCCTCAGAGGGCAGGATGCAGTGCGAAAGCTCGGGTCAGTCGGTAAGCCGTTGCCGCACGTCATGGTTCGTGTGGTGGATGCGGAAATGAATGATGTCCCCGCGGGGCAGGTCGGCGAGATCGTTTACCGCGGCCCGTCGACAATGGCCGGGTACTGGAACAAGCCTGACGCCACTGAGGAGGCGTTCCACGGGGGCTGGTTCCACTCAGGCGATTTGGTTCGAGTGGATGAAGATGGCTTCATTTATGTGGTCGACCGGCTCAAGGACATGATCATCTCCGGGGGAGAGAACATCTATTGCGCTGAGGTCGAGAACGTGATTGCCGGGCACCCCCAGGTGCAGGATGTCGCCCTGGTTGCCAAAAAGCATGATCACTGGGGGGAGACTCCCGTTGCCGTGATCCTCGCTGCGAATCCGGAGGATCCGCCCAGCGCGGCTGACATCATCGAATACTGTCAAGAACGGCTGGCTTCGTACAAGAAGCCGACGGCAGTTCTGATCGTCGAGGAGCTTCCGCGCAACGCATCGGGCAAGATCCTCAAATCCCGCCTGCGGCAGATGATCAACGCTTGACGTTGGTGCCCTCCCGATCTCGCAGAGACGGAGAGGGCACCAACGTGCACCTCGACTCCAGCAACACGAATACCGCACGGGCTGCTCCCATCCGTTGGAGAGGAGCAGCCCGTCGCATCATCGTGGGGTGTTCTCGTAGTAGTGAACGACGATCTGCTCGGCGTTGGAGACGTCACCGAGCATCAGTAGCGGACTGGACACGAATCAGGCGAGGGGGCCTTCGTTCCCTGCGTACCGGTGCGGACACCGACGAGCCGTGCGCGAGGCGTCGACATGCTCAATGCCACTCGAGGGCTCGCACATGCGAGCCCTCGAGTGGCGACGTCGTTCATCCCGGGCAGATCGGTGGCCCGCAGCTCGGCGAGGAGTGTTTCGTGGAGCGTCGGTCGCGGCCCGGCCTCGGTCAGCGGAGCCACCCGGTTCCACAGATCATCCGGAGCAAGATCAACAGCTGCCCGAGACACAGTGCCGGGTGCATCTCGACCGCCATGTGTCACGCCGAACTCATTCCGAAACGATCACTGGGCGATTTGCGAGGCGATGTCGCGGCCGATGATCTCCTTCATGACCTCGGTGGTGCCGCCGTAGATGGTCTGAATTCGGCCGTCGAGGAAGGACCGAGCAATCGGGTACTCCATCATGTAGCCGTACCCACCGTGCACCTGGACGCAACGATCCACGACGTTCTTCTGCAGCTCGGTCGCCCACCACTTGGCCTTGGCCGCGTCGACTGCGGTCAATTCGTCTGCGTTGAGGGCGATCACGCAGCGGTCGATGTGCGACTCGGTGATCTCGATCTCGGTGAGCATCTCGGCGAGCACGAACCGGGTGTTCTGCAGGTCGCCGATCGGCTTGCCGAAGGCCTTGCGCTCGAAGACGTAGTGCTTTGTCCACTCGTAGGCGGCGCGGGCGGCAGAGATCGCACCGATGGCGATGGAGAGTCGTTCGAGCGGCAGGTTCTCCATCATGTGGATGAAGCCGCGGCCCTCGGTGCCGAGCAGGTTGCTCGCGGGCACGCGGACGTTCTCGAAGACGAGTTCGGCGGTGTCCTGCGCGGCGAGGCCAACCTTGTGCAGCTTGCGGCCGCGGCTGAAGCCGGGGGTGTCGCGCTCGACGACGATAAGCGAGAAGCCCTTCGACCCGGCGTTCGGGTCGGTGCGGCACACGACGATCACCAGGTCGGAGTGAATTCCGTTGGTGATGAACGTCTTCTGCCCGTTGATCACCCACTCCTTGGTGGCTGGATCGTAAACGGCCGAAGTTCTGATCGCCTGCAGGTCCGAACCCGTTTCGGGCTCGGTCATCGCGATGGCGCCGATCAGCTCACCCGCGGCCAGCCCTGGCAGCCAACGGCGCTTCTGATCCTCAGTGCCGAGATGATTGATGTACGGGATCACGATGTCATCCTGGCAGCCGGTTCCCATGCCGAAAGACGTCGTCGCGGAGCGGGCAATCTCTTCGAAGACGACCTGCCGGAACCGGAAGTCGGTGACGCCGGAGCCGCCGAACTTTTCCGGAACGGACAAGCCCATGATTCCTGCCTTCGCGGCGGCGAGCCACGCACTGCGATCGATGAGGTGGTCTTCCTCCCACTGCAGGTAGTGGGGTTTGACCTCGCGGGCGAGGAACTCGCGGACGGTGCCGCGGTAGTCCTCGTGATCGGCTTCGAAGTGTCTGCGTTGCATAGATTCTGCCTCCTCGTGGTCAGGCGGTGACGGTCTGGGTTCCGCTGCCGAGCAGCCCTGTGAGGCGTTCGGCGATCAGTGCCTCCGCGTCGGCGACGATCCGTTCGACGAGCTCGCCCGCCGTCGGAATGTCGTGGATGATGCCCTGCACGGTGCCGACCGTCCAGATGCCGGCCTCCGGGTCGCCGTTCTCGTACACGAGGCGCCCTCTCGCCCCGGCGACGAGTTCACGGACGTCCTCGAACTGCCCGCCGCGGTCGAGGATCTCGACGACCTCGCGGCTGACGGTGTTGCTGGCGACCCGCGCAGTGTTGCGCAGTGGACGGAAGATGAGCTCGGTGTCCGTCTCCTTCGCCGCGACGATCGCCTCCTTGATCGTGCGGTGGATCGGCGACTCCTCGGTGCACATGAAGCGGGTACCCATGTTGATCCCGTCGGCACCGAGCGCGAGCGCCGCGACCAGGCCGCGGCCGTCGCCGAAACCGCCGGACGCGATCATCGGGATGGTGATCTGCTCGGCAGCGGCGGCGATCAGCACCAGGCCCGGCACATCGTCCTCGCCGGGGTGCCCGGCGCACTCGAATCCGTCGATGCTGATGCCGTCGACACCGATGTCCTGCGCCTTGACGGCGTGCCGGACGCTGGTGCACTTGTGCAGCACCTTGATGCCGGCGGCGTGGAAGTCGGGCAGGTGCGGTGCCGGGTTGGATCCGGCGGTCTCGACGATCTTGACGCCGGAGTCGATGATGACCTGGCGGTACTCGTCGTACGGCGGCGGGGTGATCGCGGGCAGGATGGTCAGGTTCACCCCGAACGGCTGGTCTGTCATCTCGCGGGTGCGAGCGATCTCCTTCGCGAGATCGTCCGGTGTGGGTTGGGTGAGCGCGGTGATCAGGCCGAGTGCGCCGGCATTGGCGACAGCGGCAACGAGTTCGGCGCGACCGACCCACTGCATGCCGCCCTGCACGATGGGGTGGCGGACGCCGAAGGTCTCGGTGAATGCGGTGGTCAGCACGTAGGTCTCCTCGCGGTACGGATTGTCAGGGAGCGGTGGGATGGCCGACGACACGCAGGACAATGGCGGTGTAGCGGTCGGCGACCTCGTCGGGCGTCAGGGGACCGTCGATCTGGAACCAGCGGGTGATGGACTGGCCCATGTCGAGCAGGGCACGGACGGTCTCGGGGATGTCGTCGACGGCGAAGACACCCTTCTCGATGCCGTCCGTCACGAGATCGAGGGCCATGAGTTCGAGTTGCTTGCGGGTGGCCGCGTATCGGCGGCGGTTCTCCGGGGATAGGTGACGCATCTCGGAGTCGAGCGCGGACTGCTGCGGGCGAGGTCGCGGACGGTGGTGCCGTGGAAGCCGTTCTAATGGAATGCTTCGAGGACGTGGTCGAAGATGGGGCCGAGCTGCATCGGCTCGAAGTCCCGCCATGCGGCGGCGGTCGGCGGCTGTGCAGTCATCGGCCCCTCCTCGGTTCGTGCGTGCGTCAGCGGGGTGCCATGCGGATGGCGCCGTCGAGACGGATGGTCTCGCCGTTGAGCATCGGGTTGGAGACGATGTGCGCGGCCAGGGCGCCGTACTCGGACGGGTCGCCGAGACGCGACGGGTGCGGTACCTGCGCGCCGAGGGACTTCTGGGCCTCCTCGGGCAGCGAGCCCAGCAGCGGGGTCTTGAACAGGCCCGGTGCGATGGTGTTGACGCGGATGAGCAGCGACGCGAGGTCGCGGGCGATCGGCAGGGTCATGCCGACGACACCGCCCTTGGACGCCGAGTAGGCGGCCTGACCGATCTGGCCGTCGAAGGCGGCGACGGAGGCGGTGTTGATGATGACGCCGCGCTCGCCGTCGATCGGCTCGGTCTTCGAGATCCGCTCGGCCGCCAGACGCAGCACGTTGAAGGTGCCGATCAGGTTGACGTTGATGATCTTCGAGAAATCGGCGAGGGGGAACGCGCCGTTCTTGTTGACGGTCTTGATGGCGTTGCCGATGCCGGCGCAGTTGACGGCGACACGCAGCGGTCCGAGGGACTCGGCGACGTCGAGTGCCTCCGCGACGGCGGCCTCGTCGGTGACGTCGGCGGCGACGAAACGGACCCGGTCACCGAGCTCCTTGGCGACGGTCTCGCCGTTGGAGGACGGCAGGTCGATGATGACGACCGAGGCGCCGTCGGCGAGCAGGGCCTTGGTGGTGGCGAGGCCGAGGCCCGACGCGCCACCGGTGACGACCGCGACGCTGTCATTGACGATCATGGTGTGCCTTTCGAATCGGTGTGGAGGAGAAGGTGTCTCAGAGACGTTCGATGATGGTGGCGTTGGCCATGCCGGCGCCCTCGCACATCGTCTGCAGGCCGTAGCGACCGCCGGTCGCCTCGAGCTGGTTGACCAGGGTGGTGAGCAGGCGGGTGCCGGAGGAGCCGAGGGCGTGGCCGAGGGCGATCGCGCCGCCGCGCGGGTTCAGCTTCGCGGGGTCCGCGTTGAACTCGTGCGCCCAGGCGAGCGGCACCGGCGCGAACGCCTCGTTGACCTCGTAGGCGTCGATGTCCTCGATGCTCAGGCCCGCACGCGCGAGCACCTTGTGGGTGGCGGGGATCGGAGCGGTCAGCATGAAGACCGGATCGTCGCCGGCGACGGAGAACGAGTGGAACCGGGCGCGCGGGGTCAGGCCCAGCTTGTTCGCGGCCTCCTCGCTCATGATCAGGACCGCGGACGCGCCGTCGGTCAGCGGCGAGGAGTTGCCGGGGGTGATGTTCCAGCCGGCCTCGGGGAAGCGTGCCGCGTACGAGTCGGTGTAGAAGGACGGCTTGAGGCCGGACAGGCCCTCGGCGGTGGTCGCGGCGCGGACCGTCTCGTCGACGAGGTGGGTGACCGTCTCGCCGGCGGCGTTGGTGACGTCGATCGGGATGATCTCGTTGTCGAACGCGCCCGCGGCGATCGCCTCGGCGGCGCGCTGGTGCGACTGCGCGGAGTAGGCGTCGAGGGTGTCGCGGTCCAGCTTCCACTTCGCGGCGATCAACTCGGCGGAGATGCCCTGGTTGACCAGGCCCTCGGGGTAGCGGGCGGCGATGCCCGGGCCGCCGGTGTCCTTGCCGAGGGTCGCGGTGCCCATCGGGATGCGGCTCATGGACTCGACACCGCAGGCGATGACGATGTCGTAGGCGCCGGCGATGATGCCCTGGGCGGCGAAGTGGGCGGCCTGCTGGCTCGACCCGCACTGGCGGTCGATGGTGGTGGCGGGCACCGAGTCCGGGAAGCCGGCGGACAGCAGCGCGGTGCGGGAGATGTTCACTGCCTGCTCGCCGACCTGAGCGACACAGCCGCCGATCACGTCGTCGACCTGGGCCGGGTCGAGGTTGTTGCGCGAGACGATGGAGCGCAGAACGGTGGCGAGGAGCTCGACCGGGTGGGTGCCGGACAGCGCGCCGCCCATCTTGCCCTTGCCGGACGCGAGGCGGACGGCGTCGACGATGACTGCGTTGGTCATGATGGTGATCCTTCGGGTGTGGTGGTTGGGGCGGTCCGGTGCCGGGAAGGTGGGCACGGCACCGGACCGAGTTTCAGTGGGGTGGGGCGAGGTGGCGAGGCGGCCGGGTCAGCGACCGGTCCAGACGGGTTCGCGCTTCTGGGCGAACGCGGCGGGGCCCTCCTTCGCGTCCTCGCTGGTGAACACGACGGCCATCGACTTGGTGTTGGCGTCCCAGACGCCGGACTCCCAGTCGGCGCCGGTCGCGGTGCGGTGGATCATCGCCTTGGACTCGCGCACCGACAGCGGCGCGTTGACGGCGATCTTCTCGGCCAGCTCGAAGGCGACGTCGAGCGCGGTTCCCGCGGGTGCGACCCGGTTGACCAGGCCCAGCTCCTTGCCCTCTGCCGCGCTGATCGGCTCACCGGTCAGCGCGATCTCCAGGGCGATCTTCTTCGGGATCTGCTGCTGCAGACGGATCACGCCACCCGCCGCGGCGAACAGGCCGCGCTTGACCTCGGGCAGGCCGAGCTGCGCGTTCTCGTCGATGACGGCGAGGTCGGCGGCGAGAACCAGTTCGGTACCGCCGCCGAGGGCAAATCCGTTGACCGCGGCGATCGTCGGCTTGCTCACCCAGTGCTGTGCGAAGCCAGCGAAACCCCACTCGGGGTGGTCCTCCGCCTCGAGCGTCTGCCCGGCGCCGATCGCCTTCAGGTCCGCGCCGGCGCAGAACGCACGGCCCGAGCCTGTAATCACGATGACCCGCACCTCGTCGTCGGCGTCGGCCTGTTCGAGGTAGTTGCCGACCGCGGTGGACAGCTCGCAGTTGACGGCGTTCATCGCGCGCGGGCGGTTCAGGGTGATGAGTGCGACGCTGCCGCGGCGCTCGTACAGCGCGGCCGGTTCGGGCGCGGGGGTCGACTCGTCGGCCACAAGGCCTCCTTCAAGTTGGATCAAGCAGTTATATAACGATCGCTATATCGATACCATGTTCCCGAAAATCAGGCCAATGCTGTATCTATCGATCGCTATATGATTTGATGCACAATAAAGGGAGTCGCAGAGGTGGCCGACTTGAGGTTCCGAGCGCTGTCTCCGACAGCGGATGCGGCAACGCCGTCAACCCCCTTGCCAGCTTCAACGACGTGACGACTGACCCTCGGCGCCGAACACGGACGCCCTCCAGAACCCGGAACCGGGCTGCAACAACTGATCTGATCATCATGAACGAAGAGGTACGAAAATGACGGGGCCGCTGCATGGACTGCGGGTGGTTGAGCTTGCCGGTATCGGGCCGGGGCCACACGCCGCGATGATCCTGGGAGATCTTGGTGCGGAGGTGGTGCGAGTCAACCGCCCCAACCCCTCCGGGGTCGACGTCCTCGACGGCAATCCGGATTATATGTTGCGCAACCGTCGGTCCGTCGCCGCCGATCTGAAGAACCCCACTGATCTCGAGCTCGTTCTTCAGCTGATCGAGAAGGCTGACGTGCTGATCGAGGGGTTCCGGCCGGGCGTCGCCGACCGTCTCGGGTTGGGCCCGGATGACTGCGCCGCCGTGAATCCGCGACTGGTCTACGCCCGCATGACCGGTTGGGGTCAGGACGGCGAGATGTCGCAGCGTGCCGGCCACGACATCAACTACATTTCGCTGACCGGCGCCCTGCACGCGGTCGGGCGACCGGGCGAACGACCTGTTCCGCCCTTGAACCTGGTCGGGGACTTCGGTGGTGGATCGATGTTCCTCCTGCTCGGAATCCTGTCGGCACTGTTCGAGCGCCAGCAGTCAGGTGAGGGGCAGGTGATCGACGCATCCATGTTGGACGGCGTCTCGGTTCTGGCCCAGATGATGTGGGCGATGCGGGGATTCGGCCAGTGGTCGTCCGAAGCTGGGACGAACCTCCTGGACGGGGGCGCGCCGTTCTACGACACGTACTCGTGTGCGGACGGGGGAGCAGTGGCCGTCGGCGCCATCGAGCCGCAGTTTTATGCCGAACTCCTCGCCGGTCTAGGCCTCACCGGCGCGGATCTTCCGGATCAGAACGATCGATCGGGATGGCCGACTCTGCGACGTCGGTTCACCGAGATCTTCGCATCCGAGAAGCGTGACCACTGGACAGTCGCTTTCGACGGCACCGATGCCTGTGTCACCCCGGTCCTGTCGTTCGATGAGGTCGCAGGAGATTCCTACCTGCGCGAGCGAGGAACGATCGTCGACATCGACGGTGTCGCGCAGGCCGCGCCGGCGCCGCGCTTCTCGCGCACTCCACCGACCGCCCCGACCGCCCCGTCGAGGTCGGACGAGGATCTTGCGGGCATCGCCACGGAGTGGTCGTCGCGCTAGATCGACGCTGCACCCGCGAATCAGTCGCGGACGTCGGCAATCCACCAGCGGTGCGGGTACCGGCACGTCCGGCGACAGTGTCTCACTCCAGGTGACAGGGCGGTCTGGACTCACTGCCGATTTGCTGACTCTTCCACACATCCTTTGAAAGGCAATCATGACGATTCCAACCCCCCGACAAGAAGATCAGGGGCAGACCCTCGAACCTTCCGCCAAACAGGGCCAGCCGAAACGCAGGGCGCGAAAGGCCGCATTCGCAGCCGCCATCTCGACCTCGCTCGAGTGGTACGACTTCTTCATCTACGCGACGGCTGCGGCTCTCGTCTTCAACGCGACCTTCTTCGCAACAGACAGTGAAGTGGTCGCGGCACTCAATTCGTTCGCCACGGTTGCCGTCGGGTTCGTCGCCCGCCCGATCGGCGGGATCATCGCCGGCCACTATGGCGACCGCTACGGACGAAAGCCCGTTCTGGTCGCCGCGATCCTGTTGATGGGTGTTGCGACCACACTGATCGGCCTGGTTCCCAACACATCTGTTGTGTGGCTCGCACCCGCGCTGCTGGTACTGCTTCGCATCTGCCAGGGCCTGGCCGTCGGCGGTCAATGGGGCGGAGCGGTCCTGTTGGCCATCGAGTACGCCCCGGAGAACCGGCGGGGGTTCTACGGTAGTTTCGCCCAGCTCGGCATTCCGATCGGTATCGTCCTGGGTAACAGCGTGTTTCTGCTCGTCTCGCAGACCGTGTCAGCTGATTCCTTCATGAGCTGGGGCTGGCGAGTGCCGTTCTGGATCAGCCTGCTGATGATTGTCGTGGCCGTTGCCATCCACCGGTACCTCGAAGAGACCCCGGAATTCCAGGAGGTGGAGGCCAAGCGGGAAGCGGCGCCCACGCCTGCCGCCTCACCCGTACTCCATGTCCTGCGCAACAACCTCGGAACGGTCCTCCTCGCCGGCGGCACCTATCTTGCAGGACTCTTCGTCTTCTACATCACCATCACCGGTGCGATGCAGGTTGCCACGACGAACCTCGGCATCGAGCGCTCCACCGTTCTCTGGATCGTCCTGGCCGCGGTCGGTATCACCGCTGTGATGGTTCCACTGACGGCATATCTGTCGGATCTGTACGGGCGCAAACTGATCTACGGCATCGGAATCGTGGGCATCGGCGTGTGGGCGGTACCCATGTGCCTGTTGATCGCCTCGGCCCACCCTGACAACATCTGGCCACTCGCGATCGCCCTCATCGCCTGCTGCGTGATCCTCTCGTTCCAGTCCGGACCGCAGGCCGCACTGTTCGCCGAATTGTTCCCCGCGGAGGTCCGGTATTCCGGAGCTTCCCTCGGATACCAAGGTGCTGCCATCGTGGGTGGCTTCGCACCAATGGTCATGGTCGCGCTCGTCGACGGCAACGAGACGAATCTCTGGCGGGTCGGTGCGCTCATCGTGGGCCTCGCCGTCGTCGCACTCCTGTGCCTCATCGTCCTTGCCCGTCGCCGCTACTGAGACCGAATCTGGACCGCCTACTCAGGAGATCTACATATGTACCCTGGTGCACATTTGGAAGCTGGATCGGACCGCCCAGCGGTGATCATGGCCACCACCGGCGAGACGGTCAGTTTCGCCGAACTCGAGGCGAACTCGATCCGCATCGCTCGCCTTTTCCTGGAACTGGGCCTGCAGCGCGGAGACAACGTGGCGGTGCTCACCACGAACAGTCCGAGGGTCTTCGATCTGTACTGGGCAGCCATGCGCTCAGGCCTGTACATCACGATGGTGAACTGGCATCTCACCGCTGCCGAAGCGGCCTACATCGTCGAGGACTGCGGCGCCAAGACGCTGGTGGTGGATGCGGCGCTGGGAGAAATGGCAACGGAACTGTCCGGACTGACCCCCGGGATCGAGCACCGACTGTCCATCCAGGGCACCGTTCTCGGCTACGCCGACCTGGACGAAGCGGCAGCCCGGCAATCCTGCGTTCCTCTGGCTGATCAGCCCCGGGGTGCCGACATGCTCTATTCGTCCGGCACCACCGGCCGACCAAAAGGGATCAAGCCGCCACTGCCCGACCGCCAGATCGGAGATCCTGGAGACACCGTCACAACCACGTACAAGGAGGTATGGGGAGTCAGCCCGGGAGACGTGTACCTGTCCCCCGCACCGCTCTATCACGCGGGACCGCTGCGTGTGTGTGCCGCCATCCAGGCACTCGGTGGAACAGTCGTCGTGATGGACCGCTTCGACGCCGAGAAGACCCTCGAGTACATCGAGAAATACAGGGTCACCCACAGCCAGTGGGTGCCGACGATGTTCGTCCGCCTGCTCAGGCTTCCCGAGGAGACTCGGCGCCGCTACGATCTGTCCAGCATGCGGATAGCGAATCACGCCGCCGCGCCGTGCCCGATCGAGATCAAGCGGCAGATGATCGACTGGTGGGGCCCGATCATTTTCGAATACTATTCGTCCACCGAAATGAACGGCAGCACGATCGTCAACACCGAGGACTGGTTACGCAAGCCCGGAACCGTGGGGCGGGCTGCTCTCGGGGTGCTGCACATCTGTGGCGCAAACGGAAATGAGTTGCCCGCAGGAGAGATCGGCTCGATCTACTTCGAGCGGGACGAGCTACCGTTCCAGTATCACAACGATCCGGACAAGACCCGGGCCGCCCAGCATCCGGATCATCCCACGTGGACCACCACGGGCGATGTCGGCTACGTCGACGCAGACGGATACCTGTTCCTCACCGATCGTGATTCGTTCATGATCATCTCCGGCGGAGTCAACATCTACCCGCAGGAAATCGAGAATCTCCTCATTGAGCACCCCAAGGTTCTCGACGCAGGCGTGATCGGAATACCTGACGAGGACATGGGGGAACTCGTCACCGCAATGGTGAAGCCGATCGAGGGAGTCCACGGCGATGATGCCCTGGCCGCAGAACTGCTGGAGCATCTGCGGGGTCGTATCGCGAAGTACAAAGTGCCCCGGCGGATCATCTTCATCGATGACATGCCGCGCACCATGACCGGAAAACTCATCAAGCGCGACCTGGTACAACAGGCGGTACGCGTGCCCGGGGAGGATCATCCCGAGTAGAGCGGTGGTCGTAAGGTGTGGCGGTCACGAGGACAAGGGCCGCCGCACCGTCCGGAACCGGGCGAGAGCGTGAACGTCTCCAGTTCGTCATTTCCGCAATGGCACTGAGGTGTAGTGCCCAGTTCTACGGAGAGATTCATTCTGGTCGGTCTGTACCGAGGAATACACGGAATGGTCAGCCCTCCACTGAGCGGGGGAGGTGGAGGTCCGATGTCGGGGTCCAGGTGCCGCGGGTCGTATAATCGCAGGCGCCGAAATACCGACAGGGGGTTCAACACCATGACATCGGACGCCAATGAGTCCACCGATATCGTTGTGGTGGATTGGCGTCGAGTCGACTCGTCGGAACTGTCGAACCTGCTGTCTGCGGCTCTTGATGCCTTTCATGCGGGCGGATTGCATGGAACCACGGTTCGAGACATCCTGACGCGCGCGAATGTGACAGCTCCGTCACTCTACTACCACCACAAGAACAAAGAAGGAATCCTGCTCGAATTCTCGACGAGTGACGTCGGGATTCGGATGAAAGCCGCCGAGGCCGACGGCGACGCGGCGAGGCAACTGGCAAAACGTGATCGAGGCAATTGTGTTGCTGATGACCGAGCGGGCGCGTCTGTCGGCGCTCGAAGGCGAGGTCCGGTATCTCGCGCCGGACAACCGTCGCCGGTACCGAAAAGCACGTAAAGAGATCGTACTGACGATCGTCGAGAAGGGTGTCCGGGCCGGAGCGTTCAGTGTCCGAGACAATTTCGAGACGACACGCGCCCTTCTCGCCATGTGCCAAGCGATTCCCCGTTGGTATCACGACGGTGGACGACTCACCGCCGAAGACGTAGCCGCAAAGTACTCGGATATTGCGCTAACCTCAATCTTTCGCGAGTCCCGCGTGCCGGCCTGAGCGGCTTCGGATTGGATGTGGAGACCGTGGATCCGGTGTGCATCCACGCTCGGTCGCCCGACACGGTCGGGTGACGCCGAGGTCCACGGCCCCGAGAACGGTTTCCTTTCGTCTCGATCGGACAGATAAGAACTGGTCACGCAGGCGCAGGAAGCGCTGCGAGCCGGTTCAGGCCGGCCATGAGAACATCGACATCCGGAGCTGTGACGGCCAGCCGCAGACGAACACGGCGGGCGTGTCGGGCGATCCTCCCCGCGATCGACAGCAGCCGCAGCCGCACCCGTTTCGGTTCCCACCGCCGTGCCGGAACCTCGGTCAACGCGAGCATCTGCATCCACGCGAGCAGCTCGCATGCGAGTTGCACGAGCGCCAACCAGATCCGGTTCTGATCGAAACCGTGCAACGGAAGATTCTGCAACCCGGTGACTTTCGCTGCTCGGATCCGGTCCTCGCACCGAGCCCTACGCCGGTGCCGCAGCTCCAGATCGGGCAGTTGGCCTCGGCGGGTGTTGGTGACGAACGCGGTCAGGCGTAGCCCGTCGCGGTCGGTGAACCGCAACTGTGCACCCGGATGCGGCCTCTCCTTCCGGACGATCACCCGCATGCCTTCCGGCCACGTCGACAGATCGAGCAGGTCGGTGATCTCGGCGACCCAGGCCCCGTCGCGGACCTGGCCGTCGGAATCGTAGGCCGGGGTCCACGCCTGGTCAGGAACCAGGTCGATCGCTTCGGCGTGGGCGTCGGTCAACCCGAATCCGACCGAGTACGAGAGCCTGCGCTTGGTCAGATACTCGACCAATCCGTGGGTGCCGCCGGCGCCGTCGACGCGCACCAGCACCTTCTTCCCGACCCGATATGTCGGGTCGAACGGCAACTGCGCGAGTGCGTCCTGCACCACGGTGATGTGATCGGCGGCAGTATTCGACCCGGAGTTGCCCGGCCGCAGCAGCATCGCGACGGGTTCACCGGTACCGCCGGTGCCGTGGTCGACGAACGCGCACAACGGATGGAACCCGAAGCCCCGCTTGAACGTCGGAGCGGCCTGTTCCTTCTCCGAGTGCGCGGTGACCAGGGTGGCATCGATGTCGAGGACCAGCGGATGGGCTTCGTCGATGGCGTGGTCGGGAGCCGATGTGCCGGCAGCGGCCCAGGCGTGGGCTCGGGCGGTGGCGCGGGCCCGTCCGATCGCGGCGAGTGCGGTGTCGACGTCGGCGGCCAACACGCTGATCAGGCGGGAGACGGTGGGATCCGAGGCCACCGCACCGAAGATCTCCGGGTGCGCCCGCAGTTGTGCGATGTCGGCGAGGCAGTCTCCGCCGATCGCCAATGCCGTCGCGAGATCGAGCACGATCTTGCCGGGATCGTGTCGGGCCAGCGGTTTTCGATATGGTGCGAGCTCGGTCGTCAACGCCCCAGCGAGGCCGGTCTTCTCCGCGGTGCGCAGCAGCAGAGCCGCGCCGGCATGGGACACGACGCCGGTTCCGGTGGCCGATGCGGACACGCGAGGGTAGGGGGACGTAGACTTGCTCACCGGAATGGTGCTCCTCGAACTGCGGCGGATATGACCCTAGACAAGTCACATCTTCGCAGTTCAGAGCACCATTCTTTGTATGCGACACTCGGTCGGTTCGCTATCTCCGCGAAAGCCCGAGGCTAACCTCGGTCGGATACTTGGCACCACGCTGGAGCCCTGCCTGACTGCGGCGCGCGATCCCCGACTCGGCGGCGGTAGCCGGGTGTTTGATTGCGGACGAAGGGTCTTGTCGGCTGACCCGACTTGGCTCACGTCTTGGTGAGAATTCGCGGTCCGCTCGCCCGGCCTCGAGTTTCTGTCTCGATCGATGCGCCTTCACACTCTGATGTGTACGCAGATTCTCAAGGACGCAGGACGAGGCAGCGTCCCGAGGATCGACGTCCAACGGGGCGCCGCCTCTGTTAGTCCAGCCGATCGCTGTATTGGCCACCGCGGACTGATTGCGGCGCACGTCGAACCCGGTCCGGCCGGCTCCATATGTCACCGCCACCGGATCCCGAATGGAACGGCTCTACGCTGCGATGATCGCCAGATCTGATGATTCGCTCGAATCTCGCCTTGATTCGACTGAATCAATACCCTACTGTGATCCAGGGCACGATTGGTGGCTCCTGTGGTGCAGGCGAACGACTTCCGGCCGTCTGGACGCGGTTCCCACGCATAAGTTGCCACCTGATGACGAGAGAGTCCGAGGCCAGTAGGATCCGGCCACTGCACAAAGGGGAAACTTTGAGCGCGACAGACGAATTGAGCCTCAATGTGGGGCAGAGAATGAACAGGATTCCCACGGTGACTCGGACGCAGCGCCGATGGTTCGCTGTCGTGTCGATGCTGATGATTCTTGAGATGGCCGACATCAATGCCTTCGCTTACGTAGCCCCCACGGTACGAGCGCAGTGGGGCCTGTCTGTGGATGAGGTCGCATCGATCACCGCATCCGCATTCCTGGGCATGTCTGTGGGTGCCCTGGTCGGCGGCGTTCTGGCGGATCGATTCGGGCGCAAGCGAATGCTCGTCCTCGGCACCGTCTTCTACTCGCTTGCCTCGTTGGGCTGCGCGTTCGCGGAATCCGCCGGCGAGCTGATGGTGTACCGGTTCCTGGTCGGTTTCGGACTGTACACCGTAACCATCTGCGCCCTGACATTCATCGCCGAGATGTTCCCGCAGCGTCAGCGGGGACGGGTTCAGGCGTTGGTCCTCGCGATCGCGCTTCTCGGTATTCCCATGATGTCGTGGTTCTCACGCTGGGTGGTTCCACAGGGGGACGAGGCATGGCGTTGGGTATTCGTCCTCGGCGCACTCGGTTTGGTCGGCGCACTCGTGTCGCAGTGGCTGCTTCCCGAGTCGGTCCGTTGGCAGGAGGCGCGCGATCGCGCTACCCTCGCCGAACCGATCGTCGCCCAGTTGGAGCGTGAGTCGGCTTCGCTGCTGGAAGTTGATGAAGCAACAACGGTTCCCGCCGCTTCAGACAAGGCCACCTTCGGTGAGTTCGTCCGCAGTGGGTACGTAAAGCGTACCGTGGTGTTGAGTCTCGTCCTCGGCCTGTCGAGCGCGGTGTTCTACGGATTCAACTCCTGGATCCCCGTTCTGCTGACCGAACACGGGTTCAGCAACACCAGCAGTCTGACATACACCTCGATCCTGGCGCTCGCCGCCTGCCCGGGCGCCCTGAGCGCGATGCTCTTCATCGACAAGGTCGAGCGAAGGACAGCGATCATGGTGGTCTTCCTCGCCATCGGCGCAATGCTGCTCGTGTTCGGGTTCACCGGCAGCCTGGCGATCCTGCTCACCTCCGGCGTCGTCCTATGCTTCCTTCTCTACTGCAGCACGGCGATCGCTTATGCCTACACCCCGGAGATCTTCCCCACGCGGTTTCGGGCACTTGGAACCGGTATTGCAAACTCCATCGGGCGTCTGTCCGCCTTCGGTGCAATGTTCGCCGTCGCGGCGATTCTGGGCAATATCGGATTCACTGCGGTGTTCGCGTTTCTGGCGACCGCCATCGCGAGTGCGGCCCTGATCATCGGCATCTTCGGTGAGCGTACCTACGGGCGCACCATCGACGAGGTGGCTAGCGCAGGCGGGCGCACGAGGTCCTCGTCCGCCCGCGTGCCCGAGACTGCCTGACTCCGGGCCGATTCGGTCGGTCATCGCAGCACTGACAGAAGTGGCGTCCGGCCGGGGATCATCCCTGCCGGACGCCGGTCTGCGTTCGACGTTCGCGCGTTGATCATCAATGCCCTCCGAGCCGCTCCGGGCCGGGCCGACGCTGAGGCAGTGAGCCGGTCGCGATCGACGATCAGCCGCGAACCAATACGGGGTACGATGAGGCGTGGCAACTCGGCTCCCCACCCCCCGGGTGTCGGGGGGATAAGTCCCGGGAAGTGGTGGGAATCGGCTGAGGGCATCCGGCCAGGTCCGCGGCGTGTCGCTCCCTCTCCGAGAGTGGGCCATCGCGTAGTGATCAACGAGTTACCGACCAAAGTGACTCACAGAAAGCAACCACGCGATGACCCACGACCATTCTGCACTGCTCGCCCAACTCGACGCGCTCAAGGGCGCCGACAGCGCCAGCGTGTTCGCCGAACTGATCCGCACCGGACTGCAGGCCTTGATCGAAGCCGAAGCCACCGACAAGCTCGGCGCCGGCCGGTACGAGCGCACCGACACCCGCACCACGCACCGCAACGGACATCGCACCAAGACCGTCGCCACTACCAGCGGCGATGTCGAGGTGAAGATTCCGAAGCTGCGGTCCGGTTCGTTCTTCCCCTCCCTGCTTGAGCGGCGGCGACGGATCGACAAGGCCCTGTACGCGGTGGTCATGGAGGCCTATGTGCACGGGGTCTCGACCCGCAGCGTCGACGACCTGGTCGGTGCGCTGGGCGTCGGATCCGGGATTTCGAAGTCGGAAGTCTCACGGATCTGCGCCGGCCTCGACGCCGAGATCACCCGCTTCCGTGAGCGCACCGCGGGCGCACACGAGCTTTCCGTATGTGTTCCTCGACGCCACCTTCTGCAAGGTCCGGGTCGGGGCGCACGTGGTCTCCCAAGCACTGGTGGTCGCGACGGGGGTGTCGATCGACGGCACCCGCGAGGTGTTGGGCACCGCGGTCGGTGATTCGGAGTCGTTCGAGTTCTGGCGTGAGTTCCTCACCAGCCTCAAAGACCGGGGTCTGTCGGGGGTGCATCTGGTGATCTCCGATGCGCACAGCGGTCTTAAAGCTGCTGTGATGCAGCAGTTCGCGGGATCGTCGTGGCAGAGGTGTCGGGTGCATTTCATGCGCAACATCCGAGCCGCGGTGGCGGCCAAGCATGTGCCGCCGGTGATGGCCGCGGTCAAGACGATCTTCGCGCACACCGATCCGGTCGAGGTGGCGGCGCAGTGGGATCAGGTCACCGACACCTTCTCCGGGTCGTTTCCGAAGGTCGCGGCGTTGATGGAAGCGGCCAAACACGATGTGCTGGCGTTCACCGCCTTTCCGAAGGCGCACTGGCAGAAGATCTGGTCCAACAATCCCATCGAGCGGTTGAACAAGGAGATCAAGCGTCGAGCCGATGTCGTGGAGATCTTCCCGAACCCGGCGGCGTTCCTGCGTCTGGCGACCGCGGTGGTCATCGAGCAGCACGACGAATGGCAGGTCACCCGCCGCTATGTCTCGGATGTGAGCATGGACGAGCTCCGGGCGGTGATCGCCGCCAAGCACCGCGCTGCCGAACCGGCGTTGTCGTTGACCGGTTCGACCGAAAGAGCATAGTATTCACCGCGACTCGTTGATCGCTACATGCATCGTCAGCCGATCCGAAGTCCACCACTCCACGGGGCACTATCTTGTCGGGGCGCGAGCGATACGTCCGAAACCCGTCTCAGCGGTCCACCTATGAGTGATTGTGGTGCTGGTACGACCCCGGCTCGATCAATATAAGCGAACGGCCTGCTGAGTCGCTGGGGAGGTGATCCGAAGTCGTCGACAGCTATCGAGATCGCCGGACTGTCCGTGTGCGTCCGATCGCCTGAGCCGGAGCCGAATCGATCACCCGCCCGTGCCGAGCCGGCTTCTGTGATCCCCACTCCCCGTGGCGGCCTGGACGAAAGAGAAGGCGAATGGGCTGCGTCATCGGTACCTTCCTGGCTCGGCCTCTGTAGATTCGCACCGCCGAGCACATCGACTGCCTCGCTACCGAACTCGCCAAGCGCCCCCATACACGGCGCTGTGCTGGTTGCGATGATCGGATGAGTCCACTCTGGATGAGTCCACCACTATGGCCTTGATTCCACAGTGCTCCCGCTGTCTGTCCACGCCCGGCTTCCGAGGCACCGCATCGGTCTGGCAGACAAGACGCCACAGCGGGCTTCGTCCGGCCCCGTGTGGGAACCGGACGAAGCCCGCTGGAATTGCGGATCCGGATCCGGGACCAGTGCACCGTGGCCCCGCCCGAAGCCGGACGACCGCACAGTCTGTCGCGCAATCAGATCGTGGTAAGCCCAATCCGACTTGGACTTGAGTCACCGTTCAGAGTTCGGCGACCCCGGCGAGATCGGCGACATAGTCACGCGCCCGCGTCGGATCGAACGAGCGGGAGATCTGCAACTTCTCGGCTTCGAGCGAGCCTTCGGCGTGGGTGGCGAGGACGGACTGGTAGCCGCCGTAGTCACGTGCGGTCAAGTCGGCGATGAAGTTGAGCAGGCGAAGCCGCTTCTCAGCGGGAACAGCCGCCGCATAGTACTTTTCAAGGACAGCCCGAATATCGGGATTGTCCCAGTCCTCGCCACCAGGGCCGGTGGCGAGGAGGCCACCGGACAGATCCGTCAGGATCGCGACGGCGTTGTGGAAACCGTGCGCAAAGTGGTACTTGGCCATGTTCACTGCCAGCGGATCAGGCTGCTGGACACCGTGCTCGCCCGGACGTGAGCGCACCGCCGACAGTTGCGCAAGGCCGCGAACGGTCTCGCTCCAGGTAATCAGCTCGGTCAGCTTGCCCTTGACATGGCCCGCTTTGCTGATGCCGTTCGCCTCGGCGATCAGCGAGGCCGCACCGACCATGATGTCGAGCAGCGGCAGCTTGTAGTTGATGGCGGTGAAGCGGTGGTAGTCCACGAACGCAAGGGCCAGTGGACCGGCGAGTTCGGGGCGGCGGTTGAGGAACACCCGATCTTTCGGGACCCGGACGTTGTCGAAAACGGTCAGCGATTCGAGCAGCTTGTGCTTGGTGGAGATGGGGAACTCGAAGCTGTTCCGCTCGCCGGCCGCGTACGGCGAGACGTACAGGTTCAGGCCGGGGGTATCCATGGGGATGGCGAACGACACGGCGTAGTCGGCATCGTCCGGTCCCATCGCGCGGGTCGGCAGCACGATCAGCTCGTCCGCGTTGGCCGAGAAGGACGTGTGGCACTTCGCGCCGCGAACGGTGATCGACTCGTCGTCCTCGTCGACGATGTGCAGGTACAGGTCCGGATCCGCTTGCTGGCGCGGAGAGAGGGACCGGTCGCCTTTGACGTCGGTCTGCGCCACGGCGAGCGCGAGGTCCTCGCGGCACACCCGCTGGTAGAACGCGCGTGCGTTGTCGAGTCCTTCGCCTTCGGTGGCTCGCAGCAGGGCGAACAATGCATCGCTGCCGACCTCCTTGAGGACGATCGTGCCGCCGCCACGACGGGATACTTCCTCGATAAGCGCGCCGCGGCGAACCAGATCGTCCGCGTTGGCCGGCGCGACGTAGAACGTGCTGACCTGCTCACCGTCGACATCGGTGATCGCCAGGTCAGGACGGTCCGTCGCGATGTCGTAGCACAGTGCCGAATGATCCACGGCGAGAGCTAGTTCGGGCTCTCCGACCACGTCGTCGATCTGTCGTCCTCGATAGAAGACGCGCCGACCGTCCGCCAGCCCCTTGCGGAACTCGTCACCGGTGCGCAAACCCATATTGTTACTCCTTGTCGTGCTCACTCTGGACTTGGCGGCTGAGAGCCACCAGGTTGTGGTGGGCGGGACGGAGGATGTTGACCACCCTGCGCCCCGCCTGTATTTGGTTCTGCGGCAGTGAGTTCTGACGCAAAATTTGTGGCCGCGGGTCCATCGCGATGCCTTGCGGTCACTGCGATGGACCCGCGGCTGGACCGGTCGCGCCATCCCGCGTGGGCAAGGGACTCCATGGTGCTCTATGAGGCGGGAAGGTCGCCTTCCTCGACGCGGACCTCGACCCATAAGAGTTCGAGGGTGTCTGGGTCTGCGTATTCGATCAAGTGGACGCCTTCACGTGGGCTTGCCCACATTCCGATGTCCGAGAGACGAGACGAGAGCGGAGCGGACGATACCAATGCAGGGCGGGACTGCCCAGCGAGCGTGAACTCGCCGGGGCACCATCGGCTGCGTGAGTGGCGAATCAACCCGCGCTGGTGCTCGGTGGCGGCGGCGTCTGCGTTGCCGTCGGTGTCGAGCACGACGCCGTAGCCGGCCTCTGCCGTCCGGGGTGAGACTACACCGGACCGGACGTCGTCGGCGACCTGCTGAGGATCGCGGGAGAGTGGATCGCCGAACCCGCCTCCACCGCCCGATCGCATGCGAACCACGTCGCCGGCCGCGAGTTCGATGCCGAATTGCTTTCCGGCGATTTGCTGTTCGGTCGCGCCGAGGTCGGCGATCGACATCGGCACCCGACCGTCGCCGAGCGTCCGGTCCGCGCCGGCGCCGAGTGCGACGGTGAATCCACTGGCGGACCCGGGGAAGCCACCGAACGCGCCTCCGGGTGGCAGCTGCCAGCATGCGCCGAAGGCGCTGAACTGGCCGCCGTCGGTGTACCACGGTGTCCAGGCGAGGTCGATTCCGTCCCCGCCGCGATAGCGTCCGGGGCCGCCCGACGGATTGATTCGGCGCCAGAGGTAGAGAACGGGATACCCCAGCTCGTTGACTTCGATGTCGGGGATGCTGTTCTCGGGCTGCGCGATGACGCCACCGACGTCGAGGCCGTCGGACACCGCCTGGGCGCCCGCGCCGCTGCCGCCGCCGTGCATGTCGAGGAACGGCACGTACTCGCCGGTCTCGTCGGGGGCAAAGAACAGCGCACCGTTCCACGAGTCCTGGAAGGCCGCCATCGCGTGCTCCCGAACGAAGGCGTCGGTACTGCCCGACTGAACCTTCGACAGCAGGAGCGTGACGGTCTTGTAGATGCGGGTACCTGTCTCCATGTGCCCGGACGAGCAGGGGGCGGGAAGCTCCATGTCGCAGATCGTCCCGGGCTTGGTGATCACGTGGATCGGGCCCAGGGTGCCCTGGTTGATGGGGATGTCGGGCAACAGAGCGGTCAGGAGCGGTGTGGTCGCGCAGCCGAGTGTCGTGGCCGCGCTGCAGTTGATGAAGCCGTCTGTCTGGGGAGCGGACTGGGAGAAGTCCAGGGTGAGCTCGTCACCGGCAACGGTCATGGTGCAGTGCAGCCGGTACAAGTCGTTGACCTTGCCGTTGTGTTCGACGAAGTCCTCGGCCTCGTAGACACCGTCCGGCAGGGTGGCGATGCGGCGACGGACGGCGAGTTCGGTGACATTGCGCGACTTTTCGAGGTAGTCACGGAAGCGGTCGATGCCGTATCGATCGAGCAGTTCGGTGACGCGATCATCGGCACGGTTACAGGCTGCGATGAAGCATCGAATGTCGTTGAGCACGAGTGCGGGGACACGGATGTTGCACTCGATCAGGCGCCAGATGTCGTCGATCAGCCGGCCCTGATCGATGATCTTGATGCCGGGCAGCCTCAGGCCCTCGCCGTAGGTGTCCGCGGCCATCGGTGCAAACCCGCCGGGCGCCATGCCTCCCATATCGGTGAGGTGCGCTTCTGCCCAGCACCAGGCCACCAACTCGCCGTTGTGGAAGATGGGCCTGACGACTCCGACGTCGACCTGGTGGGCGTTGCCGGTGGTGAACGGGTCGTTGCAGATGTAGACGTCCCCGGGGTGGATGCTCGCGCGGTCCACGGTGGCCAGGATGTGCCGGACGGATTGCCGTGCGGGGCCGAGGTACTGGGTGATGTAACTCGCGTAGGCGATGATGTCGCCGTTGGCGTCGGCCAGAAACGTCGAGAAGTCGACAGCCTCGGCGATGACGGGACTTCCCGATGCCCGCATCATCACTGTTCCCATTTCGGAGGAGATGTTCTCCAGCGCTTTGGTGAACACCTCGAGATCTACGGGATCGGTTCCCCCAAGTATGTTTGCCACGCGCTGGTCGACTTCGGCGGTAGTGGTCATTTCGCGACTTCCTCCGTTCGGACCGAATGGTTGCCGGCAGTAGCGTCGGTGAGAAGGTGATTGCCGAAAGCGTCGACCTGGTGAGTCCACCCCTCGGGCACGAAGACGGTTGTCAGAGGCTGTTCGAGTAGCGCGGGTCCGACCACTCCGGGGCCTTCCGCGAAGAGTTCGGCGTTGTACACGTCGACCGGTATGCGTTGCCCACGAGACGGTATCCGTACCTCGCGCGATCCGGTACGGGCATCGGCGACCGTGTTGTCACGACCCGCGGCGACCCTCAGGGGAGTGGGCCGTCCAGCGGATGCCCGGGCGATCACCCGTGCGGCCATCACCAGGACGGGGCTGCCGATCCACGCGCTGCCCTCACCGAATTCGAGTTCGTAGCGGTGCGGGAAGTCGTCGATCACCTTCTGTAGCTCAGCGGCACCGAATTGTGGGTTGCGGACCAGGTTCACGGTCAAATCCCATTGTTGTCCGCTGAACTTGAGGTCCAACTGCCACGTGAACTCGATGTCGCGATCCGTGTAACCGGAGTCGCGCAGGGCAGCGGCGGCCTCGTCCTCGAGAACGACGAGGGCATCACGGACCTCGTCCGAGGCGGCGGCCTTCGAATTGAGCGACCGCACACGTGTGCGGACATCGTCGCAGTCCAGCAGGCCGTGGGCGGAGAAGACCGCTGCCTCGCGGGGGACCAGAACGGTCGAGATCCCCGATGCGCGAGCGATGTCGCACGCGAAGATACCCAGGGCCCCACCGTAGGAGCACAGTGCGAACTCTCGGGGATCGTGCCCCCGCTCCACGGTGACCGCACGAACCGCGTTGCTCATGTTGGCGGTGACGATCCGGTAGATCGCGATTGCGGAGTCCTCCGCGTCGATCCCCAACCGTGAGCCGAAGTCCGCGGTAAGTGCCGTCCGGGCAGCGTCGAGGTCGAGACTTCTCCGACCGCTCAGGAACACATCGGGATTCAGCAACCCGAGAACAGCAGCCGCATCCGTCACGGTGGGTCGCTGACCGCCCCTGCCGTAGCAGGCCGGACCCGGGTCGGCGCCTGCGCTGGCAGGCCCGACCTGTGGCATTTGTCGCGCGTCGAGATGCGCGACGCTGCCGCCGCCGGCACCGATCGGCAGTACGTCGATCTTGGCCAATGCGGTGAGAAACTGGTCACGCAGCATGACTCGCTGTGTGACCGACGTGCGCTGACCCGGCAGGACGGACACATCGAACGAGGTTCCACCCATGTCGCCGGTGACGATGTTGTCGATACCGAGACGCTTCGCCAGGGCCTGGGATCCGATAACCCCGGCCGCGGGGCCGGAGTCGACCAGAGTGATCGGTCGGTCGAGTGCCTCCCGGGCCGAAACCGTTCCGCCGAATCCCTGCATGAAAGCGATGGGAACTGTCAATCCCCGCTCGGCAAGGCGTGATTCGATGCTCGACACATACTCGGCCACCCGAAGGCAGGTGAACGAGTTCAGCACCGTTGTCATGGTCCGCTCGTACTCGCGGATCACTGGATGAAGCCGATGCGAGACGCTGAGGAATATCCCCGGGTACTCCTTCTCGACAATGTCGGCGATCAGTTCCTCGTGGGCGGGATTGCGGAAGCTCCACAGCAGGCTGATCGCAATGGAGTCGACGTCCTGCGCCACCAGCGACTCGATCGCACGACGCGCCTCGGCCTCGGCCAACGGAACGACCGCGACTCCCTTGCGGTCGATGCGCTCGCTGACCTCCACGATCCGCTCCCGTGGCACCAGTTGGGGAAGGTTGCGCTGGAAGTGTTGGTCGCGGTGGGCATTGCGCGCAGACCGCGCGATCGTGAGGTTGTCACCGAAACCTCGGGTGGTCAGCAACCCGACGCGAGCGCCATCGAGTTCGGCGATCGAATTGGTGACAGCGGTCGTGCCGTTCACGAACCGAGTGGTCCGGCCGAGGAGGTCCTCGAGTCCGACGTGCATCTGCGCGGCGACGTTGTCAAGCGCGGCGAGAAGGCCGTCGCCCAGAGCGCGCGGCGTGGTGTCCGCCTTGTCGGTCCAGATCCGTCCTTGGTCGTCTACCACAGCGACATCGGTGAAGGTGCCGCCGATGTCCGATCCGATCTGATATCTGGTCATCGCTGCTCCTGGTAATCGGGCTGAACAACCTTGTCCCTGAGTACGTTTCGCTTGACCTTGCCGCTCTCGGTGCGAGGGAGCTCGTCGACGAAGTCAATGACGCGTGGGTAGGCGTGGCGCCCGACCTGGGTACGGACCGCCTCCTTCAACCTCGAGACGAGGGGGTCGCGGTCGGCCGTCGGATCCGCGACGATCACGGCACGGACAATCGCGCCGCGGTCGGGGTCGGGCGCCCCCACGACCGCCGCTTCGAGCACCTGCGGGTCAGCGAGCAGGACGTTCTCGACCTCGGTCGGTCCGACGTTGTAGCCAGAGGTGATGATCAGGTCGTCACCTCGGCCGACGAACCAATACCGACCGTCTTCGTCCCGACGCACGACATCCCCGGTGATGAACCAGTCCCCGCGCCAGCGGGCAGTCCACTTCTCGGGTTGCTGCCAATAGGTGAGGGTCCCCTGATACCGAGGCTTGCGTACTGCAACCACGCCTTGTGCGGGGCCCTCGAGGGGTGTCGTGCCGTCGTACTCGTCGAGCAGAGCCACTTCGAATCCGGGAACCGTGCTGCTGAGCGAGCCCGGTACGATCTCAGGTCCGCCTTCGAGGTTCGCCAGCAGCATCGCGGCTTCGGTCTGTCCGTATCCGTCGCGGATCTGCCCGCCGGTCAGGGACTTCCACGCGTTCACCAGCGGGGCGTCGAGGGGCTCTCCGCCGCACGTCGCGCCACGCACCGATGCCGGGATCCCCGCGCCGGCAATGGCCGTCGACACCAGTCGGCGCAAGGCGCTGGGCGCCGCCGCGATGTAGGTGACGCCTTCGTCCTCGATCGTGCTCAACCACGCCAGCGGATCGAACTTGCCGCGCCGTACGACAATGCGCTGCCCAGTGGACAAGACCGAGAATCCGGTCGTGTAGAGCCCGTACGACCAACCCGGGTCGGATCCTGCGAACAACACGTCATCAGGAACGAGTCCGAAGCAGTGGTTGACGAAAGGACGATTCAGCAGCGGAACCGAATGCGGCATCACGCAACCCTTGGGCGCGCCGGTGGTTCCGCTGGTGAACATGATCGTGGCGGGATCGTCGGCCTGTGTCCGAACGGTCGTGAAGCCCGTGTCGCTCTTCCGAATCGCGGCACGCAGGTCGATATCGCCGTCGGCAAGGCCTGCCCCGGAATCGTCGATTACCCACACCGTGGGAGGGCTTCCGAGGGTAGCGGCGGCCGCGGCCCAGTTCGCGCGGTAGTCAGCGTTGACGATCACCACCGCGGGATCCGCGGAACGGACGCGATGCGCCAGCGCCTCGGAGCCCAGGCCGACGAACATCGGCACATATACCATGCCGGCCCGCCAAGCGGCGAGGGCGGCGACATATGCTTCAGGTTGCTTGGTCAGCAGGCCGGCGACCCGATCGCCTCGCCGCAGTCCCGCAGCAGTGAAGGCGGTCGCCAGGCGTCTGGACTCGTCACGTAGTCGTGCGTAAGTCCACTCGTCGCGGCCGCCTCCTTCAACGAACGTGATGGCCAGTCGAGTTGGATCCTCGGCCCAACGGTCGCACGCTTCGTGGGCGATGTTGAACCACTGATCAATCGGAATGTCCGTCGTCGCCTCGACGGAGTCCCAGTACGCGTCGATGCTCAATTCTCGTTCGCCGAGCAATCGTTCAACGGCATCGGTCTCAGAATCTATGTTGTGCATCACACCTCCTTGGCGTCGATGATGTTAGATGCTTAATTCGATTGAATCAAGATGCAGATCGGTTGAATGGACGCGCTGGAAGGGAGGCGGAATGACGCGCCGTCGGCCCATCGCCTACCGCCGCACGTGGCGAGGTCGCGAGGTGTCTGCCCTCAGTATCGGCATAAAACGGAACCGGTGAGTCTTTGTGGCGGAGAACATTTCGTGCGGGCGAAGGCAACATGTGATCGACTCGGCTGTCGGCGCATGGCCGACGTCGGCTATCACGGCGGCATGCGCCACATTGCTCGGGTGATCTTCCACCTGGGAGGAGTCGCGTTCGCATGGGGACCGCGAGACGAATCAAGGCCCGTCAGCGGCTCGCCCGCCCACCATGCTGAGCCTCATCGGCGGACCACGCTGGCTCGAACCCGGACGGCCCGTCGCTGGCGGGTAGCAACTACGACAAACATCGCCTATGGCTACGCCTGGACACGGGATCGTTGCACGCAATAGTGCGATGCGGAATCGTCCGCAACAACCGACTCGGCCGGCACTGGTGGAAGGTTGAATGCACGATTGCCCGGCTACTGGCAGCTGACCATCCGCGACGAGCACTTCCTGACTTCGTCGCTACGCGCACTTGTTTCAAGAGTCTCCCCGGACTAGACACTCAACCTGAGTCGGCGGCTAGTTCCAGTTGGCGCAGGGCGCCAATCGAATCGCATCGAGGAACGTGTGAGTCAAGCCTTCTATGAGCCTGCAGATTCGAGATACAAAGTACGCCAAACTATCTCGGTCATGCAGTCGGCAACTTCGTCGAGGTCTTGCGCTGGTGAACTGCGGAGTGCCTGATGGACCGTGCGCTCCACCATCCAGGTGAGTGCGCTGGCAGTGTCACGGGAAGCGAGGGGGGATCTGATCCAGCCGGCGCTTTCCCCTTCGACGATGAGGGTCTCGACAGAATCGACGATGGACTCCATTATCGACTGATACGCCTCGTTCACTTCCGTGTCGTATTCAGCCATCTCGATCACTGCTGCGATCAGTGCGCGATGAGCCTCGTAGGCAGCGATGATGGCCCGCATCGCATTGCGAAGATCAGCGGGTTCCTTGCGTGCGGCCGTGCTCCACCATTGGCTAGCGGCCTCGGACAATTCTGCGAAGGCATGTCGAGCGAGAAGGCGTAGTAGATGGCTCTTGTCCTCGAAATAAGCGTAGAACTTCGCCCTCGAGATCCCGGCCTCGGTTGCCAGGCGCTCCACACTGAGTTCGGTGAAGGTGTAGCCCATCCCCATCAGTCTGTCGGTGGTGGACAGCATCTCTCGCTCGATCTCTTCTCGGCGCTGTCTGCGACTCGATTGAGAACCCCGGGTTATCGACGGCATGTCCGTGTCCTTCCTTGGCCTCCGCGCCTTGTGGGCCCGCTGAAGCTGGCGCCAGTGCAGCACCCGGACCGTACCCGAACAGTACTCGGGGGCAGTCGCCAGCCTTTCGCCGCGATCTTACAGACTGTCTGACAATATGCCTTGACAGTGTGTATCGCTCTGCATAATGTGATGCGCGTCATTGGTGATGTCGTAGGTTGTCCGCAGGGATTCTGTGTCGGTCTTATCGGTGCCGTCACTCTCCGGTATGCCGAAGTCTGTGGGGCGTTGGCCTGGCCGCTTTGCGTGACCGCCTAATCGGACTTGCCTGAAAAGCTCAGTGCGACATCAATCTTCTCCGGAATCTCCGCACAGTCATAGGAACAGCCCATGGAAATCACTGCAGCCGTCCTGCGCGCGCCTGATGCGGCGTATCGCATCGAGAAGGTTCACCTCGCCGAGCCGGGACCGGAGGAAATGCGGGTCAGAATTGTCGGTGCGGGCTTCTGCCACACGGACGTGCTGCCTCGCGTCCCCGGCTTTCTTGCAGCACCACCGATAATCCCCGGTCACGAGGGGTCGGGGATCGTCGAAGCCGTGGGATCGGCGGTAATCGATTTCGCGCCTGGAGATCACGTGGTGCTCAGCTTCGATTCGTGCAGGGCCTGTACGAACTGCGTCAGTGCGCATCCCGCGTACTGCGACACCTTCTTTGCCAGGAACCTGACCGGCGCCCGACTCGACGGGGTGAGCACGGTGACCGACGAGGAAGGATTGCCGGTGGCGGCCGCGTGGTTCGGTCAGTCCTCTTTCGCGACTCATTCCCTGGTCAGCCAGCGAAACGCGGTCAAGGTCGATCCGACTCTCCCGCTGGAACTGCTCGGTCCCCTTGGTTGTGGAATCCAGACCGGGGCCGGTTCGGTGCTGGTGGCGCTCTCGGTTACCGCGGGCTCGAGCTTCGTCGTCTTCGGCGCCGGAGGAGTCGGACTGAGCGCAGTGATGGCGGCGAAGGTCGCCGGCGCCACCACGATCATCGCAGTCGACCTCAACCCAGCGCGTCGTGAGCTTGCTCGCGAACTCGGCGCGACCCACACCTTCGACGGCGGACAACAGGATTTGCTGGAGGCAATCGTGGAAGCCACCGCAGGTGGCGCCCAGTACGCGCTCGACACCACGGGCATTCCATCGGTGATCACCACCGCCATCAACGCGCTGCGGCCGACCGGGACATGCGGATTGGTCGGTGTGCAGCAAGGCGATCTGGTTCTTGACCCCGCTGCCTTGGCCGTTGGCCGCAACGTAATGGGGATTCTCGAGGGTGATGCCGTCCCGCAGGTGCTGATCCCGAAGCTCATCGCGTTGTGGGCCAGCGGCCGCTTCCCCTTCGACAAACTGATCAAGACTTTCCCCCTTGATCACATCAACGAAGCCGAGCAGGCGACTCTCAACGGGGACGTCGTCAAGCCGGTCCTTCTGCCGAACCCCTGAGGTGGTGTAACCGATGAAGATTTCACTCGACGCGACGAAGTGCACGGGCCTGGGCATCTGCGAGGCGATCGCGCCCGAGGTGTTCGAGGTTGACGATCAGGGCGACTTGGTGCTGCTCACCGACATTGTGCCGGAGGGAATGCTCGCCACCATCGAGGAAGCGGTGGAAGGTTGTCCCACCCGTGCCCTACGGATCGTCCCGTGAGCACCCGCTCAAAACTGGTGGTGGTCGGTGCTTCGCTTGCGGGCATCCGCGCGGTCGAAGGCGCACGAAAGGCAGGTTTCGACGGTTCGATCAGTCTCGTCGGTGCCGAACAGCATCTGCCATACGACCGTCCCCCACTGTCGAAGGCGTTCCTCGAGGGCCCGTGCGATCCGCCCTATTTCCGATCCGAGTCGGAAATAGCCGACGAACTGGACGTTCGGCTGGTGCTTGGAGCGCCAGCCGAGAAGCTCAACGCGTCGGAGCGGACGATTCTGATTGGTGGGGAGGAGATTTCCTACGACGGTCTGGTCATTGCGACGGGTGCCACTGCGCGATCCCTTCCCAATGCGAAGGACCTGCAGGGTGTGCACACGTTGCGGACGCTCGACGATGCCATCGCAGTCCGCGAGGCACTCGACGCCGGCGCACGTACGGTGGTCGTCGGAGCCGGGTTCATCGGATCCGAGGTTGCGTCCGGCGCACGCAAGCGCGATCTGCCGGTGACCATCGTCGAAGCCAATCCGACTCCCCTCGTGCGATCGGTCGGGGAGGTCATGGGTGACGCATGTTCCGCCCTGCACCTCGCCAACGGCACGGACTTGCGGTGCGGTGTTTCCGTGGAATCCGTCGAAGGAAACAGCCGCGTCGAACGTGTCCGGCTCACGGACGGAACCGTCTTGGAAGCCGACCTTGTCGTCGTGGGGGTCGGTGCGGAACCGGCCACCCAGTGGCTGGAGGGCTCCGGGCTCGAGTTGGACAACGGAATCGTCTGCGACGAGAACCTCGCGACGACCGTGCCTGGTGTCTACGCCGCCGGTGATGTCGCGCGGTGGTACAACCCGATCTTCGGCCGCCACATGCGGCTCGAACATTGGAGCAGCGCGGCCGGCCAGGGCGCGGCGGCCGGCGCCGCCGCAGCCATGCCGGAATGTGCGCAACCATTCGAGACGATTCCCTACTTCTGGTCCGATTGGTACGACTCCAGAATCCAATTCGTGGGTGTCCCCGATTGCGATGAAGTCGAAATCGTTCTGGGAGAACGAGACTCCGGTTCCTTCGTAGCGCTCTACCGCTCCGAAGACCGTGTAGCAGGCGTTCTCGCGCTGAACAAGCAGCGCGAGATCATGAAATTCCGGGCGCTGATCGCGCGGCGGGCATCGTGGTCGGATGCGCTGTCCTTTGCCCGGACTCGGCAGCAGTTGGCAACGAAGGGCACAGCATGAATCACGAGTACGATCGTCTCTACATCGACGGTGAGTGGCGTAATCCTTCTTCCGCACAGTCACTTTCGGTCGTTTCTCCGTACACCGAACGCGCGATCGGACATGTGCCGCTGGCCGGCCCGGCCGACGTGAACGCTGCGGTTGCGGCCGCCGCAGGTGCCCTGCGATCGACGGGCTGGGGCACACTCGACCCAGCCGAGCGGGCCGATGTGCTGGAGCGATTCGCCGACGAACTCGAGAAGAACGCCGCCGAGCGAGCAGAGCTCACGACCATCCAGAACGGGATGCCCATCTCGATCTCGACCCCCGCAGAGGGATACGGCCCGGTCGGTATCCTTCGTTACTACGCCGCGCTCGCCCGTGCCCTGCCGCTCGAGGAAACGCGCGACCGCCTCGACGGCAACGGCCAGACGGTTGTCCGCCGCCAGCCGATCGGCGTGGTCGCCGCCGTCGTTCCGTGGAACTTCCCGCAGGTCCTGACGATGTTCAAACTCGCACCGGCGCTGGCAGCAGGCAGCACCGTCGTGCTCAAGCCCTCGCCCGAAACGACAATCGACGCACTGATGCTCGCCGAGACGGCTCACCGTGCCGGACTGCCGGCGGGCGTACTCAACATCGTCACCGGCGGCGCGGATGTCGGCGAGTACCTTGTCGCGCACCCCGGGGTGCACAAAGTGGCCTTCACCGGATCGACCGCGGCCGGACGCAAGATCGGCGAGGTGTGCGGACGGCTTCTGCGCCCCGTCACCCTCGAACTCGGCGGCAAGTCCGCTGCGATCGTGCTCGACGACGCCGACCTGGCCAGCACCGTCGAGGGGCTCGCCACCGCGTCGCTTCTCAACAGCGGACAGACCTGCTACCTGTCCACGCGGATCCTCGCGCCCTCGTCCCGGTACGGCGAGGTGCTCGACGCCGTGGCGGCACTCGCAGGCGCGTTGCCCATCGGCGATCCGATGGACCCGGCCACGGCGATCGGTCCACTCGTCAGCGAGCGCCAGCGCCAGCGTGTCGAGTCCTATATCGAACTCGGCAAGAAGAGTGGCGCCACGATCGCGGTCGGCGGTGGCCGACCGAGCGCCGACACAGGGTGGTTCGTCGAGCCGACCGTGTTCGGGAACGTGGACAACGGAGCCGAGATCGCTCGTGAGGAAATCTTCGGTCCGGTCCTCACCGTCATCCCGTACCGCGACATCGATGAGGCGGTCGCGATTGCCAACGATTCGGACTACGGACTCGGTGGAACCATCTGGACCGCGGATCCCGCGAAGGGCCTGGAGCTGGCGCGGCGGGTGGAGACGGGCACCGTCGGAATCAACTACTTCGACCTGGACATCGGTGCTCCGTTCGGCGGAGTGAAGGCGAGTGGCCTGGGCAGGGAACTCGGCCCCGAGGCCATCTCCGCCTACAGCGAAATCAAGTCGATCTACCTTCCTCGATTGGACAGCTGATGACAACCGAAGCAGCCCTCCTCCGGCCCTACGACAGCACGAACCTGTCGGCTCGCGCGTTCTGGTCCACCACCGCAGCGGACCGCGAGCAGGTGTACGCCGACCTGCGTGCCAATCGCCCCGTCACCTGGCATCCCCCGGTAGAGGACGCACTACTCAAAGACCCGGACGATCCCGGCTACTGGGCCGTCATGAGGCATGCCGACATCGTCGAGGTCAGCCGCCGGAACGATGTCTTCATCTCCGGCCAGGGCACGATGTTCGAGAACGTCCCGGAGGAACTCCTCGAGGCCTCTCAATCGTTCCTCGCGATGGATCCTCCCCGGCACACCCAGTTGCGCAAACTCGTGAGCGCCGCGTTCACGCCCAAACAGGTCAAGCGCATCGAGAGCCAGATCCGGGCGAATGCGAAGGCCATCGTCAGTGGCCTCGCCCAAGCCGGCAGCGGCGCGGACTTCGTGACCCACTGCGCGAGACTTCTTCCGTTGCAGACCATTTCGGACATGGTCGGAATTCCGGACGACCTCCGCGGGGACGTATCGGAAGGTGCCGAAGCCCTGGTCTCCTGGGCCGATCAGGTCTACCTCGCGGGCAGGGATCCGCTTCAGATGGTCGGGCAGTGGACCCAGCGACTCCACGAGATCGCATTAACAGTAGCCGAACAGCGTCGGCGGGAGCCCACCGACGACCTCATGACAAGTCTGGTCGAAGCCGAGGTCGACGGGCAACAACTCACCGACGCCGAGATCGCGGCATTCTTCGTGCTGCTGTGCGTGGCGGGGAACGACACGACCCGGCAGACCACCAGCCACGCACTCAAGGCACTCACGGACAACCCTGACCAGCGGGCATGGCTGCTCGAGGATTTCGACGGGCGCATCGGAGGAGCGATCGAAGAGTTCGTCCGCTGGGCGTCGCCGGTCATGACATTCCGCCGCACCGCCGCGACCGATTTCGAACTGAACAACGAGCGGATTACCGCCGGCGACAAGGTGGTGATGTTCTACGCTTCCGGGAACTGGGACACCTCTGTGTTCAGCAGCCCCGACGTACTCAACCTGAGCCGGGACCCCAACCCCCACCTCGCATTCGGTGGAGGTGGAGCGCACTTCTGCCTCGGAAATCAGGTTGCCAAGATTCAACTTCGGGCGATCTTTCGCGAACTGTTCCTGCAACTCCCTGATATTCAAGCCGGATCACCACAGTACGTCACAGGGAATTTCGTCCACGCAATTCGAGAGATGCCATGCTACTTCGGTGGCTAGTGGCTAGTGGCTAGTGGCTAGTGGCTAGTGGCTCGTCTCGGATCGTTGACCGGGTAGTCCCAAAGACGAGGTGAGGTTCGCGGCAGACTGTCTCTGTACCGATAAGGAGGTGGTCGTGGATGTCAACCGAGCGTGTTCGTCCGATCGTTGACCGTGGAGGAAGGCCGACGGCTGGAGAAGATCAGCCGCACCGCCAAGGACCCGATCAAGCTCCGGTGCGCCATCGTGGTGCTGATGTCCGCCCAAGGCCAGACCGTCGAGGATATCACCTCGTTGATGCAGGTCAGCGATGATCACGTCCGCGATGTCATCCACGCATTCATCGAGCAGGGGTTCGAGGCGTGCACCCAAAACGGAGAGGGGGACGCCCGAAGGCGATCGATGAGCAGACTCGCGAGAAGATCTGCTTGATCGCCCGGACGTCCCCCACCGATTGGAAGATCACCGCGTTCTCCACGTGGAGTCTGACCAAGCTGGCCGAGCATCTGATCGCAACGACGATCGGGCCGACTATCAGTCGCGAGACACTGCGTCGCATCCTGCGTGACGGGAAGGTCACCTGGCGGGCCACCACGACATGGACGGGTGATCTGTGTGGACGAGTTCGGTCCGCTGAACCTACAGCCGAGTGAAGGGAAATCGTGGCGACCGACCGCGCATCCGTTGCGGTTGCGGGCGACGTATCACCGCTACGACGGTGTGATGCACATGCTCGCCGCACTCGATTTATCCAGTGGCCGAATGTATTACCGGATTCGTCCGCGCAAGCGTGAAAGTGTTGCGGGCCAGGTGGCCTGGGGAGAAGTTGTATGTGGTGCTCGACAGCTTCTCCCCGCACCGGCACCTGAGTGTGCGTCGGTGGATCGCCGACAACGATGTCGAACTCGTGTTTCTGCCGACGTACGGGTCGTGGTTGAACTGGATCGAGTCGGAGTTCGCGGCGTTGCGGTATTTCGCGTTGAACGGCACCGACCATCGCAGTCATGCCGAGCAGAACGCCGCGATCGCCGCATATGCGCGGTGGCGTAATGCTCGTGCCGAGCCGAAGACCCGATTTGTTCCTGATTCACCGATCCGGTCGTGGGCCGAGTACCCGCATTACCCGGCCAAGGTTGCATGACGAGCCACTGGCTTCGATCTTTCCTGCGTCCCGTGCGCTGGCCTGAGGGCCTTCGGATTGGGTGTGGAGACCGCGGATTCGGTGTGCAGTCACGGTCAGCCGCCCGACACGGTCGGGTGGCGTCGGGGTCCACGGCCCCGAAGATCGTTCCCTTTCGTCGCGATCGGACGGATACGTGCAGGTCACGCAGGTGAAGGAAGGGCTGCAAGTCGGTTCAGGCCGGCTACGAGGGCATCGACGTCGGGAGCTGTCTTGGCCAGCCGGAGCCGAACCCGGCGGGCGTGCCGGGCGACCCGCCCAGCGATCGGCAGCATCCGCAGCCGGAGCCGTTTCGGTTCCCATCGCCGTGCCTGGGTATCGGTCAACGCGAGCATGTGCATCCACGCCACCAGCTCACACGCAAGCTGCACGAGCGCCAGCCAAATCCGATTCTGATCGAAGCCGTGCAGTGGAAGGTTCTGCAACCCTGTGGCTTTCGCTGTCCGGATCCGGTCCTCGCACCGTGTCCGACGCCGGTGCCGAAGCTCCAGATCGGGCAGTTGACCACCACGGGTGTTGGTCACGAACGCTGTCAGGCGCAGGCCGTCGCGGTCGGTGAACCGCAATTGCGCACCTGGGTGCGGGCGCTCCTTCCGGACGATGACCCGTATGCCTTTCGGCCAGCTCGACAGATCGAGCAGGTCGGTGATCTCGGTGACCCAGGCACCGTCGCGGACGTGGCCGTCGGCGTCGTAGGCCGGTGTCCACGCACGCTCGGGAGCCAGGTCGATCGCCTCGGCGTGAGCGTCGGTCAAGCCGAACCCGACCGAATACGACAGGCGTCGCTTGGTTAGATACTCGATCAGTTGGGGGGTGCCGCCGGCGCCGTCGATGCGGGTCGCAGCAGCATCGCGACGGGTTCCCCGGTGCCGCCGTCGCCGTGGTCGACGAACGCACACAGCGGGTGGAACCCGAAGCCCCGCTTGAATGTCGGGGCAGCGGATTCTTTTTCGGAGTGGGCGGTGACGAGAGTGGCATCGATGTCAATGACCAGCAGATGGCGCTCGTCGATGGCATGGTTCGGAGCCGACGTACCGGCGGAGGTCCAGGCGCGGGGAGCGGGCGGCGGCGCGGGCACGCCCGATCGCAGCCAGCGACTGTTCCGGTGTGTAGCGAGGGTGGTGATCAGCCGGGAGACGGTCGGATCGGAGGCCACCTGCCCGAAGAGTTCGGGGTGGGCGCGCAGTTGTGCGATGTCGGCGAGGCAGTCCCCGCCGATCGCCAGGCTCACGGCGAGGTCGAGGACGATCTTACCGGGATCGTGGCGGGCCGGCGGTCTTCGATACGCTACGAGCTCGGTCGTCAGTGCCGAAGCGAGGCCGGTCTTCTCCGCGGTGCTTGGTAGCAGGACCGCGCCGGCATGCGACACGACGCCGGTTGCGGTGGCCGATGCGGACACGCGTGGGTAGGGGGACGTAGACTTGCTCACCTGAATGGTGCTCCTCGAACTGTCTGAAACTCGACCCTCAGCAAGTCGAATAATCCCAGTTCAGAGCACCATTCTTCGTTTAGGGCACCCGGCGATCGCGAATTTCCCTGAAAGCGCGAAATTACAGACCTTTCGGTAATTGAGTGAGTTCGGATCATAAGGAAAGTCCGGTGCGGTCGAGGAAGCTGTGGCACAGGTCGTAGTTCGAGCCGATGCGAGTCAGTCCGGTCTCGGTCGCGGTGCGGACCTCGTCGAGGGTATCGGGACACAGGTTGGCCAGTTCGGTGGATTTCATGTTCCCCCATGCCTGTTCGATGGGATTGAGCTCGGGTGCATAGGCCGGGAGACGTTCGACGTGGAGCCAGTGGCGTTGGGTTGCCAGCCATGCGGTCATCGCCCGGGACCGGTGGACCATGAGCCTGTCCCAGATTACGATGAGCTTCTGCCCGGCGAAGTGGGTGCGCAGTTCGGTGAGGAACTCGATGAGCGTGTCGGTGTTGTAGGCGCCGTCGGTCATGGAGAACACGAACGCGCTTTCGCTGCGGTCAGGCCGATAGGCCAGGACTGCGGCCATGGACATGCGCTTCCAGGAGAACGGTGATGCAGAACCGGTGTGACGCCTTTGGGCGCCCAGGTTGCGCGGACCACCGGGAGCAGCGACACGCCACTTTCGTCCTGGAAGCAGATCCATGCACCTCGGCGCCGCGCTATTTTTTTATCCGCGGCCACTCATCTCTCGCGCCAGGCGCCGATGGCGTCCTCATCGCGTTCGACCGCGCGCCGGGCGGGACGTTGCCGGCTCCAGCCGAGCCGGGTCCGCAGGATCGTCCAGGTCTGGGTGGGACCGTAGTGCACGCGAGGGAGCCGCTCGATCACGATCGCGACCCGGCCCAGGGTCCACACCCCGGTGGCGAAGCCGTGAGCCTGGGGGACCTTGGAGTAATTCCTCTCGGATCACCTCGACCTGGGCGTCATCGAGGCGCGGCCGGCGACCCGCACGACCTGCTCCTTCGAGCGCTTCGCTACCGCCTTCCGCCCACTGCCGAAACCACCGGGACGCAGTCTGCTGGGAGACCTCCAGCTCGACCGCGACATCGATCTGCCGTCGTCCTGCAGCGAACATCTCCGCCGCCCGCATCCGCCGCTCACGCAACGCGTCGAGATCACGACGAACACCGCGTTGCTTGACTTTCCGGGCGTTGGACTCCTCGCTGGAACCGGTCTCCTTCCCTGCCATTCGGCAATGATCAAGCAGCGCGGTGCGAATCACGTGCAGCGACACGATCTATTACCGAAACATCATTTAATGACTTTCAGATCGGGCGAGCAGTGAATCGGCCTTCTGTGACGCGATGCCCCTCTCTGCAAGGTGTGCCTGACCGCCGGGCAGCGTGCGCCCATGGTGGGCCATGGCCTGGGCGTAGAGGCGTCCGGCGCGGTACGAGGACCGGACCAGCGGGCCGGCCATGACGCCGGCGAAGCCTAGCTCGGTGGCGTACTCGGAGTGCTCGACAAATTCCTTTGGCTTGACCCAGCGTTCGACGGGATGGTGCCGCGGCGAGGGGCGGAGGTACTGGGTGATGGTGATGATGTCGCAGCCGGCCTCGTACAGATCCGCCATCGCCTCGCGCACCTCCTCAGGCGTCTCACCCATGCCTAGGATCAGATTCGACTTGGTGACCAGACCGAACGCGCGGGCTGCAGTGATCACCTCAAGGGACCGCTCGTACCGAAACGCGGGACGGATGCGCTTAAGAGCATGTCTCATTTGGCGAGCTTCTTGAAGCAGGTCAACGCCGCAGCGAGTTGGAGAAAGGCGGCGAAGTGCTCACCGAGACGTTCGTAGCGGATGGTCAGCCGCCGGTAGCCGCTCAGCCACGCCAGGGTGCGTTCGATCTTCCACCGGTAACGCCCGAGACGCTCGCTACTGTCGACGCCGCGGCGGGCGATCCGCGGAACGATGCTCCGTGCGCGCAACCACCGGCGGTGGACGGGATAGTCGTAGCCCTTGTCCGCCCGCAGCCGTCCGGGCCTGCGGCGACGCGGCCCGCGAGGCGAGCGCACTGCGGGGATAGCGGCGACCATGGGCTGCAACATGACACTGTCGTGGGTGTTCGCCGAGGTCGCCGCAGTGACCAGCGGGATGCCGTCCGCGTCGGACAGGATATGGATCTTCGATCCGTTCTTGCCTCGATCGACCGGGCTGGGACCGGTCAGAGAGCCCCCCTTTTCGCCCGTACGTGGGCGGCGTCGAGGATCGCGGCGGACCAGTCCAGGTCCCCGCCGGCGCCGAGCCGGTCGAGGACGCGCCGGTGCAGCTCGTCGAATACTCCGGCCCGGGCCCAGGTCGTGAAGCGTCTGTGCGCGGTGGGAACGCTGACCCCGAACGACGGTGGCAGGTGCCGCCACGCACACCCGCTGGTGAGCACATAGACGATGGCAGTGAACACTGCCCGGTCATCGAGCGCTGCGCGGCCGCCGCCCTGTGGCCGCGCCCGGAATCCGGGTAACAGCGGTTCGACGATCTCCCACAACGCATCCGGCACCAGCCGGGAAGACAACGCATCGACCACGATGGTGCATTATGCCGCACAGAAGATCCCACCCACAAGAGACATGCTCTAATACTGCAACGACAGTTTGTGATGTCGTCGTTTGTAGTGGCTGGCGCGGGCTCTGGCTTGCCTGATGCGCCGCCAGTTCGACCAATGCCACAGGTGAGCGAAGGCGTGCCGAACGGGACAGGCGATACGATTGAACAGTCGTCGAATCTCGTTGACCGTCAGAGGAATCAGATTACCGGGACCACCTGAAGACCCCCCTTTTGAGCGTGTCGACGCAGAATCGTCAGGAAGGCGGCCGCGGCCATCGACAACGTGATGTGCCGGTACCAGGCGGTGTAGCCCCGGACCTGGTAGTGGTCGAGTCCGGTTTCGTTCTTCGCCGTCTGGAAACACTCCTCGATCGCCCACCGGCTGCCGGCCACCCGCACCAGCTTGGCAAGGGGGGTGTCGGCGGGACCGTAGCAGATGTAGTAGGCGATCTGCTCCGGGTCGGCGATCGAACGGCGGGCCAACAGCCAGTGACCCCGGCCGGGCTCGCGCAGCGGCCGGATCGGGACCGCAGCCCAGTCGTAGACCCGCGGTCCGTGCGCGCCGTCCCCGCACGACAACCGTTGCCATACCGACGCGTCCACTTCACTGATCACGGTGTGGGCGCGGCGTTGCCGCAACTGCATCGACACCACCATCTGCGTTTTCGGCACCGCCAACACGTGCGCCACACCGCGCGATTCGAGCCACATCCGCAGCCGGCCGACCTGACCGTAGGCCTCGTCGGCGGTGACCCACCCGAACGGAACACCGGCATCGAGGGCACGTTCGATCATCGACTGTGCCAGTGCGGGTTTCGTTGCGAATCCGATGTCGTCGTCGATGCCGGCGTCCCGGCACCGATCGCGGTCCTCGGTCCAGGACTTGGGTAGATACAATTCCCGGTCGATCAATGCCCGACCACGAGCGGACGCGTAGGCCAAAAACACCCCGACCTGGGAGTTCTCGATCCGCCCGGCGGTGCCGGAGTACTGTCGGGCCACGCCTGCGGATCTGTTGCCTTTCTTCAGAAAACCGGTCTCGTCGACGATCAACACCCCAGTCTGCTCGTCGCCGATCGCCTCGAGCACCACGTCTCGCACGTCATCGCGCAGCCCGTCGCAGTCCCAGGCGTAGAAGTTCAGCAGCCGCTGCATGCCTTCCGGGCCGGCGTCCCCGGCGGCCTCCGCCAACGTCCAGCCGTTCTTGCGTTCGACCTCCGCGAGCAATCCACGGACATACGCCACCATCCGCCGCCGTGACTCCACCCGCGAGAACCGGTGCGCGAACCGACTGCAGAACGCCGTGAACCCCGCCGACCACTCCAACACCTCAGACTGCACCAAGATCAATTATCATAGGTGCACCGGTGGTCACAAACTGTCGTTGCAGTACTAAAGATCCGCGGCACCGTCTCCAGGTTATGCGCGAGCACCTCCGGCCGTGCGTCGAACACCTCGGCCAGCAGGTCGGGTTTGGCATGGAAATCCGGGATCAGGTTCTCCACCCCGGTGTTTGGGTTCAGTTCGTGGATTTTGCGGACGGTCTCGGCATAGAGCCAAGCGCCCTCGTCTGGCAGGTCGTCACGGGCGACACCGGTGATTGTGGAGTAGCGCAACCCCATCGAGCGGATAGACTCGGCCACACGACGGGGTTCGTCACGGTCGAGCTCAGCAGGTTTACCGGTGTCGATCTGGCAGAAGTCGCAGCGGCGGGTGCACTGGTCGCCGCCGATGAGGAACGTCGCCTCCCGGTTCTCCCAGCACTCGTAGATGTTGGGGCAGCCAGCTTCTTCGCACACGGTGTGCAGGCCTTTGGATTTGACCAGTGACTTGAGCTTGGAGTACTCCGGGCCCATCTTCGCGCGGGTCTTGATCCAGTTCGGCTTGCGTTCGATCGGCGTCCCCGTGTTACGGACCTCGATGCGAAGCAGTTTGCGCTCACTCGGATCCGGACGCGAGCCGGAATTGTAGTGCTGAATTCCTCAAAGAAAGTAGACAAAACGTCGGCGTAGTTTCCGGGTCGGAGGGGCCGGGCGCCCCCAGAGCCAGGGTCGGGCTCGGGCATTGAGCTGCGCCGTGGCCAGGAGCGTGGCCGCCTCGATCTCGTCGGGATCGGCGAAGGTCTGCCCGGCCAGCGCGGCCTTACGGAAGATCCGCCACCACCCCTCCTGCAGATTCAGCCAGCACGCACCGACCGGGATGAACACCTGCCGGATCCGGGGATGTTCCTCGAGCCAAGCTCGCGTGGACACGCTGCGATGGGAGGAGAGGTTGTCGGTGACCACCACGATCTCGCCGTCGGGGTTGTCCCGCTCCATGACCTGCAGAAACCGTTGGTAGGCAATACTGTTACGACAGGATGCAGTCATCGTAAGTTCGTGGCCGTCCCTCGGACGCAGCGCCCCGTACACCCAGGTCTTCTCCGGCCCACGCCCGTAATCGAGTGTGGCCTTGATGCGGTGCCCGTCGGGAGACCCGCCCGGCGCCGGCGGGAAGCTGCGCGGGATCACCGGGCCGAGTTCGTCGGCGCAGAGGATCGTCGCGTTCGCCGGTGGTGCGGTGTAGAGCGCGACGATCCGTGTCCTTTTCCCGCGAAATCCGGGTCGGTGGACCGGATCCAGGTGCGGGTGCGCCGCCACCGCACCCCCTCGGCGAGCAGGATCCGTCGCACCTGGCTGCGGTGGACGTCGATGCCCTCGGCCCGGGCCGCGGCGGTCAGGGCGTTCAGGGTCCACTCCGGCGGACCGGCCGCCTCGGCGGCCGCGAGCTGCCCGTCCGGTGTGCGGTCCGGACGACCGGGCGGAGTCTGCTTGACCAGGGCCAGGATTCGGGACCGCTCACCCTCGGTGATCCGACGTTTGCGGCCCTGACCACCCCGATCGGCCAGCCCGTCGAGCCCGTCGGCGTTGAACCGCTCGAGCCATCGACGCACGGTCTGCTCGTGGCAGCCCAGCTGCGCGGCGATGGCCGGGACCCGCAGTCCGTCCCAGCTCAGCGCGATGATCCGGCCTCGCTGCACCCAGTCGGCGGGAGCGTGCCGGGCGCCGGCCAATCGGCGGACCGTCCGTTCCTCGTCGCTGTCCACGGCCGGGCGTGCGCGCAGGATCTTCGGCATCCGGCTCGCCTCCGATCGACTCGAACCGATATACTCACCCTCTAATCTACGCCTCCAAAGAGGAACTCAGCACTTAGTACTGCAGCCGCAGTTTGTGATGTCTTCGAGGCCGACCTGACCGTAGGCCTCGTCGGCGGTGACCCACCCGAACGGAATGCCGGCATCGAGAGCACGGTCTATCATCGATTGCGCCAGTTCGGGTTTGGTCGCAAACTCGATGCTGTCGTCGATGCCGGCATCGCGACACCGATCGCGGTCCTCGGTCGACGACTTGGGTAGATACAACTCTCGATCGATCAATGCCCGACCGCGGTCGGAAGCGTAGGCCAAAAACACCCCGATCTGGGAGTTCTCGATCCGTCCGGCGGTGCCGGAGTACTGCCGCGCCACGCCCGCGGATCTGTTGCCTTTCTTCAGAAATCCGGTCTCGTCGACGATCAATACCCCGGTCTGCTCGTCGCCGATCGCCTCGACCACCACGTCTCGCACGTCATTGCGCAGCCCGTCGCAGTCCCAGGTGTAGAAGTTCAGCAGTCGTTGCATGCCTTCCGGGCCGGTGTCCCCGGCGGCCTCGGCCAGCGTCCAGCCGTTCTTGCGTTCGACCTCCGCGAGCAGGCCGCGCACGTAGGCACCCATCCGCCGCCGTGACTCCACCCGCGAGAACCGGTGCGCGAACCGACTGCAGAACGCCGTGAACCCCGCTGACCATTCCAACACCTCCGACTGCACAAGTGATCAATTACCACACGTGCACCGGTGGTCACAAACTGTCGTTGCAGTACTAAGTTTGTAGGTGTCTGGGGTTGGTGCCCTGGATGCGAATCAACGGGGCACCGGACCTAGATTGAAGAGTCAGCGACCCTGCCAGACCGGGCACGCTTCTCGGCGAATGCGGTCGGGCCTTCCTTGGCATCAGCGCTGCTGAAGACCACAGTCATCGCCTTCGCGTTCGCATCCCACACACCCCGGTCCCAGTCAGAGCCGCTGGCAGTGGCATGGATCATCGCCTTCGACTCCCGTACCGAGATCGGCGCGTTCGCCGCGATCTCGGTACGCGAGTTCGAGCGCGACGTCGAGGGCGGTCCCCGCCGGGGCCACTCGGTTGACGAGGCCCAGTTCCTTGCCCTGCTCTGCGGTGATCGGCTCACCGATCAGCGCGAGTTCGAGGGCAACCTTGCGCGGCATCTGCTGCTGCAGGCGAATCACCCCGCCGGCGGCCGCGAACAGGCCACGCTTGACCTCCGGCAGGCCGAGCTGGGCGTTCTCGTCGACGACCGCGAGGTCACTGGCCAGGACCAGTTCGGTGCCGCCGCCCAGGGCGAAGCCGTTGACCGCGGCAATCGTCGGCTTGCTCACCCAGTGCTGCACGTAGCCGGCAAAACCTCATTCCGGGTTCACGTCGGCGTCGACGTTCTCGCCCGCCGCAATGGTTTTAAGATCAGCACCGGCGCAGAACGCGCGACCGGCACCAGTGAGAGCGATGACGCGGATCTCGTCGTCGGAGTCCGCCTGCATGAGCAGGGTGCCCACTGCCGTGGACAGTGCGCCGTTGACGGCATTGAGGGCACGCGGACGGTTCAGCGTGATGAGCGCGATGTTGCCACGCCGCTCGTACAGTGCCTCGGGTTCGGATGGGAGTGACTCGTCGGCCACGTAGCCTCCTCAAGATGGATCGAACTGTTTATATAACGTTCGATACAGAGAAATCAGGATGGTCAACATCAGGTCAACGAAGTATCTAACCCGGGGCTTTCACGGAAATTCGACCTCAACCCGTGTCACACAGAAAGAAAGGTGCTCCGACCTGCGATAATTCGACTTGTCTAAGGTTGAACAATCGCGTGAGCCAGGAGCACCCTTCAGGTGAGCAAGTCTACGTCCCCCTACCCACACCTGTCCGCATCGGGTACCGGAACCGGCGTCGTGTCCCATGCCGGCGCTGTCCTGCTGCTGCGCACCGCCGAGAAAACCGGCCTCACCACAGCATTGACGACCGAACTCGCTCAGTTCCGGAAACCGTTGGCACGCCACGATCCTGGCAAGATCCTCCTCGACCTCGCGCTCTCCCTGGCGATCGGCGGGGACTGCCTCGCCGACATCAACCAACTACGCGCCCACCCCGAACTGTTCGGCCAGGTGGCCTCCGACCCGACTGTCTCCCGCCTGATCACCACCCTCGCCGGTGATGCCGACACCGCTCTCGCCGCGATCGGACGGGCCCGCGCTACCGCCCGCGCCCACGCCTGGACCGCCGCCGGGTCGGTGGCACCCGATCACGCCATCGACGAGCACACACCGCTGGTCATCGACATCGATGCCACCCTCGTCACCGCGCACTCGGACAAGGAATCTGCTGCCCCGAACTTCAAACGCGGCTTCGGGTTTCATCCGCTGTGTGCGTTCGTCGACCACGGTGAGCACGGCACCGGTGAACCCGTCGCGATGCTGCTGCGCCCGGGCAATGCCGGTTCGAACACCGCCGCCGATCACGTCACTGTCGTGCAGGGCGCCCTGGCGCAGTTGCCGTTCGACCCGGGATATCGGGTCGGGAAGAAGGTGCTGGTCCGGATCGATGGTGCCGGTGGCACCCACTCCTTGATCGAGTATCTGACCAAGCGCAGGCTCTCGTATTCGGTGGGATTCGGGTTGACCGACGCCTATGCCGCCGCGATCGATCTGGTTCCCGAGCAGGCATGGACTCCGGCTTACGACTCGGACGGGCAGGTCCGGGACGGGGCCTGGGTCACCGAGATCACCGGGCTGCTCGACCTGTCGACGTGGCCGACCGGCATGCGCGTGATCGTCAGGAAGGAGAGACCGCATCCGGGTGCGCAGTTGCGGTTCACCGACCGTGACGGCCTGCGGTTGACGGCGTTCGTGACCAACACCCGCCGCGGGCAACTCCCCGATCTGGAGTTGCGGCACCGCCGTCGGGCTCGGTGCGAGGACCGGATCCGGACAGCGAAAGCAACCGGGCTGCAGAATCTTCCGCTGCACGGGTTCGATCAGAACCGGATCTGGCTCGCGCTCGTGCAACTGGCATGCGAGTTGACCGCGTGGATGCAGATGCTGGCATTCACCGAGGTCCCGGCGCGGCGGTGGGAGCCGAAACGGCTGCGGCTGCGGGTGCTGTCGATCGCCGGGAAGATCGCCCGCCATGCCCGTCAGGTTCGGCTGCGGCTGGCCGCGACGGCTCCCGGTGTCGATGTTCTCGTGGCCGGCCTGAACCGGCTCACCGCGCTACCTGCACCTGTGTGACCTGCACGAATCTTCATTTATCGAGTCGAAAGGACACTCAGTTCGGGGCCGTGGACCCCGACGTCACCCGACCGTGTCGGGCGACCAAGCGTGGATGCACACCGGATCCACCGCCTCCACCATCGAATCCGAACTGGTCAGGCCGGCACGCGGGACTCACGAAAGATTGAGGCTAACGGTCGTTATACTAGTCATGCTAGCCTCGACCGAGCCGAACCACCGTCAAGCCGGCATCGGTATTCGCATACCAACTCGAACCCCGAATTGCCCCCGTCGAAGTAGCGGGGGCGGTTCCCCGCATCTAAAGGAGTCGCTGTGACAACCGTCGACACCGGAGTGGTGAGCAGCGTCGATAACGGCGTGCTCCATGTCCTCATCAATCGCCCTGCCAGCATGAACGCTGTCACCACAGCAACCCTCGACGCGATCGCCGAATCATTCGAAGCGCACTCGGAAAACCCCGAGGTACGCGCCGCCGTCCTCACCGGTGCGGGTAGAGCATTCTGCACCGGCGCGGACATCGCCGGTTTGGATTTGTCCGCCGCGCCCTCGGCCGCGACGATTGATGCGGCCAATCGAGTCACCGCGACGATCAGGGCCTTCCCGCACCCGGTTGTCGGAGCAGTTCGCGGCGCGGCGGCAGGCGTCGGTGTGTCACTGGCGTTGGCATGTGACCTGACGGTGGCATCCGAATCGAGCTACTTCCTTTTAGCGTTCACCAGAATCGGACTGATGCCCGATGGCGGTGCTACGGCACTGGTAGCGGCATCGGTCGGTCGCGCGCGGGCTATGGGGTTGGCCCTCCTGGCGGAACGCCTCCCCGCCGATGAGGCCAAGCAGGCGGGCCTGATTGCCCAGGTGTACGCGGACGATCAGTTCGATGCCGAAGTCGACTCGCTCCTCGGTCGGCTGGCCGCGGGCCCTGCGTCCGCCCTCCGCGCCACCAAGGACGCGATCAATGCGGCGACGCTGACCCAACTCGATTTTGCCTTCGAGCGGGAGCGTGCGGGGCAACTCGCACTGTTGGAGGCACCCGACTTCATCGAAGGCGTCGCAGCCTTCCAGAACAAGCGGTCTCCAAAATTTATCCGCTGACAGTTCAGACCGATCAAAACATGGTGCAGCAGTAGATCTGAGCATCACGACATGAATGGAGTGCAAACATGGCCGGGCTGCTAAGCGGGTTGAGAGTGATCGAGTTGGCAGGAATTGGCCGGGACCTCATGCGGCGATAATCCTGGGGGATCTCGGCGCCGAGGTTGTACGGGTCGACCGGCCCACCCCCTCTGGCGTCGACGTCCTCGACGGTCACCCCGACTACATGCTGCGCAACCGTCGCTCAATCGCGGCCGATCTGAAGAATCCCGACGAACGCGACCTGGTGCTCCGGCTGATCGAGCAGGCGGATGTCCTGATCGAGGGCTTCAGACCGGGAGTGGCCGAACGTCTTGGGGTAGGACCTGAGCAGTGCGCCGAAACCAATCCGCGATTGATCTACGCCCGGATGACCGGCTGGGGCCAGGACGGGAAAATGGCATTGCGCTCCGGGCACGACATCAATTGCATCTCGTTGACAGGAGCACTGCACGCGATCGGAAGGCGGGGGTGCGCCCAGTGCCGCCCCTGAATCTGGTGGGGGACTTCGGTGGCGGGTCGATGTTCCTGCTCCTCGGGATCCTGACAGCATTGTTCGAGCGGCAACGATCTGGTTCAGGGCAGGTGATCGACGCCGCCATGCTGGATGGTGTCTCCGCCCTGTCCCAGATGATGTGGTCGATGCAGGGATTCGGTGAGTGGTCATCTGAGTCCGGAACGAATCTCCTCGACGGAGGAGCGCCGTTCTACGACACTTATGAATGCGCCGATGGGAAAGCTGTGGCAGTCGGCGCCATCGAACCGCAATCCTATGCAGCTCTGCTCGCCGGCCTCGGGCTCGCGGAAACAACGCTGCCGGATCAGAACGATCGGACGGAGTGGTCGACCCTGCGAGCTCGGTTCGCGGAGATCTTTGCGTCCGAAGAACGCGACCATTGGAGAACTGTCTTCGATGACACGGATGCGTGTGTCACGCCAGTGTTGTCGTTCGATGAAGTTGCCGGTGACTCCTATCTGCGGGAACGAGGGACGATTCTCGACATCGATGGTGTACCGCAGGCGGCGCCGGCAGCCGACTCCACGATTTTCTCGAACTCAGCCGGGCGCACCCACCTCACCGAAGCGAGGGGGCACCGATCTCGCGGAGGTGGTGGGGGAGTGGTTGGTGAGCGAGGCCGGTGAGTGAATCCGGCCGCGCGTACCAACCCGTGACGTCGAGGGATTGCACTGTACGTGCCCCCCCGAGTTGCACCAGGTTGGTCGATTTCCGGGGTAGTCCGACATATCCGTGCAGGTAGCGGCGGTGCGTGTTCGGAGAATTGCACACTAACAGCTCGGTAGAAGGCCGCCTACATCCGCAAAGTCCGCACCGCCTCGGGAGCAACCGCGGTGCAGATCGCGGCCAAGCACGGCCGCCGCGACAAGGTCCTCGAGCACCTCGGATCCGCCCACACCGACAGCGAACTCGCCGCCCTACTCGACACCGCCCGGGAGAAACTGCTCGCCGGCCAACAGGAACTCGACCTCGATCTGGGCGCCACCAGCAGCGCACCGCCAACGATCACCGGCAAGCGGTCCCGGTGGTTGATCGAGATCATCGACTCCGCCTGGCGGCATCTCGGCTTCGATGTGGTCGACAACGACTCGTTCTTCCAGCTCGTGGCAGCCCGACTCGTCGAGCCGACATCGGTTGCGGACGCGGGCAGGGTGCTGCGGGAGATCGGGATCGCACCCGCCCACCGCAACACCTTCGTGCGGACCCTGCAGCGCTGCACCGCCCACGGTTACCGCGACGACATCGCGCAGCGGTGTTTCGAGCACGCCGCCACCGCAGGAGATCTGAACCTGCTGCTCTACGACGTCACCACCTTGTACTTCGAAGCCGAGAAGGAAGACGAGCTGCGCAAGGTCGGATACTCCAAGGAACGCCGGGTGGACCCGCAGATCGTCGTCGGGCTGCTCGTCGATAGCACCGGATTCCCTTTGGAGATTGGGTGTTTCGAAGGAAACCACGCCGAGACTCGCACGATCGTGCCGATCGTGCGGCAGTTCCAGGCCCGCTACGATCTCGACGGGGTGGAGATGGTTATCGCCGCCGATGCCGGGATGCTGTCGGCGACGAACCTGAAGGACCTCGATGCTGCCGGCCTGAAGTTCATCGTCGGCTCGAGGGTGACGAAGGCCCCGGCTGATCTGGCCAGCCACTTTCACTGGCACGGCGACGTGTTCACCGACGGGCAGGTCATCGACACGGTCACCCCGCGCCACGCCAAAACCGGCTCTTCGCGGTTAGCAGTGGCATTGATGCCGGCTGGGTGCGCTCCGCCGGGAGCGGCGAGTGCACGCCCACCGTACCCGGCGGCGTTGATTGTCAGGATTGCGGAATCCGAACGCGATCCGGCCGACGTGCTTGACGATCCGGTTGTAACCCTCGCTGCGTGCGTTGGTCAGGCCGGTCTCGACCGCCCGGATGATGGGGCCCTGCCAGGTCTCCACGGTGCGCGCGAGCGTGGTGACCTCCGGGATCGGGCAGGCGGCACAGAACTTGTAGAACCGATACAACGCAGCCCGGATCTCGTACCGCAGCCCACCACGGGCGGTGCAGGCCAGCAGGTCCCATAGGAGCTCCTTGGCGATCCAGGCGGCGGCGATCTCCTCGCTCGGGTCGGCAGTGAGCAGCTTGGTGAACAGTTCGGTGCGCTGCTCGATGGTGAGGGTCTGCGCTGCGCGCAGCAGCCGACGACAGTTGATCCACTCGACATCACTTTTGCGGCCGCGGCGACCACGGTGGGTCTGGGTGACCTGCCGGCGCACCGCATTGACGATCTCGTTGGCCTTTTTGACCAGGTGAAACCGGTCGACGACCAGCTCGGCATGCGGCAATGCTTCGCGTACGGCCTTGGCGTACACGCCGGACAGGTCGATGGTGACGTGGGTGATCTGCCGGCGCCACTGTTCATCGCGTGCCTCGAGCCAGTCGATCACCGCCGTCGAAGTGCGGCCGTTGACCTGGGCGAGCAGGCCTGGTGGCCGGCGATGTCGACCAGGCCGGTGTCCCATCGGTCCACCCATCGCCGGGCGCCGGTGTCGGGGCAGGTCTCCCACTTGGCCTTGCCGCGGCGGGTCTCGTCGATGCCGAGCACACGCACGGGCTCTGGTTCGTCGTCGAGTGCGGTGTCGGCGACAGCGATGACCCGATCGTGAACGGTGTGCCAGGCGCACCGGTACTCGGCGGCGACGGCGGCCACGGAACGATCCTCGTCGAGGACAGCGGCGGCCATCATGGTCTTCGCTCGCGGGGTGATGCGGGCGCGGGCCGGGATGCCCGGCACCGACTCGGTGAACACCTTGCGATCACAGAATCTATTGGTGCACAACCACTTCCGTTTCCGCTATTCGAGCACGGGGCGGTCCGGACCGATCTGCACGTCGCGGGGATGGGTGGTGACCCAGCCCTTCGATCGGATCGATGTCTGCCCGCATTGTGGGCACACTCCGGCCCACCTCGGGTCGGTGCCGAGCCGGACGATCCGGTTGCCGTCGTCGATGCGCTGCACCGACTCGACGACGATGCCGTCGAGATCGAGCAGCAGTGAGCCACTACTGTGGAGCATGCCCGCGTTCCTTGCTGGTCTGGTTGCCTGAAGAACACCCAGCTCACAAGGGCGCGGGCCCTTTTTCAATCACCGACACGGCACGGGGTCGGACAGCATCACGCCCCTACCAAGTGCGTAGAGCCGGCATAGCCATGGGTGCGGGTAGCGCGGACCCGGCCCGCCCGAACCGGGCGCGGGTGCAGCCCAGATGCGCTCGTCCTCGACGCTGGGGGTGTAGTCGTCGAGATGGCAGGAACATGCGGCGCACGGGGTGGGGAGGAAGTCGTGGCCGGTGCGGGTGCGGCTGCCGAGCCCGGCCGGCGGCACGACGCGGCCGGCGGCACGACGCGGCCGATGTGTCAGATGTCGGTGGCGCTGGCGAGGCACACCTCGTCGACCACGGCGGTGTCCATCCAGAATGGAGTCGCGGCACCGAGGCCTGATGGGTGAGGCACACCAGGGCAGCGGATAGGGTGCTCCTGGAACGAAGAACCCCCGCGGCCTAGCTGCCGCGGGGGGAACTCCATGTGTTTACGAGGGACCTTGTCCTCGTATCTGAGATCAATGATAGCGGAGGGCCGAACGGATGCCAAAGCACGCGACGATTCTCGCGGTCACCAAGCATCTGCATCCGGTCCGCCTTTCCACCTACACTTCGCGGTGCGGAAATGACCCCTATCTGGCGCTGGAGCTGTACAAGTGGAACCTGCAGCTGTCGGCGGCCTTCCAGCAGGTCCTCGCAGTGACCGAGGTCGCCCTGCGCAATGCCATCGATGAGCAGTTGCGTATCTGGAATGCTGCCCAGCCGCGCCGCAGCGAGCCGGGCAGTAGCCATGTCCAGCGGGGCGGTAGCTATGGCCAGGATTGGCTTATCGACGCGGCTCGTCCTCTCAACTCGTTGACCCGAGACTCGCGGAGATCGGCCGGAAGCATGCCACGGAGGCCGACGGAACCAGAGATGCCGCGCACCCGCGGAAAGGTGCACCAGTCACGCACGACGACATCCTCGCGCAGATCACTTTCGGCGTGTGGCCGAAACTGCTTCCCACGAAGAACACCACCGACGCCAGCTTCCGCGGCCGGCAGATCTTGTGGCAGCAGGCGCTGCGTCACGCATTCCCCCACAACACGAATGATCCCCACGGATATATCGTCGCCGACCGGGCCGGTCGTCTGCATGGGCTCCGTAACCGCGTCTCACACATGGAGCCTCTGCTCGGTGTGAACATCACTGCCCGGCACAACGATGCGCTCCGCCTCCTCGCCGCGATCAGCCCCGAGGTTCGGGACTGGTGCGCAGGTATGAGCACGGTCATCGAGCTCCGACGAAAGTGCCCGATCGAGCTCTGACCAGTCAGCACACAGCAAATCGGCTCGGGTCAGTCGGCGATCCAACTCCCAGATCGCCGTACCCAGTCCCGGTGGCGGCTATCGCCCGCGCTCATTCTCGTCATCGTCAGAACGATCCCCGTACCAATCTTCTGTAGGCCCGACACGTCCCGGACAGACAGGCGGAAGCGGAGAGGGAGAACTCTTTGTGGATCTCCTAGACGATCGATAACACCTCCGTCGCAATGGGTTTGGAGACATAGGTCCGGCCGCCGCTTGATACCGTGGCGACGATCCGTTGCGGGTCACCTTCGACACTCTCAAGACTTCGTCTCAGGTTCACCGCACCGGCGAGGTACATGAAGAAGATCTGCTCGGCACCGGGCGGAATATCGCACGGTACCGGCGGAGAACCGATTTGCTCGCCGATCACCTGAAATGCAGCGCCGCTGGGGTCGGCGCGCAGAGCCCACTGTGCGACATGGAACGGTGCTCTGCCCGCGTTGACGACCTTGACGCCTACGATCAACTGACCTGGCGGCAGCTGGGCGGCCGCACTCATCAGAGATGCCCGTACGTCACGGGTAGCGTCGTTCGTGACGAGACCACCGCCAGCGGTCAACAAGCCGACAACGGGAGTAAGTGTCGGTCGAGCGCCCTGCATGAGAAATGTGTAGACCTGCCAGGTCAGCGAGGCCATGGCAACAGCGAAACCAAGAACACCGAGGACGAAAGCGGCGACCGTCATGGGGAATTCCCCTGCGATGTAGGTGCTTCGAGCAGGTCACATTGGTCGACCAGTCGCGCGACCACGCTCAGCACCGCAAGTCGCTCGAGGGCATCCTGCTGCAGCATCTCACGAGTATCGTGCGCCGCTGAGTTTCGGATCGTCAGCTGCATTCCCGCCGTGAACTGCCGCAGCCCTTCGTTCATCGACTTCACGGTCCGGTCGTTTGAATCTCCTGGCCACCGCAACCGTGGTCGACCCGGCGCTGGAGGCTTATCGGCGAAGGTTTCCTGCCAAAGGGCTGTTTCTGCCACATCGTTGCGATTCGTCAACGTCGTGACCTGTGCGACGAGTGCTTCCGCCGCTGATGTGCCTGCAAGGCGATAGTGGCCGTCGCGCCACAGTCGGCCAGCAGCACCCCAAACGAGCGGGTGCACCGCCGCACTATCCATCGGTGGCGCTGTCTGGGTCTCTGCGTGGGCAATCATCTGTTCGAGATGACCTTTGATCTGGTCACAGCCGGTGTACACGTCGTCGACTCCCAGGAGCGGTCGAGGCTGCCTGATGGTTCCCCAGGCTGCGATCGGGTCTATCGCGCCGCGTCCTTCTACGGCGATCTTCATTCCTGTGATGGCCGAGGCCTCGCGCGCCTTGCCTGCAGCACGATCGACCTTGCGCGCGGCTGCTAGCGCGGCATGCTCGGGGCAGGTCTGCTTGGGATATACAGCTGGCGCGATGCCGGGCGGCAATCCCGTCGTTACCTCGTGGTATCTGCTTGATCCGGCCGGCACACTCGTCGAACTCGACGTTGCTGCACGGCTGCGCACCGAGTAGATCTGCCCCGCCAGTCGGGTGTGTGGTCGAGATCCTCGCTCCCCGGCGGGCCCGGACCGATGCTCGTTGGCGCGCAATGGCCGTCGAGAGATGTGGACAGGTTGCGTACGTCGACGTCGGCGAGATCAATCGCAGTGGGCGGTCAGCGACGGCCGGGCGCGTTGTCAGCGGAAGTGTCTGTGGTGTCGATGAACAACTGCATCATCTCGAAAGACCGGTCGGCAGCATCGTCGATGGTGAAGATCCGGTCGAGGAGTTCTTCGACGGGCAAAGGCTTGGGTATTTCCCGGTACTGGTTGTCGACGCGACCGATGCGGAGACGAGTGCTGGTGTCGATGCAGTCCAGAACGGATCGGACGGCCTCGCGTCCCTGCCACCCAGGAGTTTGTTCCCATCGCTTTGAGTACGTCGGCGATGGACACCCAGTCGCGTATCGCGCGGCGTTCGGCCAGCAGCAGTTCTTCGAGGGTGTTCTGGTCGGGCATAACGGTCTCTTCCTGAGCGACGACGGACGGTAGTATGTACCCGGCCGAGGATCATTCGTCCCATACGGCGGTGAACTCGTACCACCGGCCGTCGAGGTGAGCCGCGTCGATCCGGTCTATTCCCGAACGGTCCGGGGGAGGTCCTGCCGGCGAGTAGATCCAGCCGCCGGAGGTGGTCAGAAAATTCTGATCGGCGTCGTAGAAGTACACCGCATCGTTGCTGTGTCGTTCGACCCGGGACATCGTGTACGGCCCGACGGGCACCCCGAACACGGCAGACTCCCGTGAGGACAGCACCGCGTAGACAGCGGCGTCGAAGTCGCTGCGTGAGGACCCGAACGACGGCGACGGAATCACCAGAACAGCCACCGCCGCGACGAGCACCGTGATCGGCGCAGCCGCGATCCACCACGACCACCGCCGGTCCCGCCCGATCACCAACGCGGACTTGACCGCCCACACCAGACCGACGATCATCAACAGAGCCCCGAAGACCAGGACGACCATCGAATTGGTGAAGGCATCGATGGTGTGCCCGTGGCCCGGCCACCAATCCAGCAGGGCGAACACGATTCCGGTGCACAACAGCACCGACGCTCCTGCCACGATCAGCGCCGGTGGGCGTGCCGGGCGGCCGATCGGATCACGCAACACCCACGGCTGCCGCGGCGCCGGTGGCGTGTCATCGCCGTTCATGGGCCTTGACCCCGGTTCTTGGACACGCTGAATCCAGCATCTGCTGGGGAAGCGAGATGATCTTCAGTCATGTCACGAAAGAACTACTCGGAGGAGTTCCGGCGCCAGGCGGTCGAGTTGTACGAGTCCACGCCGGGCGCGACGATCCGAGGTATCGCCGCTGACCTCGGGGTCGTGCGCGGCACCTTGACAGGCTGGATCGACCAGTACGGGACCGGCACCAAAACCCACGTCGACGGCACCCGGGTGCATACTCCGGCACGGCCTCATAGCCTGAGCTCCGGCACGGGTAGCGAATCGGAGACCGTCGAGCAGAAACTCGCCCGTCTCGAAGCCGAGAATGCCGCCCTACGAGCGGAAGCAACCAAGCTCACCACCGAACGCGAGATCCTTCGTAAGGCGGCCAAGTATTTCGCCGGGGAGACGAACTGGTGACCCGCTTCCAGTTCGTCGCCGACCATTCCGACACCTATCAGGTGAAGCGGTTGTGCGAGCTCGTCGAGCTCGAGCGTTCGTCCTACTACGCCTGGAAGTCCGCCGAGCCGGACAGGACCGCTCGCGCCGCGGCCGACGCGCAGCTGGCCGAACGAATCCGGGCGATCCATACCGAGGACAACACCTACGGAGCACCCAGGATCACCGCAGAACTCAACGATGGCGTCACCGTGAACGAGAGGGTCAACCACAAGCGGGTGGCCCGGGTGATGCGTCAGAACAGCATTGTCGGCTACCGCCGTCGACGACGGGTCACGACCACCGTCCCAGAACCTGCGGACCAGAAGGTGCCCGACCTGCTCGAGCGGGACTTCACCGCCCCTGCACCGAACTGTATCTACGTCGGCGACATTACATATTTACCGATCGAGGGCGGTGCCAACCTGTATCTGGCGACGGTGATCGATTGCTACTCCCGCAAACTCGCCGGCTGGGCGATCGCCGACCATATGCGCACCGACCTCGTCGCCGACGCTCTCCTTGCTGCTCATGGAGATCGTAATGGATTGTCCGGGTCTATCTTTCACTCCGATCACGGCGCGCAATACACCTCGAAGGATTTCGCTTCCCTCTGCGCCGACCTCGGCGTCACCCAGTCGATGGGTAAAGTCGGCACGAGCGCCGACAACAGTCTCGCCGAATCCTTCAACGCCGCCCTCAAACGAGAAGTCCTCCAGAACGCGAACGTCTGGTCGGACGAAGCCACGTGCCGGCGTCAGGTGTTCCGTTGGGTCACCCGCTACAACACCCGACGACGACATTCCTGGTGCGGACACCGGTCCCCGAACACCTACGAGACCCTCTACATCGCTACGCTGGCATCCGCGGCGTAATCCACCACCCGTGTCCATTTGCTGGGGGTAAGGCCCCATGAGTCGAGCTTTGCGCATCAGCACACCGAGTCACGCCATCTGGACGCGACTGGAATGGGTGATCCGCATTCGGGAATAGGCCCCAACACGGTCCGCTGCATCGCTTCCGCCAGAGCAAATCCCGACCCTAGACGAGCACCCGGCACGACCGCGGTGTGGCAGGGTCGGATACGTGAGTGAGCACAGCGGCTCTGGTCCCGGCGACCGGCAGCAGATGAATCACCATGTCGACCCGAACTCGCAGTCGCTGGTGTGGCGGATCGACGACGTACTCGACGACACCACCCCCGGCGACTGGATCACCGAGGCCCTGCCCCGCTTCGAGTACACCGTCGGATCGCTGGTGCCCCCGATCTACACGCTGTATTCCCGGCTGCTGCACCCTGCTGCCCGGATCGATCCCGACACCGGGCAGCAGGTTCGGGTGCGCTGGGCCGAGGTCGCCGCCCGCACCGGCGGCGTGATCCACCAGACCGTCGAGTGGGGCTCACTGCTGCAGGCCGGTATCCACCGCGGGGTCGGGGACGGCCGCAACCTCGTCTGGCACCAGGAACCCGACGAAGGCGATATGCCGGAAGAGCAGTTCGCGGCCCTGGCCGAGGTTCTCGTCGAGCACACCAGCACCCTGGACGATTGCTGGTTCGGGTTCTGGGAAGGCCGCGCGGGTCAAGCCCTGCACCTTCCCGCACCCGGACCGCGGGTCCGCATCCCGCACCGGGACAACTTTCTGGTGCACGGCACGGTGCGCGATGCGGTGCGCACTCTCGGATGGTGTGGTCCGAACCTGTGGTGGCCGCAGGACCGGGCCTGGTTCGTCGCCACCGACATCGACTTGATGTCGACCTATATCGGCTCATCCACCGACTGCGCCCGGGCGCTGGCCGCGCACCCGGACCTCGAGGTCATCGACACCAGCAACCTCCGGAAGGTCACCTGGGACAGTGACGAGATCAACCCGCTCCCGCCGCGCCCCTACGGGCAGTAACCGGCGACGGTCACCTGCGCTTGGGCGCACCCGCTTCCACCTGTAAGACGACGATCGTCACGCGTCGTCAATCGGGTGCAGGGGATAGCCCCTGGGTGGTGGACACGCTGACACTGGCCCATACTGGGCCGGAGAATGCAGGACATCACCATGACGAAGAAGAAGTACTCTGACGAGTTCAAGGCCGACGCCGTGCGACTCTACGAGAGCCGCCCGGAAGTGTCGTACTCGTCGTTGGCCGCGGATCTGGGAGTCGCTCGGGGGTCGTTGAAGACATGGGTGCATCTGGCGCGTAAGAAGGCCGCGATGGCGCGGTCTGCGCCCGAAAAGAGCGTGGATGCCTCGGAGACACCCGAGGAGCAGTGCGCGCGGATGCAGGCCGAGATCGAGCAGATCCGGGCCCGCAACCAGGCTTTGGTCGCGGAGAACGACAAGCTCAGCGAGGAACGAGACATCCTGCGCAAGGCCACGAAATATTTCGCGGCAGAGACGAACTGGTGATCCGCTTCCGGTTCGTTGACGACCACCGGGACACCCATGAGGTGAAGCGGATGTGCACGGTGCTCGGCATCCACCGGTCGAGCTACTACAAGTGGCGAGCCGGAAAGGCGGCTCGGCTTGCCCGCCAGCAGGCCGATGCGGCGCTAGTCGACCGAATACGTGCCCACCACCAGGAATGGGACCACACCCTCGGTTACCGGCGGATGACCGCCGAACTGGCCGATGATGACCAGGTGCCGGGCACGGTCAATCACAAGCGGGTGGCCAGGTTGATGCGACAGAACAACATCGTCGGTGTGCATCTGCGTAAACCGAAGAACACGACGATCAAGGATCCTGGGGCACAGGTCTTCGAAGACCTGGTCAACCGTGATTTCACCGCCGACGAGCCTGGACGAGTATTCGTCGGTGACATCACTTACCTTCCCCACAGCGGCACCGGTGAGTTCCTCTACCTGGCGACCGTGATCGACGTGTGTTCCAAACGGCTCGTCGGCTGGTCGATCGCAGGTCACATGCGTACCGAGCTCGTGGAGAACGCGCTCGACAATGCGGCCGCGGCACGAGGGTCGCTGGAAGGAGCGATTTTCCACTCGGATCACGGACGTCAATTCACCTCCTCGGACTACCAGGCGACATGTCGCCGGCACGGCGTGCGGCAATCGATGGGCCAAATCGGGTCGAGCGCCGACAACGCGATGGCCGAGTCCTTCAATGCGTCGTTGAAGCGGGAGACGCTTCAGGGCGCGAAACGCTGGTTCGACGAAGCGCAATCCCGCACCGAGGTTTTCCGCTGGATCACTCGATACAACACACGCCGACGGCACTCATCACTGGGGAACCGATCACCACTTGACTTCGAGGTCGACCATGGGGCTACCCTCGATCAGGCCGCTTGACGTACACAACCCCGTGTCCACTCTTCAGGGGCCACGCCCACGCTCGGGTAGGCTTCCACACGGCCGGTTCGGCACCGCCCCGTCCCGCGCCTATCGGCTGGGGTGATGCCGACGCAAGAGGGAATCCGGTGAGAACCCGGAACTGTCCCGCAACGGTGAGAGACCTCGGCGCACGTATGCGCAGTCGCCGAGCAGGTTTCGAGTCCGATACCTACCGGCCCAGGAGTGCGCCAGTCCTCCTGCCTACACGGCCGAGGAGCCTTCATACGATGACTATCCGTACTTTCCGTCCACGCCTGCCCCGCCACAGATGGCGGTGACGTCGGCAACGTTCGGGCTGGTAGCGACCGCCGCCTGTTCGGCCCCGGAGCAGCCGGATGAGGATTATTCGGAACGGACGATCCCGGTCGTCGATGATGCGGGTCGGACCGTGGAATTCGACGGACCGATCGAGTCTGCCGTGGTGGCCAACCACTCCAACAGCGAGCTGATCCCGGCGCTGAACGATGTCGACACGGTCGTTGCTGCGCGCACCGGCACGGCCCAGGACCGGGTCGCCCGAGGTAGAAAGACTGACACATGACCGATCTGCACACCATGCTGGAGAAGATCGATGCACTCGGGCCCCCATTTCGCATCGGCACCCGGTCCGCGGCGAACACCGTCTCCGACGACGCTGCTGAGGTCGACTGGTTCGCCGCCGCCGAACTGTGCGACCCGACGTCCGGGCAGACACAGAGGATGATCGAACTACATGCCCGGCACCGGCAGATGCCGGTGGCACGGCACGTCGGTTCGCTGGTCTTCCAGCGTTACTGCCACCGTGTCTGCGGCGTCGCGACGGCGGCATGGGTGCTGTACGGGGTTGCGCTCGACCTTCGCGCCCCGAGTGTCCGCGTGCGCTTTGTCGCCGGCACACCCGATCTGCTGGTGCTCGACGCACCGAAAGCGCGGACAGACGCCACACCCGAACACCTCCTCGAAACGACCGTCGACGGGCACCTGACACCCCTGGCGCAGAATGTGCGCGCCGAGACAGGCCCCGGGATGGGCAACCTTCTGGGCAACATCGCCGCGGGATTCGCCGGTGCCTTCCGAACACTCGCGCGCCGGTCCGACCTGAATCTGGATGCGCACACGCTGCGTGAGCACGCCCAGGAACTGCTCTCGGCTCGCCCGGAGCTGCGCCGCAGCGGTGACTTCCGGATCCTCACCGGGCCCTGTGGCCCCCGTCTGCAGTACGACCGCAGGACCTGCTGCCACTGGTACGCCGCCCCCGACGGACGCTACTGCTCCTGGTGTTCTCGACTCACTCAGGAAGAACGGACGAAACGGTTCCAGGACGCGATGGCCGAAGAATGACACGCGGCGCAGCACCCCGAACAGCTGAGGGTCGACGGGCTACCGAACCGACGACCGCTGCTTCGATGTCGCAGCTGCCGGCTGACTCTCGGACGTGCTCAGCCTCGTGAAGGCGAAACAGTGGGCGGAAATCGTGCCGGTCGGTCCATCACGGTGACTCGGATGAGATTGCCGTCGGGAAGCGCGACCACAAATGTGCGGCCGGAAGGTAACCTCAATCTTTCGTGAGTCCCGCGTGCCGGCCTGACCAGTTCGGATTCGATGGTGGAGGCGGTGGATCCGGTGTGCATCCACGCTTGGTCGCCCGACACGGTCGGGTGACGTCGGGGTCCACGGCCCCGAACTGAGTGTCCTTTCGACTCGATAAATGAAGATTCGTGCAGGTCACACAGGTGCAGGTAGCGCGGTGAGCCGGTTCAGGCCGGCCACGAGAACATCGACACCGGGAGCCGTCGCGGCCAGCCGCAGCCGAACCTGACGGGCATGGCGGGCGATCTTCCCGGCGATCGACAGCACCCGCAGCCGCAGCCGTTTCGGCTCCCACCGCCGCGCCGGGACCTCGGTGAATGCCAGCATCTGCATCCACGCGGTCAACTCGCATGCCAGTTGCACGAGCGCGAGCCAGATCCGGTTCTGATCGAACCCGTGCAGCGGAAGATTCTGCAGCCCGGTTGCTTTCGCTGTCCGGATCCGGTCCTCGCACCGAGCCCGACGGCGGTGCCGCAACTCCAGATCGGGGAGTTGCCCGCGGCGGGTGTTGGTCACGAACGCCGTCAACCGCAGGCCGTCACGGTCGGTGAACCGCAACTGCGCACCCGGATGCGGTCTCTCCTTCCTGACGATCACGCGCATGCCGGTCGGCCACGTCGACAGGTCGAGCAGCCCGGTGATCTCGGTGACCCAGGCCCCGTCCCGGACCTGCCCGTCCGAGTCGTAAGCCGGAGTCCATGCCTGCTCGGGAACCAGATCGATCGCGGCGGCATAGGCGTCGGTCAACCCGAATCCCACCGAATACGAGAGCCTGCGCTTGGTCAGATACTCGATCAAGGAGTGGGTGCCACCGGCACCATCGATCCGGACCAGCACCTTCTTCCCGACCCGATATCCCGGGTCGAACGGCAACTGCGCCAGGGCGCCCTGCACGACAGTGACGTGATCGGCGGCGGTGTTCGAACCGGCATTGCCCGGGCGCAGCAGCATCGCGACGGGTTCACCGGTGCCGTGCTCACCGTGGTCGACGAACGCACACAGCGGATGAAACCCGAAGCCGCGTTTGAAGTTCGGGGCAGCAGATTCCTTGTCCGAGTGCGCGGTGACGAGGGTGGCATCGATGTCGATGACCAGCGGTGTGTGCTCGTCGATGGCGTGATCGGGTGCCACCGACCCGGCGGCGGTCCAGGCGTGGGCGCGGGCGGTAGCGCGGGCCCGTCCGATCGCGGCGAGAGCGGTGTCGGCATCACCGGCGAGGGTGGTGATCAGGCGGGAGACAGTCGGGTCGGAGGCCACCTGGCCGAACAGTTCGGGGTGGGCGCGTAGTTGGTTGATGTCGGCGAGGCAGTCCCCGCCGATCGCCAGGGAGAGCGCGAGGTCGAGGAGGATCTTGCCAGGATCGTGGCGTGCCAACGGTTTCCGGAACTGAGCGAGTTCGGTCGTCAATGCTGTGGTGAGGCCGGTTTTCTCGGCGGTGCGCAGCAGCAGGACAGCGCCGGCATGGGACACGACGCCGGTTCCGGTACCCGATGCGGACAGGTGTGGGTAGGGGGACGTAGACTTGCTCACCTGAAGGGTGCTCCTGGCTCACGCGATTGTTCAACCTTAGACAAGTCGAATTATCGCAGGTCGGAGCACCTTTCTTTCTGTGTGACACGGGTTGAGGTCGAATTTCCGTGAAAGCCCCGGGGTAACTCCCAAGCCTGCGCGGCCTCGCTCTCGACGAAGCGCGACATTGCGGGTGAGCGGTCACCCACGGCATCGGCGACGTGCACAGGTGCGATAGGTTTTTGCTATGGCACGTGACATCGCGGGAACGGTGCGGGGAATCACCCTTCAGCAGTTGCGGTACTTCGTGGAGGTGGCCGCCGAAGGATCCATCAGTGCCGCGTCGGACCTGCTTTATGTCGCGCAACCGACCGTGTCCTCCGCGCTGAAAGACCTCGAAAGTCGAGTAGGACGTACGCTTTTCGTTCGCTCGACCCGTGGAGTGATGCTCACCGACGACGGGGTGGAGTTTCTCGGCTACGCGCGCCAGGTGGTCGAGCAAGCAGAACTCCTGGAACAGCGGTATCTGGGTCGCGGGCCCTCGCGCCGGCTCCTGGCCGTATCGACTCAGCACTACTCGTTTGTCGTCGACGCTTTCGCCCGCATGGTGAAAGCGTCCGAAGCTGCGGAGTATGTGTTCAGTCTTCGAGAGACCCGCACATGGGACATCATCGAGGATGTCCGCACATTGCGAAGTGAACTCGGTGTGCTCTATCGCAACGAGTTCAACGAAAATGTGATCAACAAGCTGATTCGTGAAGCCGGGCTGGTCTTCACGCCGTTGTTTCTGGCGTCGCCGCACATCTTCATCGCCCGCACGAACCCCCTCGCAGGGCGAAAGAGCGTGACGCTCAGTGATCTCGAGGATTTGCCGCGGCTCACGTTCGACCAGGGTGTGAACAATTCCTTCTACCTCGCTGAGGAGATCCTCTCCACCCGTTCATCGAAGCAAGACATTCGGGTGAGTGATCGAGCGACCATCTTCAACCTCATGATCGGGCTGGGCGGGTACACCATCTCTACCGGCATCGTCTCGGACGATCTCGATCCGTCTATCGTCGCCGTTCCGCTCGACGTGGACGAGCGCATCGAGATCGGTTGGATCGGTCATGCCTCGGTAGCTTTGACCACCCAGGCTCAGCGATTCGTGACGGAGATGCGCGACGTGGTGTCGGGGTTCGGAGTCGATCTGCTGACATAGGCAGTGTCTATATCCAGCTATCGAAATAGATAATTGGGCTATGGCGGCGGGTTTACCTACACTGACTTCCGCGCCACTTCGGACAGTCTGCTCCCGACTGTTTCGCCCTGGAGACATCGGGAGATTCGGTCGAAGTGCTGCGAGAACTCAGGCAGCGAACCGCGCGGTGACGCGCTCGTCGCTGCACTCACCCGCACGTGATTGGGGCAACTGATCAGCATGACCGACGACTGGGTCTTCAGCATCGATACGACGCGCTTCGATGAGGACTACACCCCCTCGTCCAAGTCGCGCAGCACGACAAACTTTGCGAATCTCGCACGCGGAGAGGGGCGTCGGCAGAATCTGCGCAACGCGGTGACAATGATGAACACCCGTGTCAACGAGTTGGTGCACTGGGACAACCCGCGCGGTGACCGCTACGCACTCGAGCTCGACATCGTCTCGGTGGACCTGCATCTCGCGTCGGACGGCGATGACGTCGCATTTCCGGTGATCGAAGTGCTCGACGTCGATATCGTCGACACCACCACGGGCGCCCGCACGGAAGGCATCGTCGGAAACAACTTCTCCTCATACATTCGCGACTACGATTTCAGCGTTCGGCTCCCGGGGCACCGAGCGTCGGGACTCCCCGACGACTTCGGCGATCTGCACGGGCAGGTCTTTCAGCGTTTCGTCGAATCGGACGAGTATCGCGAACGGTTCTCGCAGCCCCCGGTCATCTGCATCAGCGTTTCGACGTCCAGGACGTACCGTCGGCTCACGAATCACCACCCGATTCTCGGGGTGGAGTATGCGGCAGATGAGAAGTCGCTCACCGATCGGTATTTCGGGAAGATGGGGCTCAGGGTGCGCTACTTCCTGCCTCAGGGGGCCGTCGCTCCATTGGCCTTCTACCACCGCAGTGACTTGCTCAACGACTATTCGTTTCTCGCACTCGCGGGAACGATCGCGACGATGGAGACCTTTCAGAAGATCTATCGTCCCGAGATCTACAACGCGAACACTGCGGCGTCGGAGGTGTACCGGCCGAGTCTCGACCACAGCAACTATTCACTTCCACAAGTGAGCTACGACCGTGTCGAGCGCACTCGCCTCGCGGGCATGCAGGGAAAGTTCACTGAGGTGAATCTCATGAAACCGTATGGCGCTGTTCTTCAACAGTGGGCTACCAAGCAATCCGCCTGACCGTGCGAGACCGAAAGGTACCAGCGATGAACACACTCCTGCCCACCTCGATCGTCGGTAGCCTGCCCAAGCCCTCCTGGCTTTCGGAGCCGGAGAAGCTCTGGTCGCCGTGGAAGCTGCGAGACGACGAACTGCGCGAAGGCACACTCGACGCCCAGACGCTCGCAGCACATGAGCAGCGTCGTTCCGGGCTCGACATCATCAGCGATGGTGAACAGACGCGTCAGCATTTCGTGACCACGTTCATCGAGCACCTCAAAGGCGTCGACTTCGACCGGCGCGAGACCGTGCGAATTCGTGACCGCTACGACGCGAGCGTCCCGACGGTTGTCGGCGCGGTCAGCCGCGAAAAGCCAGTGTTCGCAGCGGATGCGACGCATCTTCGAGCAGTGACCGACAAGCCGATCAAATGGGCCCTGCCCGGCCCGATGACAATGATCGACACGCTCTACGACGACCACTACAAGAGTCGCGAAAAGCTCGCATGGGAGTTCGCGACCATCTTGAACCAAGAAGCAAAGGACTTGGAAGCGGCCGGCGTCGACATCATCCAGATCGATGAGCCCGCGTTCAACGTGTTCTTCGACGAACTGAAGGACTGGGGCGTAGCGACGCTCGAGCGTGCGACCGAAGGGCTGAGCTGCGAAACTGCCGTTCACATCTGTTACGGCTACGGCATCAAAGCCAACACCGACTGGAAGGCAACGCTCGGGGCCGAATGGCGCCAATACGAAGAGTCGTTTCCACTGCTGCAACAGTCATCGATCGACATCGTGTCACTGGAGAGTCACAATTCGCGGGTGCCTGCCGACCTGATCGAATTACTTCGAGGCAAGAAGGTCATGCTGGGAACGATCGACGTGGCGAACGACACCGTCGAGACGCCCGAAGAGGTCGCCGCAACCCTTCGTCGCGCGCTCCCGTTTGTTGACGCAGACAAGCTCTACCCGAGTACCAATTGCGGTATGGCGCCACTCGACCGACGCGTCGCACGAGACAAGATGGTCGCGCTCGCTACGGGGGCCGAACTTCTGCGACGTGAGCTGTGCTAGCGACTCCGACGACTCGCCGGCACCCGAGTACGTGTGACATCGGCACTGCGGGGTTGTCTCAGGGCCCGGCAAGTCGTGAGTGATCCCCACTGAGCCCTGGATCTCGCTGTCGACGGATCGGTCGCGTACCGACACCGGCCGCAGCTGGCGGTTGAGGATGCCCATGACGATGCGGTAGCCGCGCTCGTCGGGCTCGGAGATCGCTTCGAGACCGATGAGCAGTTCGACGCCCTTGCGGCCAGGAAGCGGTGTAGTGGTACCGGCACGACAATGTGGGGTACAGGCAGGTGGCCGATCATGTCTACCTGTGGGAAAGGGTGCCGATGGCGGCAGCGGAGAACAACCCTCGGTGGGCGCATCGGTGGGAGCGGATACGGCCGTTCTTGGTGCCGGCTGCGGTGGTGGCGGTCGTGGCGGGATGGGGGACGGTGAACCTGATCCGCACTGTCGAGGACCGAGACCGGGCGCAGCCGCCTGCGGCGGAAGCGTGCGTGAGTGCGCAGGTGCCCCCGGAGGGGGAGGGTGTGGTGGGGGGTCAACCTCGACTTCGGCCGAAAGACATTAGCGCAGTATGCCGCCGATCTGGGGCACCGACCGGCGGTAACGGTGACCTTCACGGATCTGCCGTACACCGAGACCCAGCGCGCCGACCTGGCCCGGGCGGTCGAGCAAGTGCGCGGCGATGGGCAGATCCTGTTGCTGACCCTCGAACCGTTCGCCGGTCTCGCGGCAGTCACCGAACCGGTGACGCGCCGGCTGGCGGCGGATCTGGCCGAGTTCAACGCCGCCGGGGTGCCGGTGATCGTGCGGTTGGCGCACGAGATGAACGGTTCGTGGTATCCGTGGGGGCAGCAACCGGAGCAGTACGTGACGATGTTCCGCACCGTGGCCGCGGCGGTGCACGAGGAGGCGCCGGAGTCCGCGATGATGTGGGCACCGAACTACGGCGGGGGTTATCCCTTCTGTGGCGGCCGGTTCGAAGCCGCGCCGGGCAGTGCGGCGCGGGCGGTGCTCGACACGGACGGGGACGGGACGCTGACGTCGGCGGATGATCCGTATGCGCCGTACTATCCCGGTGACGAGGCGGTGGACTGGGTGGGGATGTCGCTGTATCACTGGGGCGCGGCCTATCCGTGGGGAGAGAACGAACTGCCCGAGCCCGGCAAGCTGGCGGCGCAGCTGACCGGCAACTATCGCGGTGCCGGTGGGGATGACACCGTCGTCCCGGACTTCTACACCCGCTACGGGGTCGAGCACGGCAAACCGGTGGCGATCGTCGAGACCGGGGCGTTGTACAACACCGCAGTCGAGTCGGGGCAGACGGCGGAGTTCGCGCTCAAGCAGGCGTGGTGACAGCAGGTGTTCGACCCGGCTGTGCCGCATCGGTTTCCACAGTTGAAGATGATCAACTGGTTCGAGTGGGACAAGTACGAGCCCGAGGTCGATGCCCGGGTGGACTGGACGGTCACCGACGATCCGCAGCTGCAGGAGGCGTTCACTGCGGCACTGCCGCCGTGGCTGCGGTACGGGCCCGATCAACCGTGCACACCGATCCGGTCCGGCTCCTGACCCGAGTGCTCGAGCTCCGGTTCCGGCCGCCCCCACGTCGAACTGTAGGTGCCCGATCTTCCCACGACTGATGGCACGAGCGAGTATTTTTCCTACCCATCCTGATGGATAACTACGATTATCCATCAGGATCAGTAGGGGTCGGCGCAGTGGTGGGCTTTCACCTATGCACGCCTCGGCGACGACTTGGGCGGTTACCACCGCGCTGCGGGCCGTGCACGATTCGACGACCCATCCGATCCGGTCGGCAGGTCCGAGGGTGGATCATCGCCAGGCCGGTGTCCGGTGCGGCCCGCGTCGCGACTCGGTTGCGCCACGGCCGGAAAGTCCGGCAGGCAATGAGCGACTCGGTGACCACGGTGCGGACGGCGATCAGGGGTTCGTGTGTCGAGACGATTCGTCGGGTGATCGACGGTCGCCGACGACGGGGTTGTCCATGTCCGGGAGAGGTCCCAAATCGCTTTAGTTAACGTAACGACGGTTACCGGCAATCTTCTGACCTGCGAATTTCGAGAGTCGGGAAAGTCGAAGCGCGTGGGGCAGGAACCGATGGTCTTCCGTGCCGAGAGCGCCCTACCTCGGTTGAGGCAGGGTGCCCAGGGCTGTAGCTGGCGTGGTTACTCGCAGGCGATTCCGTCGTTGTCACCGTCGAGGTGTGGCGCGTAGCCGGGCTCGCCGCGGAAGATCGGAGCGACGCCGGCCTGACGCGCTTCTGTGCAGTTCGCGTAGGAGGGGCCACCGAGTCCGGCTGAGCCGGAACCGGAGCCGGACGCAATCCAGGACAACGGGCCGGCCGATGCCACGGCGGGTGCTGCGAGCGTCATCAGTGCAGCGGCGAAACCGGCCGCAGCCAAACGTGCCTTCATGTTCTCTCGTTTCTTGCGATGAATCAGACAAACGTGACATAGCTAGAATGGGTACCGGTGTTACACAAGCGAGTAATCCGGCGCTCCAACCTGTGCCGCCCAGCCCGGGGGAGCCGGCACCGATTGCGTAAAATATGCCCGTACCGATTGCGTCGGAACGATTTCCCGTAAACCGATCTGAACAACCGACGCGGCAGGCAGGTTCACACGAGGCTCGCTGAAATCGGCGCGCATTACCTCGGACACCGAGCTGTTCGAACTGGTGCGACCAGCCAGAAGGCGGTAGCGCGTTCACCGAGCGCAACCCGCAGGTGCTTTCTTTGCCGCGAGGTCCGCTGCCAATTGCGCACGCACGGTCCGTCGATGCTCGTCCGACGCCAAGGGGGCCTGCGTGGCCGACGCGGTGGCAAGGACGCGGCGGTAGGACGTGACGAGTCGGTGTGCCGCTTCTGCCGGGGTTTCGCCGCGCCGCGTGCGGCCGCGGAGTTTCTGTTCGGTGGGGGAGGGGCCGGTCCAGTCAAGGCCGGACAGTCGGTAGGCCACCAATCGCAGCGGCGCGGTCATCGTCTCGGTTGTCGGCCACGTCCATCCGCGACTGGTGCCGTCGTGGGTGAGAGCGGCTGCGATGTCGATGCCGGTCCAGCGGTCGGTGTCGATACCGGCGTCGAGTAGCAGGTCGCAGATCGTTCCGATGTGGCCGCGGCGTCTTCCGGTGGCGTCGTCGATGCCGACGATGGTGCGTAGTGCGGGGATACGGTCGACCAGCTGCGCGGCTGCTCGTTGCAGGGCCAGTGGTCGGGTCACGCTCGGTATCGAGTTCTTCTCGCCTGCGCGTTCGCGCGCTTGGTGATCTTTCCTGACGGAAAGATCCTGAAGAGAGGAACCACTAGGGGATTGGGGTGCGGAATCCGGGGACCTGCGCTGGGTCGGTGAAGTAGCGCGGGTGGTGGATGACCCGGTCTTCGGGGTCGAATGCGTCGGGCGGCGTCGTGGCTGCTTGTGTGGTTTGTCCGGTGAGGGCATGGCTTCCACCGCCCAGGCGGGTGCGGACAACGCCCACACACTGGCAGCGCCGATCTGCAGTCGCACGGGGGACTGTCCGTGGATGTGGGTGTAGAGGCGGGCTGCGGCCTCACGCTCGACGGCGTTGAGTTTCTTGCCGCGGGTCAGCTCGACACCGAGCTCGAGCGCCTTGAGCACGCGTCTGCCGCGCTTGAGCTTGTCAATCGACATTGTTTCTGCACCCGCGAGGGTGTCGAGGGAGGCGTAGACGTGGCGCCCGGTGGTCGATTCGGCATATGCGGCGTGGGCGGCGCAAACCTGCAGAAATGTTCTCGCAGCGATGCCATGACGCTTGAGCGCGGCGCGTCCGCGCTCGGTGTGGACGGTGATCCATTCGCACAAACTCAGCCAGTATCGGCGGCTGTGCCAGGTCGGGACGCGGGCGCACGCGCCTGCGGGGACAGGTAGCGAGAGTGCGGTACGGGTATGTGCGGGTTGGGTGTCGAGCAGCTCGCACACAGCTGCCTCGGCCGGGTTGTCCTGCGGTTGGGCGGCTTCGAGTGCGGCGACGTTCGCGACGGCGGCGGCAACGATCGCGTCCCATTCGGCGTCGGTGAACGGTTGCGGAAGTGGGAAGTCGACGTGATCGCTGTCGGTTGAGGTGCCGAGGGTGGAAGTGTAGGTGGTTGGGCGAGTTTCAGGGTGTGCGCTACCCTGAGACGTACCTGGCACGGTAAGTCCCTTCGGGGAAGCAGTAACTCAAAAGTTTTCGAAGCGGCAAACTTCGGAGACTGGCCCACGAGCGTGATCGTTGTGGCAGACGTTCTCGCTCGAGTGGTGAAGGATTTTCGGGTCCTTCTGTGGATGTTCTGGTGAAGCCCACCCTTTCGGGGGTGGGTTTCGCTTTTGGGTTGAGTCACTGCGCTGTTGATTTGTCGGATCGGCGGGTTCGGGTTACGTGGTCATGGATGCGTCTCCTCGGCGTTCAGGTGCATGTGACGACTCCCGGCCGGAGCGTGCGTAGTTCTCGATGGACGAGGTACGCACGGACGGAATCCGGGGTGTGGAGCCGGTAGGCGGTTCTACGAACCGTGCGGCAGGATGATCGACTGTGCGAATGCGGCGACCTGCCTGATCTGCTCGACCGAGGCTGTTTCCGGATCGGAAGCGACGAGACCGACCGTGTCGGCGAGCGCGACGAACCCACCGGAGGTCGGGAGAGACGTGGGAGACAGGACCACTGGTCCATACCTGTGCACCAGCTCGTTAAGGTCCAGGACGGCAGGCGTGGTGGTCCCGTGGACGAGTCGAGCTTTGAGCACGCTATCGACGGCAAGGACTGCCCATTCGCGGCCGTCTCGATCCACCGCAACCAGGGAGTTCACGCGACATTCCGATCACTCGTCGCGGGCGGGGCCACGCGGTGTTGCCAGGCGGTGTACGCGTCGCGAGCGAAGGACACCGCGATCGGGGGCTCGTGCTCGTGCCCAATGGCATCGAGTGCGCCGAGGATGGCTTCGAGACCGCTGAAGGTGCGGCCGGCGAGATGGTCGAGGGCGTCGGTGCAGGTGTCGGCGACGGCACTCCACGCGATGGCGAGGCCGGGGGAGTGGGCGGTAGTGCGGGCTGTGCGCGTGATGTCCGCGATGGCCTGCCATTGCTCGACTGTCGCGGTGTCGGTGGCAGTGTCCCGACAGGCGGCGGCGATATGGTCGGCCGCCAGGCGGGCGAACCCGTCGATGGCAGCGACCAGACCCCACGTGCGGTGGCTGTACAGGTCGGCGAACCACTGCCAACGGTCCGCAGCGGGATGATCATCACCGGCCGGTGCCTCGATGACGCCCTGGGCGATAGCTTCGAACAGCTTCAGGTGCGGGCTGGGGTTCATGCCACCGCTCCCTTGAACAGCGCAAGTTGTCCGTCGGCGGGGGACGCTGGAACATCCTGCGCGGGAGAGGACGCGGGCGCAGTCCTCGTGGTCGCCGCACGCCGGGTAGGTCGGGGCTTCGGTTTGGGCTTTCGACGTTTGGTCTTGGCTCCGCACCGGTCGGCATAGGCATCGAACATCTCGGGAGCGATCTCGTCGCCTTTACCGGAGAACAGTCGCCCGGCGAGGATCTGATCGCAGATCTTCTCCCCGCTAGCCAGCCTGCGGTCCAGTTCCGTGGTGCAGGAGGTGAGGAGCGGGCACTGTGCGCAGACGGCGACGGCCTGGCGCCACGGGGCGGACTTGTTTCCGCTGACCGTCCACACCTGTCCTTTCCCGGAGCACAGACCTTGACCTGCGTGGACCTCGCTCATCGGGGCTTTGAAGCGGGATTCGAGCTCGATGGCGATACGGCGCGAAGTGGGGCATACGCGCACGGTGGGGGTGTAGACGAATCCGCATCGTCGGCACCGGCCGGTGCCGCAGTGTTCCCGCTCGAGCGCCCGGAGCTGGTTCGTCGAGTAGTCGCTGAACGACCGCGTGTGTGCGCGTGCGGTGAGCGTGCGCAACGCCTCGACGACGGGCGGACACAGTGGCTGGTCCGTGGAGTAGGTGAACCCGCACGACGAGCATGCGGTGCCCTCCGGATTCGGAAGGTGCTCAGCAAGGAGAGAGTGAGGATCCTCGCTGCCAAGAACTGTGTCGTGAGTCTCTCCGTGAGGAGGGGCGGGACTCTCTGCTACTAGGCGTATCTGCCCAGCGCCAACTAACCTGTTCATCGCAGGCTCCATATCTGCAATCGAGGCCACGGGCTGCTAACCCGTGTGCCTCTGGCTTGTTCGACTGCTGTAACAGTCGGCTTGCTGTTGGACGGTCCCTCAGCTGCTGCTAACGGCTGGGGGACCGTTCGCATTAATCAGCTACTTCGCTCCTTCCATGTCATCCATCTATACAAACGATCTATTCAAATCCATATGCGCGCATCGTATCGAGGGAGTTGCACAGTGTCTAGCGATGGCGACTTCACAAGGAGGATTCGGACGGTGAGCCGACGAGTAATGCGTGGCTTCAGTCCCGACGCTCTGCGTCAGGCGCGCCTCAACGCCGGCTTGTCGCAGACGGAGATCGCGCGGGTCGCGAAGGTGGGCACCGGGACCGTCCGCCGCTGGGAGATGGGCGAGTCGTCCCCGCAGGTCGATTTGCTCGCTCGGGTTGTCGAAGTGCTTGGGGTGACGATCGCGGACGTGGTGAAAGTGCCCGAGGCTGAGCGCTACCCGGGTGACTGGCGTGTGCTGCTGGGTCTGACGCAGCCACAGCTTGGCGCCAAAGCTGGTGTTACCACTCAGATCGTGAGCTGCGTGGAGCGTGGTGTGATTTCGCTTTCCGACAACGTCGGCGAAAGGCTCTCTGCAGCGTTGGGGATTTCGGAGGACGAACTGCGAGCGGCGCACGAACGCGCTCGAAACAGGCCGCTCGGCGAGCCTTCGTAGGTCCTTCGCCCGCGGACGTCTTGTGCGTCCTTCGTCGTCGGTGCTCGCACTCTGCATGTCGTCTCCGATTCCGGGTAGCTGGAAGAAGACCTCACGATTTTCGTGGGCCTACTGCTTCCAGACGGGAATCACTCACCGACCGGTGCGAGCACGAAGGAGGCACTCCCCCGAGCACAAGAGAACTTACCCAGGTGGGACAGCTGAGGCAAAGTGTGTGCCGCAAATCACTGTAACGCTCGATGTTCGGGGCGTATCGGCGTGGGAGAGCTTCCGATGGCGCTTGCTCGATAGCTCTGGTTGGCAGTGTCTGACTCGTCGGTGCGAGAGCGCATTCGAGGTTCGAGTTCCGGATGAGGGCCGCGTTCAAACCATTCATCGTTCTGCTCAGCAGGGCCGTTCAAGCGGGCGCAGTCGTGTGCTCTTCCCATGCGGAGTCCGGATGCGCTGACCCCAATGCCAGCACCGCAACGGTGGAACGGCCGAAGGTGTCTGAGGGGTCGGTAGATTGCTCGTATGGCTGATTTGGTAGACGCTGGTGAATAGTCGCTGTGCGCAGTGGGATTCGTAGTGATTCAGCGACGGGATGAAGTCGTATCCACCTTTCGGCTCCAGGCGGGTCCCGCGTTCGATCACGGCGCGATTCCCAAGAATGGATCTGGGCTCAGCAATATGACATGTCCTGTTTGCGTCGTCAAAGCTGATCTGGCGCGTCGCGGGCCGTGAGGCGTGGCCTCAAGTGGGGGTTCGGCGGAGGAGGTAGCGGTACGGCACACTCGGGCCATGACTTCTGTGGGGAGTGCGTGTTCCGGAGAAACCACGCCGAACGTTCCGGGGAAGGGCAAGGAGGCGGAACAACGGATGCCTCGGCCGTCGTGGCGGCTGCCATTGCTTGGCGATGTGTTGCGCCTCGACCCTCAGCGACCAGTGCAGCGGGAAGCGCAGTTCGTGCAAGAGTTGGGCGACATCTTCGAGATCAGCATCCTCGGCCGCAAGGTCGTCGTGGTGGGAGGTGGCGACGCAGCCGCAGAGGTCTTTGACGAAACCCGGTTCGCCAAGGCGGTCGTCCCTCCAGTAAGCAATCTGCGAGAACTAGCAGGTGACGGACTTTTCACCGCATTCAACAGCGAGCCGGCCTGGGCACAGGCGCACAATGTGCTGATGCCGGCTTTCAGTCAGGCATCGATGCGCAGCTATCACGAGGCGATGGTCGAATGCATCGACCAACTATGTTCCTACTGGGTCGATACGGCCAGTGGCGAGCCTACAGACATATCTTCTGACATGAACCGGCTGACCCTGGAGGTTATCGGCCGCACAGGGTTTGGCTACAGCTTCAACTCGTTCGCCCCCGGCCGTCATCCGTTCGTCGAATCGATGAGTCGCGCGATGGCGTACGTCTCCCAAACTGCGAATGATGTTCCGGTCTTCCGGGAGATCTTCGGATGGAAGGCTATGCGCCAAAATCCGAAAGACATCGCGCTGATGCAGTCAACTGTCGATCAGGTGATCGCTGCCCGCCGCGGTGGTGAGACACCACGGCAAGATGATCTGTTGCAACGGATGCTCGAGAACCCGGACCCCCAGACGGGGGAAATGATGTCGAATCAGAGCATCCGCAACCAGGTCCTGACCTTCTTGATCGCCGGTCACGAGACCACCGCCGGATTGTTGTCGTTCGCTTTGCACTACCTGTCACTCAACCCTGAGATTGTCAAACAGGCCCGGGAAGAAATCGACGAGGTGCTCGGAACGGACGGCGCGCCGGTGCGCTTTGAACAGGTCGCCAAGCTGCGATACGTACGGCGCATCGTCGATGAGACGCTGCGACTGTGGCCATCCGGCCCAGCCTTCTTCCGCAAAGCTCGTCGAGAAACCACCCTGGCCGGCTATCCGATCCGCAAGAGCGAAACCGTCTTGGTGGTCCTACTCGCCCTGCACCGCGACAAGAAACTGTGGGGCGACGACGTAGAACGGTTTGATCCAGATCGGTTCTTGCCCGCAGCCGTACGAGCTCGCCCGGCCCACGCATACAAGCCATTCGGTGTCGGGGCGCGTGCGTGCATCGGTCGTCAATTCGCGCTGCACGAAGCGGTTCTCGCGCTGGCCCGCATCCTTACACGCTTCGATATCGCACCCGTCCCGGGGTACGAGCTGAAAGTGGAGGAGCTTCTGACGATCCGCCCCCAGGATCTGCGCCTGGTCATGCAACCCCGCAAGCGATGACATGCGGCGCCCAATCGCTCAAGAATGTAGGCCCGTTACACTGACCGCTTGATCGATACGCAATCGTAATAAGTGAGGTCTGCATGGGCGGGTGGCACCTGATCGAGACGTTGACCGAGGGCGTCGCGACACTGGTGGCTTCGGAAGACGAGACGAAGAATCTGCTCTCCACCAGACGAAGCATCTCGCCTGCGGCGGACATCCTCGTCGAGCCGATCATCGAGCACGTACGGAAGACACGGGAACCGTTCGAACGTGTTCTGCACTCGAAGCGCTTGAACCGAGCGTGGCGGTTCTACGCCTGGCCCATCATCGGCCCCTTCGGCGACGTGCACGGCATCCACATGTGGGTCGGAGATCCGAAAGAAAAGATGACGCCGCGACGACTGACGTCAGGGGTGTTCTGGTCGACCACTGATTGGCTGATCTACCAGACCTGGGAGTCCGCGGCCATGTCGGGAACGTTGCTCGAAGACTGGGTGCCTACCGCACTGTCCTCGGATTACATCAATCGGGCGATTCATATGGAGAAGGAGCAGGAGTTCCTGGAGATCACCCTGGCACCCAAGCGGGGGACGGTGCTCAGCACCTGGTTCTCAGTCCGTCACGATCACGGCCATGCCATGCAGTGGCAGGTAATCCTGCGACCTACCGCGGACGGGAAGGGCGTGCGTGTTCTCTACCACGACTTCTCTGACGCCTATCCGCCATCCATGCCCACGCTCGCCGAGCTCGGACTCACCGAAGGACTCGACGGTTCAAAGGTGCACGTCGCACTCTTCGAAGCCCACCGAGGTTCGATCGTGTTATGGATCGGCCGTGCCCCGGAGTGGCTCGAATGGCAGTACGCGCACCTGACCGGACCTGTCGTGCACCCGGACGATCTACCTGCCTTGCAGGCCAGCGCCCAGCGAATCAGCCGTGGAGAAGCCCCATCTACTGTGGATCTGGTGCAGTTGCACGGCGGCCAGGACGAGTGGGTGAAGTCCTCGGTAACTATGCGCCCATTCCAACTCAAGGATCGTCCTGCTCATGCGGAGCTGACGCTCATCCAGGTCACTCCGGTAGATAACCCTTACTGATCCCTGAACGGCGCCGTCTTCGAGCATTCGCGCGACCCACGCCGGGCACGGCAGCGCAGGACGGTTATACACAGTCACCGTTCTTGTGGGCTTGAGGCACCGGGATACCGCAGAATTGCGCTAGGGACCTCGTCGGTGCTCAGCCCTTCCTGCTGAGAATGAGCACAATCTCGTTCTTTGAAAAGAACGCTGCCTGTCGAACTCGGATAGGCCGGTAGGGAACACACTGTGAACACCTGGACCGTACGTGTCCAGAGCTACCGTTCGACGCGCAACTCCGTATACGCAGCCTCGGCGATGGGCTGGGCCTTCGCGTACTCCGACGCGGCGGTCTCACCGTTCGTGTAAAAGCGCTTGTCCTCGACATACTCGCGTGTATCGGCCCGCTGCACCGCCAGCGCGTACGCCACCGGATCCCCCATATCGACGTCCATATCAGCAGCGTTGTCCATGAACGTGTATGTCGCGGCGCGCACTGCATCCGTGGAATCGGCACCGATGTTGTACGCGAACCGCCACCCGTAGATGTCGGCGATCGCGGTGGCCGGGGCCGGCAAGGATAACCCGGACCTCCAACTGGTCTCGGCCTGAGCGGCGAGAAGAGCTGCGACCGCCTGCTCCGGTGTACCTCCGCGTTCCTCCACCGCCTCGATGATCGCCACAGCGTTCCGTTGATGGATCTTGAAGAGGATGTCGGTGCTGTCCTCGCCGAAAACCGACACGGCCGCCGGTGTCGCGGTCGTACTTGGGGCAGTGGTCGGCGCAGGGGAGGTCGGCTCGTCGCTCCCGCACGAAACCAGGCCGACTGCAAGAGCTGTGGTGATCAGGGTGACGGAAAGATTTTTGGGCTTCACAGGTCCTCCGGGGTCAGTAACGGATCTCGTCTATGAGCCAACGGTCGCCTTCTCGAACGAGCGTGACCCACACCGTGGTGCCGGGCTCGACGGTATCGGTGCCGCTGCCGGACACCGCTGTCTGTTCGATGGTGGCTACGCGATGGATGATGGTGTCGGTGTCTCCGGGGCAGCCGGAGCATTCGATGCTGACATCGGCGATGACCTTCGCTTGCTGCTCGGACCATTGAGCCCACTGCGCCCCAGGACCGCGTTCGGTGCGGGCGTCGACGATCATGCGTTGGGCAAGGGCGTCGGTCAGCCAGTCGCGTGCACGTCCGTAGGCGTCGTTCTGGGTGCTGTCGGTGGCTGGGTACCAGGTGAACACCACGGTCAGGCCCTTCTTCGCCGCGTCCTCGGCTGCCTGAGCTGCCGGGGACGGGGTCGGGGCCTGCGCAGCCGCGGGAGGAGAGTCCGCTGTTGTGGCGGGTGTAGCCGATGTCGGGGAGATAGATAGCTCCGCGGCGGCGGGTGCCGGTCCCGCGACTTCTCGCTGGGGCGACAGACACGAATGCGTGCCCCAACTGACGGCCAGGACGGTTAGCACCCCCGCGACAAGCTTTCCTGCCTTCAAAGGGGCCCCCTCCGATATACGTGAAAATGCTTGATGCCAGCACGAATAACATGTCTCCCTTACATCACCCGGCGGGCTTTCATTTCTGCTTGGAGCGGTGCTTCCTCGACCACGGCGCCGGTCGTCGGGGCATGGATCATCCGGCGGTTACCGGAGTAGATTCCCACGTGACCGGGCCCGTTCGGTCCCCAGTTGCTGAAGACAAGATCACCGGGTTGTGCCTGCGCGATCGGGATTTCGACTCCGACGCTCCACTGTTGCTCGGACGTGCGAGGAAGCGTGACCGTGCCGGCGCTGGCCGCGTGGACCGCGAACGACGTCAGACCGGAGCAGTCGAACCCTCCGCCGGACGGGCCTGCGATGCCTCCGCCACCCCAGACGTACGGGGTGCCAAGGTATTCGCGCGCGGCCGCAACGACTTGGCTGTTGTCACTCAAGGCCTTGGGCGTGAACCGACCCCGCGAGTTCGGGTTGGTGAAGGCCGCGCGGGCTGCCGTGATCTTGGCGACGTAGTTCTGTGTTTCGGCGTAGGGCGGGATACCGCGATGCAGCAACACCGCCCCGGGACCGGCGTTGTAGGCCGCGAGCGTCAACTCGATCGGATCCCCCGAAATCCCAGCAACATCTTGATGGAGCGCGCACATGAAGTGCGCCTGCGACATCACCGCATCGCCGATCGAATTCGGGTCCGCTGTTCCGTCGCCGTCGTAGTCCTTACCCCAGGTGACCCAGGTGCCAGGCATGAACTGCGCCGGTCCGATCGCGCCAGAAGGTGACACGGGGGCGTTCGGACCGTAGCGGAAGTTGTTCTCCTGCTGGAGCTGCGCGGCCAGTAGCGGCGAGTCGATCTCGGGGCATACCCCGCCCGCGCGGCGCAGCCACAGCTCGAACTCGGCCGGTACGGTCCCGAAGGCCAGATTGCCGCCGCCGGCCACGCCGAATCCCGAACAGTCGGCAGTCGAGCGGGAGGTGGCGACGAGCTGGACGTTGCTGTCCTGATCACCGTGATTGTTGTTGTCGTGAGAGTCTTCGACGGACGGCGGTGCTCCGCCGTTCTGCCGGGCGATCTCGGGTAGCACGGTCACCGGGTCGATCGGGGTGCCGCCCTGCAGTCTGCCGCCCTGCCAATATTCGAAGTGCAGGTGTGGGCCGGTGCTGCTTCCGGCGTTGCCGATGTCGGCGATGTGATCACCAGCGGCGACGTGCTGGCCAGGTGTGACGTGGATTCCGGCGATGAACATGTGTCCGTAGACGGTGCTGACGGGCGAGCCGTCGACGTTCGAGTCGATGATCACCCAGTTCTCGAATCCGACGCCCGGTCCTTCCCCACTGGATCCTGCGGCGACCACGATTCCGTCGAGCGCGGCAAGTATCGGTGTGCCGACAGGTCCTGCCAGATCGTCCCCGTGGTGGTGCGTCCCCCAGCGTGGGCCGAACCCGGATGTGTGGGTGGTGGTTCCGGGGTGGACCGGTAGCTGTATCGGGCCGGAGACACGCGATTGCAGATCCGATGTCCCGTCAGAGTTGTTGTCGCGGGTGGGGACGGTCCGGCACGGATCGTGGGGAATCACCGGAGTTCCTGTCGTACAGGCGGATATGCCGACTGTGATGACAGCTGCGCCACTGAGCAGCAGCGCCTTGCCGGCGCCGTGGATGGTCACAGCTGCCCCGGGATCGGGGTGTCGAGGTCGGGAATCGGAATCGGGCCCGGTACCGGTACCGGGGCGGGGTCGACACTGGGGCTCGGTATGGGGTCCTGCTCCGGTTGGTGGGGGTCGAACGCCGGTTGAGGGGTGGGCGCCTGGGTCGGCGTCGGTATCGGTCGGGGTGTCGTGGGCTCCGCCGAGGTTCGAGGGGCTGCAGGTGTGGTGGTCCGCGGTGCGAGATCCTCCATGTCGGACAGGTCGAGGGTCGGCAGGGGAGTGTCGACCACCCACCGCTGCGTCCCGCCGGACAGCTCCTCGACCACGACAGAGACCGTCATCTCTCCGGCCTGGGTTGGCACGAGAACCCGTGCGCTCTGTGTCCCTGCGGAGCCGGCGACGGAAGTGCTTACTGTGGGTCCGGTGATGACCACCGGAGTGCGCGGCCGTGCCGCTACCATGGCCGGTCCGGGCTCGGAGACGGTGTAGTGGCCAAGCGTGGTGGTCCACTGCGTATCCGAGAGTGTGGTGTCGACGAAGGTGTGGGCGTAGGCCATCGCAGTGGCCGGTGCACTGGCTGTAGCTTGGGCCGCCGTCCTGGCGACCACCTGAGACTCGCTCACCTCGTAGAGCTCGTAGCTGATCGCGTCCACCGTCGCCGCAGCCGCAGTCTCGGTCGCAGCGGCCGCCGTCTCTTCTGCTGGCTGCGGTTGCGGATCTTCCCCGACCAGCATGCCAACGAGCGACAACACTGCGACGACACCGACTACCGATACCGTCAGGTTCGTGCGTGAGTAGAGCACCCAGCGGCGGACAGGGGCAAGGACGGGGTTGGGTCCGGACCGAGACATCAGAGATACCTGTCCCGCGGGAGAGGACCGTCTGGGGTGGGCGCATTCCAGACCCGCGGTCGGGAAGGCGTGGTCCCGGTCGAACGCTCACCGCGGAGGGCGGCATACCGTGACTCACGAGTGCCGATGCTGGTGGCGTGTGCGGACTCGCGGTGACGGGTCGGGGTGTAGACCTTCATCGGTGCGATGGCCGAGCGATCCCCACCATCCCAGCGCTGACCGACACTGGCGGTCAGAAGTTCTTTGCGGGCCTGCCGCTCCCGGCGTCGGTCCTCGGCCTCGTTTTTGTCCAACCGTTTCCATGCGGCCGCACCGGAGGTCACGGCCCGCTCGGTGTCCTTGTCGCCCAGCGGTTTCTCGCCCCGGTCCAGATTACGGCCGGCATTGGCTGCGATACCGGCGATGCGTGTGTCACGGTCGGCTATACGGTCGCCGCGGCCCAGGTGCTCGGTTCTGTTCGTGCGTGCCTCTGCTCGCGCCTGGGCCAGTGCCTGTTGTCGGCGGTTGTTGAGTCCGCGGCCTTCAGGCCGGAAGCCGGTGGACTTCGTCTCGACCTCGTCGTTGTCCCTGGGGTTCCTTCGCGTCAGGCGTTCGCCGGTCTTGGCTGCGATCGCTGCGCCCGGGCCGCCGATGGCGGCACCTGCCGCGGCGAATGCCTTGGCTTTGAGGGAGCGCTTTGCTTCGCGGGTTCTGCGGTTGACCATGCTCGAGCTGTTCTGCGTGAACGTCTGGCCTACCCGTTTGAATGGGCGCATGATCGCCCAGCACACAACGGTGAGCAGCACCATGAACCACAATCGCCAGGACCCGTCGACCTGTCCGTCGGCATCGACGTAGAGCTGCACGAGCGCCATCAGGTACAGCGCGACGATGACTGCACCGGCCACGCCCCACACATAGGCGGTGGCGAGCATGCGCAGGATGCGGCCCAGCCAACCACCGGCGATCATCGCGAACGGCACCCACAGTGGCGCGAACAGGATGGCGAAGCGGATCGCGAGCAGTGCGGTGATCTTCAGGATCGAGGCGCCGATCCACAGCATCGATGGCATCGCCAGTTTGACCATGCCGATGAAACCGGTCGAGGTGCGGCCGGAGTCTTTGCCCTGAAACTGGTAGTAGGACAACTGATGGTCGGATTCCAGCGACGCGACGATCTCGCGGAACGTGTCGGCCTTCTGGGCGGCGAGTTCGGCCTGGGCGTCCGGGTCGTTCTTGACGCGCTCCTGCTCTTCGTACGAAAACGCCAGCGAATCACGCAACTTCGGACCGAGCCCGGCGGTGTCCGCATCGTCGTAATTGGTGCCGAACCAACCCGTGCGCCAATCGGGAAGGAAAACTTGGTCGATCAGCACGTTGCGCGGGTCGGTCGGTCCACCGGTAAGTGTGCCGCCGCCCGGGCCGTCCCCGAACTGGACCGAGAAAATCTGATCCTGAGTATCGGTGATCAGCGAGCCGAACGTGTCGTCGGCGACCTGAACCGCCTTTTGTGGTGCACCGACCATCAGCGCCCCGAGCATCAGCCCGGCCGCTGCGATTGCCGAGGTTCGGGTAACGCCGGCGGTGTCTGCCTTCAGCGACTTCCACAGCACGATCACAGCGACGACAGTCAGTGCGATCCCCAGCCACTGTCCGTAGACCCCGCGCATGCCGTCGCTGATCGAGTAGACGATCCGGTCGAACTGTTCGAGTGCCGAGTCGACCCCGGCATCAAGCGCGTCGCGTCCGGTCTTGGTTTGGTCGTCGAGCCAGAACGCCGCGGCCGCCAGTGACTTCCCGATCGTCAGGAAGGTGTTGCCCAGCGTGGTGTCGTTGACCGCGTCGGGAGCGCGCACCAGATCCTCACCGCAGCCGAGGTCGTAGGTGTGCCATTTCAGTCCGGCCCAACCGTAGCTTTCATAACCCGTGCCACCCCCACCTTCGATCGGCGGCCGGTTGGCGCTGGACGAGTCGAAGGTCGTCTCGACGGTCTCATTGGGGAACTCCGGGGCCGGTACGTCCTTGCAGTCGAAGCCGCTGGCTGTGGCCACCCCGGTGCCGGCCCCAATCAGGACGACCGCAGCGAACATCAGTACGACCAGAACACGGACCACCAGCCCCACAGGCTGCCCGACGTAGCGGACTGAGAGTGACAGTGCCGGGAGAATCCGGCGTGCTCGTTGCGCGCTCATGCAGGAGTGTCCATCGCGGCGCGGGTCGCGCGGGAATCGAGCGCGGCGAATACGTGTGCCAGGTGGACGAAGTGGGTCCAGTCCGAGCGGACCAGTTCGATGTCGTCAGCCATCTTCACGATGAACCGGCGTGCCTGGTCGAGGTGCTCGGTGTCGGTGTCCTCATCGAGGGTGTCTTCTCCGCCACCACCGAGATCGGCCAACAACGCTTCGTAGCCTTCCCCGGCAGGAAGGTTCAGTAGTTTGAGGGCGCCGTCGATGGCATGGGTGTTGCCACCGAGATCGCCGATGATGACCTCGTAGGTCAGTGCGGACTTGTCGTCGCTGCCGTCGACGCCGAGATAGTCGTCGGGCAGCTGCGAGCACACCAACGCGCGAACCTTGTACTTGCGCGAGTCGCGGGCGATGCGCAGGTTCAGGGTGCGGCCGGCACCGGTTTGTTCGAGGTACTTGTTCTCGTCGAGAAACAGCACCTTGCGCTCAAAGCGGGGCAGTTCGTAGACGAGCCGGTTCGCAAGCCACGCGGCCATGTGCATGAGCGGGCCGGCCATGCGTTGCTGCGGGGTCCACTGCGACGGGTCGGTGCCGGTGGGTGGGAGCTGCAAGCCGGGCATCGTCAACACCGTCAGTCGAGTGTTGTTGTCGACGATGTCCTCCGGCTCACCGGTGGTGCCCGCTTCGGGGAAGAGCACGCGGGCCTCGGCGAGATCAGCCATCATCGACAACTCCTGATGCACGCTGCGCGCACAGGTACGCAGATCAAGGTTCTCGTCGTCGCGACCGAGCGCGGCGATCGCGTCGAGGACTTCGCGCAGGTTGTGGTGCCGTCCGCCGCCGACGGTGTTCGCCGCGGTCTGCAGGACGGTTTCGGTCCACTCGTGCTCGAGCCGGGCGGGGGAGAGCATCATCTTCAGCACCGACACCGCCACCGAGATCCGCTCGGCCTGCGCGGCCCGCAGGTCGGCTTCGTACTGCGACTGGGCTGCGGTGACGGGATCGGCATCGTCGGCGTAGTCCGGATTGGCCGGGACGTAGTCGGGATCGTCGCGGCGCGGATCGACGATCACCCGATAAGGGTTGAGCGAGCCAGGCCGCGAGGTGCGCCCCGTCAACGCCTGAACTTCGGCGATACCCCGGAACTCGGGGAGCTGCGCGAGTTTCTTGAGCGGTCCGGACGGGTCGAGCACCACCCCGTAGGCACCGGCACGCACCGCCTGGTAGACGAGCATCCCGGCCAGGAACGTCTTGCCCGAGCCAGGCACCGCCACGATCGGGGTCAAGCCGGACTTGTGCTTCTTCTCGTGCGCGGCAAACAGATCCCACACCGCCGGTCGCGGTGCGATCGAGGCGGTCTCGCCGATCACCACGCCGGTGCGGTCCCCGATCCGGTCGCCGACCGCGGCCATCCCGGCGGAGACGGTTTCGACACTCATGCGCCGACAGTGCGCGATATTGGCCAACGGTTCGCCAGGGATGAACTCGCGCAGCAACTGGTACTGACCATGCTCGTGTTCGAGGCGGATGCGCGGGGCGTACATCTCCTGAAGCATCGAGACCTTCTGCTTCGCCTCGTCCGGGGACGAGCCGACGACGAGCACCCGGTACCAGCCCTCGGTACGCACCGACAGCCCCGAGTGGTCGTCCTCGATGTCGGAGATCACCCGCTGCGCGAGCGCGTGCTGTTCGGCGAGTTCCTGCGGCGGCACCTGGTCGTGTTCGACGGTGTAGTGGTCGAACTGCGCCTCGATGCGCGCGGTGAGCCGGCGCAGACTGCGGATGGTCTGGCTCGTGGTCTTCAACCGGATGCGTTCGGACCATTCGAGCGGTTCACCGGAGGAGTCGCCGATGACCTGCCAGGGCAGCATCCGCTCCGGGATCGGCAACGGCGCCATGCGCCCGACCGTCAAGATGATCGCGTAGCCGGTGTAGTCCCAGCCACCGACCTTCCCGCGCACGGTCGTGTACCCGTCACCGGGGGTCAATTCGAGGTCGGTGAGGTCCTCGAGCGCAGCAACATCGGACTGCGCCCAGTCACCGCCGCCGGAGATCACGCCCTCGGCATCGAGCGGCAACCCCAATGAGGCCGAGCGCAGCAGCAGATAGTCCATCTGCGCGGCGGTGGCGGGATTGGCACGCACCCCCTGTCCCGAGAGGATGCGTTCGATCGTGGCGAGATGCTCGGCGAGCGCCTTCTGCTCGCCCAAGAACGCCGTGCGCGCCCACGCGCGGACCAGTTTTGCGACGCGGCCGAGCAGCGGCACCTCGACGGCGGGCAGCAACCAGTCGGAGACGGTGTCGAGCCCGCTGGCCAGTGTCGAGCGCGGGGGTAGTTCGATGCCCCAGTAGCGGCCTTTGAGGGTGGGGCTGCCCCACAGCATGGCGTGCTGCTGACCGCGCAGATAGTCCGACCACGACAACGCGCCCGGCACATCCGCGATCGGTTCGGCCCACCCGTCGTGAGCTTGCGCCCACTGGCGTACCGGCCACGGGGTGCGCACCAGCCGGCGGTGCACTCCGATGACGCCGGCTTCGGCGAGGTTCGCCAACACCAGCGCTTCATTCTGGATGTAGCGACGTTGCCGGCCCACCGGGCGCATGTTCCACGGCCCCGGAGGCTGGACGAACCACGCTGTGGACTGGGTACGGGTGCGCGTGATGTTTCCTTCGACCCCGATCAGTTGCAGCCGCACTACTTTGCGCGTGCGAGCGGCGCGCTTGGCGGCGGCCTTGGTTTGCCGGGTGAACTCCGCGTCGGTGTCGGCGGACGTGCCGCGCTTGGTGCGTCCGCGCCTGCGCTGTGCGGGCGGTGCGTCTGCACTCGCTGCGGTGGGGGAAGCGGTCACCGCATCAGGGGCGGTGATGCTGCTGTCGGGCACCTGGGACCACGCCAGCTCCGCGGCCTGCGTCGCGTCCGCATTCGGATCCGGAACCGAGGGTGGGGAGGCGGTGCGGTGTGCTGCCATCGCCGCCGCCCACGACGGGGGTAACGCACCCGGCGGCACCACGGTCGGTTCGGGGTCGTCGAAGTTCGGGTCGAACAACGCGGCAATGTCGTTGTCGGGCTGAACAGCCATCGTCAGCAGTTCCCTTCGCTCGACGCTGCGGCGTGCGTACCGCGCGAGGCACGCATGGCAGCGGGAATGGCGAGGACGACGGTCTGTCCTGCCTTGGGTGGGCGCGGTGCGATCAGGTCGTTCCACGCAGCTCGGATCACCGACCGGACCGAACGGTCGGCGTTGACGTACTTCGTCACCCGCACGGTGATCACAACACCGATCCCGACGATCACCACCAGAGACTGGAAGCCGAGCGGCACCTGCACGACCGCGCGGGCGATGACGAACACCGTCGCGGTGATGAGCGCGCCGAGTCCGACTGCGGCATATCGGAGGCGGAACGGCAGCGTGAAGCCGGTCGGGCCGAGATAGTGCCGGTCCACGCGGTGCAGCATGTCGTCGTTGTCGATCACGATCGGTACCCCTTTTTCGGTCGTCGGCCGATGCTTGCGTGCGGTGGTCAGACCTGGATGCCGACCAGACCGAGGAGCCAATTGCCGATGCCGGTTGCCGCGGTGGTGTTCGTCGCGATGCCCAGATACGCCATGCCCACCAGCGACAGGCCGCCGACGGTGACGACCTTCGAAAGGTTGCCGCGCAGCCCACCCATCAGGACCACGCACGCGATCAACACGAGGATGGTGAAGACGATGTTGTCTTCGATCCAAGCGCGGACCCCGGTCGTGTTGACCTCGGTGGTCTGGGCGAGCACGTCACCACGCGGGATGGTCGTGATCGCCAGTTCGGCAAGACTTGGCGCGAGAGACATGAGCACTCCAGTGATGGTTCGGTCGGTACGCCCGAAAGGCGACGGCCGAGAACGTAAAACGAGCACGCGATCTCGCCCAAACAGGTGAACGCACACAACGGACACATCCGGCGAGGTCGACGGGGAAGAACGAGCGCGAGAAACACCTCCACGATCGAGACCGGACAGCCATGCCGAGCTCACGTGGCGGGAAGTGCGGAGCAGCGATGTTCACGCGCGCCGTCACTGCACATGGAGCGAGGCGATCGTCGATGCGCTCTCGATGCCTGAACAGCGACCCGAGCGATAGGGCCGGCCGGGGCGGTGGACGAACATGCCTCAACGCCAGGTGTGTGCCCTGTGCGAGAGAGGTTCGCAGGGCCGTGATCGGGCTGGGGGAAACAGGGGTGATCGTGGGGGAGTGGGGGAGTGGGGGAGTGCGCATCATGGCACTCGACAGAGCGCGTGAGATGGGCGGTGGATTCGAGCGGTGAATCCCAGTGCTGCGCAGAGCGCTCGCGACGCCCACCCCTGACGGGGTCACTCCCCCCGGCGTTCCTTGGGGGGAGTGTAATCCAGAATTGCGCGCGGCGCCAACGGTATCCGCAACCGACCACGTCGAACGCTCTTCGGAGCGCTCACTGCGGCGGTCGTGCCCATGCTTGATAACTGCACGGGAAGTCGGGGTGTGGAGCGCTCGACACACCACGTACGAGTGCCCACACGCATGCTCGGATGAACGCTCGCTGAACCGGTATGCGCGCGCTGTGATCACCACTCGAATGAACACCCGGCGACATAGCGCTGCAAGCGCTGTGGTGGAGGTCTTCTCTGCTGAGCGCCGAACACGTTGAGGCGCAATTTCATCGAGCCGGACACTCACGGATCCGAGCGCATCACCTGCACCAGTTCGCAACGCCGTCACCTGCTTGGTGAAAACTCGGGCCCTCTGCCACTGTGCTCGCACACCGCACCGGACGGCATCCGGCGAAGACGAGCACGAGTGAAAGGCGCAGGCAGTGAGCGCAACTCCAGACCCTCTCAAGGACTGGCTCGTCGCTGCATGGCGCGACACGGTCGGCGACACCACCGACGCTCGCGGCGATCGGACCGGCGACGGGCGGATGACCTGCGTGTCCCGCTTCGTGCCCTTCTCGCCGCTGACGGCAACCTTTGCCGCAGCTGCCTTCTCCAGCCCGACCCTTATTGCCTCTGTCGCGGGAAACGCTTCGGTCGTCGAGGCGCTGACCGGGCTGCACGACTACCGGTGGCCGCTGGCAGTAGTCACCGCTCCGCTGATCGCCCTCGACATTTCGCGGCACCTCACTCACCAGTGGTCACAGATGCTCGACGCGATGGTGCAACAGAGCACCGGGCATATACCCACCAAGATCTCGATCTCGCGGCCCACCACCGGGCGCTCGATCCGAGGCGCGAGAATCAAGCTCTCGCGCGGTGCAGTGATCCGCCCCAAACAGTTCGAGGCGCTCTCGTGTGCGGTCGAATCGGCCTTCGGTACCAGCGAGACTTCGGCGGTGACGGTGCGGCACGACGCGCACCGCGACCGGCTCGTCATCACCCGCACGCCGATCACCCCGGACACCCGCAGCGAACGACAGAAGGTCCTGCAGGATGCGCTCGACGGCGCCACGATCTTCAAAAGCCCCAAGGTCAGCGTCGACACCATCGACGAGGACGGCATCGAGACCGGTTACCGCATCGCCTTCGCCAAGTCGATGAACGCCGGCGCACCCGGCTTCCAGGCCAAGGTCGACGAAGCCCTCGCCTCGCTCGCCGGCCCGCACGAATCCGGCCGGAACTGGACCTGCGATTGGTATCCGAACAAGGGCTATCTGGTGATGCGGCTGGTCACCGCCATGCCCGAGCGCGTCGACCACCCCCTGGAACTGGTCGATGAGAACCTGCGGCACCTGCCCTATGCGACCGGCGCGGCGGACCGGATCATGTTCTGGGATGTCTCGACGAGTTCGAACAAGCCACACTGCCTGATCGTCGGACCCACCGGCGGCGGTAAGACCTCGGTGATCCGCACGCTGCTCACCGAAGCGGCACGTCGCGGGGTTCCGTTCGTCGGGGTCGATCCGAAGATGATCGAACTCGACGGCCTCGAGGGCTACCCCGGCTGTGGGGCGATCATCTACGACGCGCTGCGCGCGGCGATGTTCGTGCGCGCCCTGCATACGGAGATGATGGCGCGCAACGCCTACATCCATCAGATGAAGATCGAAGGCTCGCAGCTGCCGCTGATGATCGCGGTGCTCGACGAGTTCTTCATCCTCTCCGGCAAGTGGCAGCGCCTGGCCAAGACCGGCGACGACGAAACCAAGACTCTGCTCAAGGAACTCGATCCGCTCGGGGCGTGGGCGGATCTGGCAGTGTTGGCGCGCTCGGCCGGCATCCGGTTGTTGCTCGGTGTGCAGCGTCCGGATGCGTCCCTGTTCGGTGGTGCCTCCGGCAATGCGCGTGACAACTTCGGCACCCGCATCTCGCTCGGCAATCTCTCGCAGGACGGCGCGTTGATGATGTGGGGTGATTCGACGGTGGGCCGTGAGGTCGACACCTCGGTCAAGGGCCGCGGGATCGCGCTCGGTGACGACGGGTCACCGGTCGATGCACAGATGTGGTGGACCCCGAACGTCGATAAGCATCCGAACAAGTGGAACCAGCTGTCGGAGAGCGAGAAATCCACTATCGACGGGTTGATGCCGGCCGAGGCGCCGCAGTTCACCTGTTACTCGCCGGAGCTGGCCGACTTCATCGAATCCGAACGCGCCCTGGCGCGGCGGGCACGCAACCACGGAAGCGTGCCCGAGCCGATCGTCCTCGGCGGTACGAGTACGGGCGGTGTCGGCACCGTGTCGATGGCCAAGGCTGGCGCCGAAGCCGCACCGGAACCTGAGTCTGCGGATGAGGACTTCGCTGATGTCATCCCGGCCTCGAGTGTGACCGCAGGGCAGACCGTGCTCATCGACGACGAGGACGGTGACCTGGTGCCGGTCACTGTCGATGCCGTCGATGTGCGTCGCGGCAACCGAGGCGAGGTCATCGAGACTGTCCTGACCATCGGCGCCGGTCGGGTCACCACCCGCATTGCCTTCGACGCGAACGGCGTCGTTGTCCTACCCGAACCCGACCTCGTCGGTCACAGCGCATGAGCATCGGACGGCACGCCGCACGAGCGTCTGATCGCTGTCCGTGTCGTCGCGATCGCATCAACCCCCGTAGTGGCCGCTCGTCGGCCCTGTGAACCACGCCCGTAATCACCACCGGAAGGAACCCCGATGACTCGCCGCATTTCTCAGTCGATCACCCCTACTGCCGAGGACGTCGCCGCGCTGCGTGGACCGTTCGTCTCCAAGGGCGCCAACGACCCGGTGATCAAGGCGCTGCGCGAGTACTTCAAACAGACCTCGCCGGCGTGGCTGGGCAAACTTGACGAGAAGCAGGAACTCACGCGCGAACGCCTCGCCGAGATCCGTGAGGCGTCGGCCAAGCGCCGCGTGGTCATCGAAGCGCTGCCCGACGGCAAAGCCCGCACCAACGCGTTGGCCGAGCTCGAGCAGACCGATGCTGTCATCGACGAGATGGACACCGCACTGGCCGGCGCCGGCGCCTTCGGCGGGATCAACTAACCATGGCGCCGACCGTCGAGATCGAGGCGACCTCCGCGACCACCGCGCGCGCGAGGCTCACCGGCGCCGACGTGCCCCCGATGGAACTGGCGGCAACCGAGGACAGGGCACTGGCCGCTGTCGTGCACGACTTCGTGCGCACCCTCGCAGCGAAACAGCAGTCCGCCGTCGAGGTCGTCTACCGCACCGGCAAAGACACTCGCTTCCTCACGGTCGGCCCTGACGGCAAGCTCACCGAAAGTGCTCCGAGCGTCCCGATTCCGGTCGTGGTGAGCGAACCCGCTTCGGCGGCCAGTGAGGCTGCCTCCGCGGCGCCGGCCGGGCCGGTGACCGTGGCTACCGAACCGCTCACCCACGAGACACCCGCACCGACTGACCAGACGCCCGCTCAGGAGCCCGTACACGCCGCGCCGACACGGTCGCCGGGTTCGAAGTCCACGCTACCCCCAGAATTGGCCACAGAGCCGCTCAGCGGCCGGATCGAGGCGTTGTCGGCGCTGTCCGCACCCCGCGTCAACCCAGCGGCCGGCGAACCCGCCCGCCTCGGAATGCGGGGACGGCTCAACGCGATGCTCGGCCTGGGGCTTGCACCGAAACCCGACTCGGTCGAGATGCGGCTGCGCGCGGCGCACACCACGATCGCCCGGCCGCTGCCGGACGGCGCGCTCGTCACCGTCGCCAACATCAAAGGCGGCGTCGGTAAAACCCCGATGGCGATCGCTCTGGCCGAGACACTGGCCGAGTATCGCGGCCCCGCCACGATTGCGTGCCTGGACCTCGGGGAGGTCGGCGGCAGCTTCACCGATCGGATCGCGCTTCCCCCGGCCGCAGGGCAGGACGTGGCGTCGCTGCTCGCCGATCTCGGTGACCAGGTGCAGCCGGTGCGCCCGTCCGTGCTCACTCGGTATCTGACCCGTCAGCCGTGCGGCTCGTATGTCGTCGCCGGCGGAATCGGGGCGGCGGCACCGGTGAGCTACGACGACGCCGCGACGTTGGCGGCGATCCTCGGACACCACTACGACCTGCTGGTCGCCGACACCGGCAACTCGCGCCACGCCGGCAGCTGGCGGTGGGCGATCACCGCCGCGCACGCCGTCATCGTTCCGGTGCCGCTGCGCCGCGACAGCGCGGTCGCTGCCCAGCGCACCCTGGACGCGATCCATGCCGTCCGCCCGGATGTGCTCGCCCGCACGGTCGTGGTCATCACCGAGGGGCCGGGGGATGTGCCGATGGTCGAGATCGACGCCGTCGATGCCTTCTCCGCGCTCGGTGTGCCGGTGTGCCGGATGCCGTTCGAGCCGTTGTTCGCCTCCGGTGGGCGCATCACCTTGAGCCAGCTACGGCGCGGTACCTGCGAGGCGTTGACCGTCCTCGCCGCCACCGTCGTCGATCTGATCGCAGACGCCCCCTGATCCCGTTGGTCCGGAACCGTTTTCGGTCCGGGCGCGAGGCCGCTCCACTTGACCCTTTTCCGATCCCCGACCAGGCCCGGCCATCTCTGTGGCCGATCGATGAAAGGCAATGCCCGATGAGCAACGACAATCCCACCCCGAATCGCGCCGCCCGCCGCGCAACGAGTCGCCACCGCACAGTCCAGCGTCAGGCCACGGCCGCGTTCGTCGCGACCGCGGCAGTGGCGGCAGGACTGGTGCTGGCCCCGACCGTCGGGGCGGCCCCATCCCAGGGCGGCACTACCGGTGGCGGGACGCAAGGCGGCACCACCACGACCCCGGCACCGCAGCCCGAGGTGGAGGTTGTGCCGCAGGCGCCGTCCGAGCCGATCTACTGGTCCGCCCCGCCCGCAGTGCAGCCGCAGTACGAGCCGCTGCCGAACTACGACTACGACACCGGCCGCTACAACCGGCAGACCACGTACACCCCGCCGCTGGAGCTGTCGACGCTGCACGCTCCGACCCCGGTCGAGCAGGCCCCGATCTACATCGCCCCGCCCGCGAAGATCATGATCGGCGACTACCACCTCACCCAGCCGAACTGGATTACCGACGCCGACCGCGAGCGCACCAACAACACCGCCGGCCTGACCCGATCCCAGGTGGCCACCTTCTGGCGTTCCGTCGGTGTCGGTGCTGATCGCGCCGACCGCGTCGCCGCCGCACAGATCGGCGGTGTCGCCGCAGGTGCGACCGCAGGTGTCGTGGCCGGTGCGGTGCCGGGTGCGCTGATCGGCGGCACCATCGGCGGCATCGGCGGCGCCGCCCTCGGCGGGGTGGTGCCGCTGCCGATCCCGGTGCTGCCCGAGATCACGACCGGTGTCGCAGGCACCGCGGCCGGTGCGGCGATCGGCGGTGCCGTCGGCGCAGTCCCCGGCGCGATCGTCGGTGGTGCGATCGGGTTGGCTGCCGGTACCGCCTTCGGTGCCGGGGACGACGAAGGACAGCCGATCGAGGTCGAGTTGCCGGACGTGCAGCAGGACGTGATCACCGAGCAGACCGCGGCGACGGTCGAGCAGTGGCAGACCTCCGGACCGGTCGGTGCCGCCACTGCGGAGGTCGTGCGCAGCGCGGTGCAGACAGCACCTCACATCGATTCACAAGCCCGCGAATGGGTCACGGCGCAACTCGGCGGCGAGAACGTGATCGCCGCCGTCGACTCCACCCTGGAGGCGTTCTTCGGTGGTTCGGCCGGCACTGCCGCCGAGATGATCTCGACCGCCGTCGGACAGGGCGCTGGCGCCCCGGCCTCCGCCTGACCGCACAACAAGGATGTGGGTGCACCCCGATGAAACTCGGCAAGACAACATTTCGGCATCCGGCCGTCGTCGACCTTCTCGGCGGTGCACCCACCCAACGCTCGGGTGCAACCGCCGATCCGGTTGCACCCGGCGATGCGATCGACGGTGCATTGGTTGCACCGGCGGTGACCCCACACGAGCGACCTGTGCCGCGCACATCGAGGCGCACAGGCCGCGTTGCAGTGGTTGCCATCGCCATTGCAGTGGGGGTTGCCGCCGTCACCACAGGGGTGATGTGGAGCGCACGCGGCGAGGAGTCCGCAACGGCAGCACCGACGTCCGACAATGTGGGGACACCGATTCTCGAACTGTCCGCAACGCCGACGGCGCCGGCGTCGGATCTCGATGACGAGTGCCGCGCCGACCGGGGTGACCAGCGCAGTGGCGCCGGGGTGATCGCCGCCTGGAACTACGCCTACTACGTCCGGCGCGACGCGGTCGCCGCGCGCGCCCTGGCCACCCCGAACAGTTCCGTCGTCCCGGCCGAGCAATTGCAGCCGTTCATCGACGAGATCCCCGTCGGCACCAACTACTGCGTCCGCACCAAGGCCCTGTCCGAGGATGTCTACCTCGTCGACCTGTCCGAACTGCGCCCCGACGGCGTGCAACGCATCACCCAGACCGTCACCACCCAGCAGATCGACGGCACCTGGTTCGTCGACGTCTTCAACTGACCACCGACCTTGCAACCCGCCCGTTTCCGTGTGGTTCGTGCGGCGCACCTCGTCCATGTCCTGTCCGCACCGGGGCGGGAGGGGAGTCAGACGCCAAGAGCACGTGTCAGTAGTCGAATCAGCACCCCTCTAGAGAATTTCGTAGAAAGAGGCTTCCGTCGTGTCCGATGACTCCACTCAGTCCGCACCGCCGTTGCACCACGATGCGCGGCCGGTGCGTTCGAAGATGCTCGGTGTCGCCGCGGTGGCAACGATGGCGTTGCTTCTTGCGGCGTTGGCGTTCACGCTGTCGTTCGATGCGTTGCGGGCACTGGCCATCGAAATCAACGTGCATCCGAGTCGTGCATGGATGGCCCCGGTTGCCATCGACGTTGCACAGGCCGCTGCAACAGCCGGCTACGTCATCTTCCGCGTTGCCAACCGGCACCTTTGGGCGCGGCGCTACTGCATGAGCTTGGCGGTCGTCACCGTCGCGTTGAGTGTGGTGGGCAACTCGTACCACTCCTATCAACTCGCCGCCCGCAACCTCGCACGCGTTGCAGCAGGGGAGCACCTCGGGTTCATCCCGCAACCCCCAGCCATTGCCGCGATCATTGCGGCGATCTTCCCGCTGTTGTGGCTGGCACTGTTTCACCTGTTCACCATGATGCTGCAGGTTGTCATCGACGAACGCACCCAACGCCGTGATGCTGCAACGGTGGCTCATGTCGTGCAACGCGAGGGCAACACCGCTGCACCGATCTGCACTGCGACCGAGAAGACGACGGAGCATGATTTCACGCTCGTCGCCGTGGCAACGCGAGAGAGCGCAACCGATGCAGGCCGCGCCCACGAGGTGCACCAGGAAGCGAATGGTGCATCACCCGGAACCTCACACGAGTCCGGCGTTGCGGGGGTTGCCCTCGCCGAGACGACCGTGGACGCCGATGTTGTCGTGAACGCCCGCGGCGCCGATGCAACGCGCAACGGTTACCCGCATACCGCGGCCGGGTTGCAGCAGTTCCTCGCCGACGGCAGTTTCACCGACTCGGTCAAACGCGTGGCGGCGATGCTCATCGACGAGCCGCACCTGCGGCAAACCCAGGTTGCGCGGCGGTTGCACGTCGATAAGTCCACGGTCAGTCGTCGGTGGCGCTCGTTCGTTGCGGCCGCCGAAGCTGAAGGCTTCGCCGTGCCGCCGCTCCCGGCGGCCGACAGCACCGGACGAGTGCGGGAACTGCAACCCGCATAACTCATGTCTTAGGGGTTGCTGCGGTCCATGACGCGGCAACCTTCCCGACTTCGCGTTCCCGCTCGCGTCCCCACTTTCGGGGCGATGTCATGCGTCGACGCCTCATGCTCTGGGATGGTGAGCGGCAGCAGTTCGGGTCCAGGACCGCACGTAACGCCTCGAGCGACTCGGCGCGGGCGCGGTAGAAGACGTTCATTCCACGTCGTTCGGATTGGACCATGCCGGCCCTGCGGAGCTGGCCGAGGTGGGGACTGACGGTGGATTCGGTCAGGTCGACGCCGGTGGCGAGATCGCAGGTGCACACTCCGCCGCCGTCGGCGGTGAGCAGGATCGATACGAGCTTGATGCGGACCGGATCGGCGAGGGCCTCGAGGCATAAGGCGAGTTCGAGGGCGGCGTCGTCGCTCATGGGGGTGACCTCGACGTCCCAATCGGCATCTCGCCGCTCACTTCGTCCGCACACAACGCCGAACGTTCGGGAAAACGCCCGCCGTCTACGGGAGCGACTGCTCGCTCGTCAGACTTGCCGAGATCGCCGCGATGATCGGCGTCAACAGGAAGGCAGCAGGCCGGCTGGCACCACACCACCGCATTACGCCGATCGCCGCAGGCCCGCCGATCGATCCGGCATGGTTCCACGACCAGTACGTCACCCAGCGGCGAACGCGGCGGGAACTCGGGCACGAGGTGGGGTGCAGCGTGCCGCAGATGAGCCGGAGCGCAAAGCAATACGGCATCCCGATTCGTCCGCCGAGCGAGGCCGACCGTACCGGACAGCTCAGCGAGCCTCATTGACTGCACTCGAGCCCGGTCGACGGGCGTTTGCACCGAAGTCGGGCCTTCAGGGATTCGGTTCCCACGGGTTGACACACCGGACACCGAGCGGGTCGAAGTGCTTGGTGTTGCGCGTCGCCACGGTCATCTCGGCGGCCTGGGCGACAGCGGCGATGAGAGCGGCGTCGAACGGCGCATGTTCGGGCGCCCGGTAGGTGGCCAGCACCCGGGCGGCCGGCAGATCAAACGGCAACACACGGTCAGCGAAGGCGGGCCGGACCCGTTCGTCGAACCACCGGCGCAGGACCACTCCCTGATTCGGGTCGGATCGCTCATTGGCGACTACGCCTCGTTCGATCTCGGCAATAGTCATGGCCGTCACGAACAGGTCGGCCACCGGCACCGACGCCGCCCAAACCTCGACCGACCGGTTACGGCCCCGAACTCGCAGCGCGGACACCACGTTGGTGTCCAGAACGTACTTCACAACTCGGCGGTTCGGGCGGTCAAACCGAGGCGCTTGGGCTCGAACTCGATGTCGGCACCCTCATCGGTGCTCAAGAGGTCGACGAGCGTGACTGGCTCCCGCTCGAGGGCCTCGCCGAGGATGTCGCGTACCTCCGCCTCGACCGACCGGTGATGCTGCTCAGCACGCGCCCGCAGGGCAGCCTTGGTTCCCGCGGGAAGGTTGCGGATCAGGATCTGTTCCACCGTGACCACCTCCGATATCACACTAGTGATATCACCCAGGAATGTCGGAGAACCGCGACCCGGTGATTTATCCGGGACGGCATCGTCGGCGCTGGCGACATCCTGGACCGCATCGCCGCGGTCGGAATTCAGTGGCTGGCCGTCTATACCGATGACCGCGATCTTGTCCTTACCCGCGTGACGAACTGGCTCGGATCGTTCCTTCCTGATCGGGCACCCGCGGCGGAGGTGGGGCAGTCGGTTGCCGAGCCTTCGGCCGAGAACTATCGCGCTGTGCTCGACGGGCTTTCGGCCGCAGCGACGGCTCACCCCCGCAGCATTCCGGGAGATGCTGGGGCGGTCCTCGAGGGTGACCCCGAGGGCCGACGACAACGGCGCCTTTTCCTGCGGAGTCGACCGAGGGCGCGGACCAGAGCTCGATCGGTGAGTTCGGGCGGGAGCGGTCACCCGTTCCTGGTGCTTCCCCGCCACTGCTGCGCGGCGGCTTGCCCTCGAACGCCGGGCAACACGATCGGCCCACGCGGTCGATGAGGGGTCAGCGGCAGCAGTTCGGGTCCAGCACCGCACGTAACGCGTCGAGGGCTTCGGTGCGGGCGCGGTGGAAGACGTTCATCCCACGTCGTTCGGATTCGACCATGCCGGCCTTGCGGAGCTGGCCGAGGTGGTGACTGACGGTGGATTCGGTCAGGTCGACGCCGGTGGCGAGATCGCAGGTGCACACTTCGCCGTCGTCGGCGGTGAGCAGGATCGACACGAGTTTGATGCGGACCGGGTCCGCGAGGGCCTTCAACCGCAGGGCGAGTTCGAGGGCCGCATCGTCGCTCATGGGGGCGGCCGAGACCGGCGCGCAACAGATGGGGGCGCTGACGTCGATGACGGGTAGGGCTTTCGGCATCCTTCGAGCTTATCTACTTTCTTGACATACGTCGAAAAGGTGGCGCATTCTGTAGGCGCCCAGTACTTCGATATATGTCACACAGGTGGAGGATGTCATGTCCCGCGCACAACTCGCCCTCAACGTCGACGACCTGACCGAAGCGGTCGCCTTCTACACCAAACTGTTCGGTGTCGAACCGGCCAAGCTCAAGCCCGGTTATGCGAACTTCGCGATCACCGAACCGCCGCTCAAGCTCGTACTGCTCGAGAACCCCGGCAAGGGCGGCACCATCAACCACCTCGGAGTGGAGGTCGAATCGAGCGAGAAGGTCCACGCCGAGATCGCCCGCCTGACCGGCGAAGGACTGTTCACCGACGAGGAGATCGGCACCACCTGCTGCTTCGCCACCCAGGACAAGGTGTGGGTCACCGGCCCCGCCGGGGAGAAATGGGAGGTCTACACCGTCCTCGCCGATTCGGACACCTTCGGCTCGAGCCCACAGCACCTCGACGACCCGGCCCCCGCCGAAGGCGGCGTGTGCTGCGGCACCGCCACCGCCCCGACCGAAGGGACGCAGCAGACCCCAACTACAACGTCCTGCTGCTGAACAACCCACCTCATGTCGGCCACCCAGGTTCGGGTGGCCGACATCGATGTCGTCAGCGACGAAGCCGCTCGGCGAGGTCGGCGACACGAGCGGCGATGTCGTCGCGGACCAACCGCATCCGTTCGATGCCGTCGATGCCGCGTTCGGACGGCTCATCGGTGTCCCAGTTCTCGAACCGCGTCCCGGCCACCGGCTCGAGACGAGCCTCGCGGCCGAGGGTGACCACCAAATCGACATCGCGGACCAAGTGCGGATCGACCGGTCTCGGGATCTCCCCGGTGATATCGACGCCGACTTCGAGCAGCACCTCGGCCGCCAAGGCGTTGATGCTGGTACCGGGTTTCGTGCCGGCGGAGTGCACCGCGACGGTGTCGCCGGCAGCGGCTTTCATCAGCCCGGCGGCCATCTGGGATTTTCCGCCGTTCTTCGCACAGACGAACAACACCGAGGGTGTGCTCACAGGCGAGGCCCTTTCACGCAGGTCAATTGTCGAGATCGAGGTCGGCGACGGCAGCCTTGGCGGTGCGGCCGACGCCGAGGATGGTGGCCGAACCGGGACCGGTCCAATCGCCGTAACCGAGCAGATGCAAGCGCGGCTCCTTCAACGAGCGGGTACCGCCGACCGGCACCGTGCCCGTGTGATCGCGCAACCGCAACGGCCGCAGATGCGCGAGGGCAGGCCGAAAACCCGTGGCCCACACCACGACATCAGCCCGCTGGTGACGCTCACCCCAGGCGATGCCGTCGACGGTGAGCCGATCGAACATCGGCAGCGCGGTCAAGACGCCGCGCTCACGTGCAGCGAGGACCTCCGGAACCATCACGATGTCCCCGAGGGCGGCGATGCCACCGGGATCGGGCCGGCCCGCAGCCAAGGCCACCGCACGGCGGGAGGCGAGCTCGAACAAGGCCCGGCCGTCGACACCATCGGGCAGGAACCGCGGCGGACGGGTTGGTGACCCACGTGGTCGCCGCGACGGTGGAGATCTCGGCGACGAGCTGAGCCGCGGAGTTACCACCCCCGACCACGACGACATCGGCGCCGGTGAACTCGGTCGGGGTGCGGTAGTCGACGGTGTGCAGTTGCCGCCCGGCGAACAGACCCGCGCCCGGATAGCTCGGCCGAAACGGTCGCTGCCAGGTGCCGGTGGCACTGATCACCCGATGCGCCCGCCACTGCCCACGGTCGGTGTCGACCAGCAGAGCGGGGCCGTCGCGGCGCACCGCCTGCACCCGCACCGGCCGCTCGATCGGCAGGCCGTAGCGGGCTTCGTAGCCGGTGAGATAGTCCCCGACATGACGTGCCGGCGGGAAACCGTCCGGCCACCGCGGCATCGGCCACCCCGGCAGCGACGCGAAGTCCGCCGGGGAGAACAGCCGCAGCGACGGCCACATGTGCGGCCACGCCCCGCCCGGGCTGTGCTGATCGTCGAGGATCACGAAGCGGTGCCCAGCCCGGCGCAGGTAGTAACCGGCAGCCAGACCCGCCTGCCCACCACCGATCACAAGCACCTCGACGTTCGTCGTCATCGAAGAACCGCGCAGGTCAGCGCGGGGTGGACGGGGTGGTCAACTCGGCGACGAGGGCTTCGACCTTGGCCTTGATCTCGTCGCGGATCGGGCGCACCGCCTCGACGCCTTGACCGGCCGGATCGTCGAGCACCCAGTCCCGGTAGGACTTGCCCGGGAACACCGGGCAGGTGTCCCCGCATCCCATCGTGATCACCACATCGGAGGCGTGCACCGCCTCGGTGGTGAGGATCTTCGGATTCTGCTCGGAGATGTCGATGCCGACCTCGGCCATCGCCGCGACCGCGGCCGGATTGACCTGATCGGCCGGTGCGCTGCCGGCCGAGCGCACCTCGATCCGGTCCCCGGCGAGAGCGGTGAGGAAACCGGCGGCCATCTGCGAGCGGCCGGCGTTGTGGACACAGACGAACAACACACTCGGTGTGCTCACGGATCAAACCTCTTTCGATGCGGGCAGGTGTGCCGACTCACGGCGGGTGAAGCGGTTGCGCAGGGCGAGGGAGACGTACACCAAAGCGACGAGGACGGGAACCTCGATGAGCGGTCCGACCACTCCGGCCAGTGCCTGCCCGGAGGTCACCCCGAAAGTGCCGATCGCCACGGCGATGGCCAGTTCGAAATTGTTGCCCGCCGCGGTGAACGCCAAGGTGGTGGTGCGCTCGTAGCCGAGGCCGATCGCGGCGCCGAACAGATAACCCCCGCCCCACATGATCGCGAAGTACGCCAGCAGCGGCAGCGCGATCCGCACGACGTCGAGCGGCTGGGAGGTGATCTGCTCGCCCTGCAACGCGAATAGGATCACGATGGTGAACAGCAGACCGTACAGCGCCCACGGCCCGATCTTCGGCAGGAAGGTGTCCTCGTACCACTCACGGCCCTTGGCCTTTTCGCCGAAGTGGCGGGTGAGGAAACCGGCGATCAGGGGGATGCCGAGGAAGATCAGCACCGACTTGGCGATCTGCCACGGCGAGACATCGAGGGCGGCCTGTTCGAGACCGAGCCAGCCGGGAAGCACCGATAGGTAGAACCAGCCGAGGACGGCGAACATGATCACCTGGAAGACGGAGTTGATCGCCACCAGCACCGCCGCGACCTCGCGGTCCCCGCACGCGAGGTCGTTCCAGATGATGACCATGGCGATGCACCGCGCGAGACCGACGATGATCAGGCCGGTGCGGTACTCGGGCAGATCCGGCAGCATAAGCCAGGCGAGGGCGAACATCAGGGCGGGTCCGAGGATCCAGTTCAGGATCAGGGAACTGATGAGGAGTTTGCGGTCGCCGGTGACGGTGTCGAGGCGGTCGTAGCGCACCTTTGCCAGCACCGGGTACATCATGATCAGCAGGCCGAGGGCGATCGGCAGGGAGATGCCGTCGATCTCGATGAAGCTCAATGCTTCACCGAGTCCGGGGATCATCCGGCCCAGTAGCAGGCCGACGACGATGGCGGCGCCGATCCACACGGCCAGGAATCGGTCGAGGGTCGACATCTTCCCGACGACCGCCGGGTGCTCGGTGTTCGTCGTGGTCATCGCGTTGCCTCCGCGGCATTGTCGACGACGGCGCAGTCCGAGCCCGGTACGACTCCGCGTTCCGGGGACAGCACGGCCGACAACTGGGTCAAGGCCGAGGGGATCACCCGGTAGTACACCCACGTTCCGCGGCGTTCGCAGTCGAGCAGACCGGCTTCGCGCAGCACCTTGAGGTGATGCGAGATGGTCGGCTGGGACAGGTCGAAGGCCGGGCTGATGTCGCACACGCAGCTTTCGCCGCCCTCGTGGCTGGCGATCAGGCTGAGCATCCGTAGGCGCACCGGGTCTCCGATCGCCTTGAACATCCGAGCCAGCTCCCCGGCCCAGTCCTCCGTCAGAGGTTCCCGTACCAGTGGTGCACAACAAAGGTCACCGCTATCAGTTTGAATCGACACCCATCAATATTGACAGTGATCGAATCAGCGGGCAAACCGGGCTACGGCCGCCATCGGCGCAGGACCGTCTCGCAGACTCTTCACTGCCATCTACCGCCGAGACTGCAGCTCTGACGCAGAACTCTTGTGTGCCCGCGTGTGGATTCAGCGCGGCGCGTCGATCAACGTAATCCAATCGTCTACACTATAGGTTGTTTGCATATGGTTTATAGATCTGGTAGGTGCCATGCAGTCGACAAGCGACCTGATCACAGACGCGCTGAGCGTGCTTCGCGCTGCCGACTTCCGGGCGGAAACGAACGGCTCGCTCGCGGATTGGGTGCTCACCCCGCCAGGTCGGCAGGCACTACCCGTGCGAATGAAAGCGTCTGCGTCGCCGCCCACACCCAGCGCCCTGAAAAAACTTGTCGACGCGCAACATAACAAGCAACGCGACGTGAAGCTCTTTCTCGTTGTCGCCCGCGCCACTTCACATCTCACGCAGCTGGCCCACGCTTCGGTCGTCCACCTCCTCGCTGTAGATGAACGGCGTCTGATCGTCGACGGCACCGACTACTCCACGACGATCAATCAACCCACACCCGACCACATACCGCTCCGCCGCAGGGGGCGACCGCCGTGGATCCGGTGGGCGATCGAACGCCTCCTGCTCTTGTCCCCCCAACCGCTGCCCCAGACGATTGTGGCCAATCATCTGCACACCACACCCCAGGCTGTGTCGAAAGCTCTCAAAGGCCACGAGTATGTCGAACCGGCAGAAGGCGGCTGGACGGTCCACCGGCGGCAGGAGCTGTTGACCCGCTTCCTCGACGAATATCCAGGCCCGGGAGGTGCCTGCACCTACTGGTACGGACTCGACGCGCCCACTGGGCAGATCACCCACGCACGACAGCTGTGCCGCGACATGGACATCGACTGCCTCCAGACAGGAGACATCGCCGCCGACCATTACGCTCCCTGGCGCATGCCGGTCACTGCGGCTATTTATATGCGCGAACTTCTCGATTTCGTTCCTGCCGGCTTCAGCGTCGCTTCACGCGAGGAGTACACATTCACAGCAACCGTCCCGGAAGATCCCACCCTCTGGCATACCGCCGCAGTCCTCACCGACTCGACCCCCGACTTCGTCGACCCGATCATTGCGCTGCACGATGTGATGCATGGTGAAGGAACAGACGCACTCGACGCAGCCGAACACCTACAGGACGCGATCCTTCATGGCGCGGTACGTAGATAGCCGCCGGCAGTGACCGACATCGTCGTCCAATCAGCATCGAACGCAGCCGATCTCGGTCTTCGCGCCCTTGCGGACCTGGCCGCCGCAGCCGCAGGTCTCGACTATAGGGTCATCGGTGGCCACATGGTCCATCTGCTCACCTACGTCTATCCCACCAGCGACGCACACCAACGTGCCACCGCCGACGCGGACGCCGGCATCTCGCCAGAAATCGCAGGAAGTCCCGACCTCGACACCAAACTCGTAGGCCGCGGATACACGCGCGTCCGGGGGAACAGATGGGAGGCTCCCTCCGGCGATCCCGACCATCCCCTCGCAGTCGACCTGCTGGTACCAGCGACCTCCGGCCAAGGACGAGAAACAAAATTCCTCGGCGACAAGAAATTCGGCTTCGACGCCATTCCCGGACTGTCCCTGGCCCTGCACTCCCAGCCGCTCGATGTGACGGTCCACGCCCAGCTCTACAACGGTGAGTCCACCACGTTCACCGTATGCATACCGGACGTGGAATCGGCGGTCGTGCTCAAAGCGCTCGCCTGGAACAGCCGCCATCACCCGAAGGATGTCGAAGACTTGAGCTCGTTGATGGCCATCGTCCACCAACACCGAGACGACCTCCGGGTCTGGAAACTCGACCAACCCTGCACAGGTTCTCGAAAAGACGCCGCGCGTGTCCTCCGAGGCTTAGCGACTATGGCTGACAAGGGACAACGCATTACCGGCCTGCGCATGGCGCACGCGCGCTTCAGCGCCCTGATCCAGCGTTACATCCACGGATAGGGCGGAACTGATGACGAGATCGTCTCTGCCGCTGCGCGCACGGACTGCGTCCACCGCACTTCGGCGTGCCCATGCCGCGCGCCGAACCTCCACACTCGGCAGCGCAGGATGGGTCGCATCCCGACAGGGTGCACCCAACACTCTGGTGCGCCGCCAGAAGGTGACCACAGCAACCGCGCTGCGGCTCGACCGCATCGTCGACGAACTCGTTACCGCCTTCCGCGCATCGAATGGCGCTGCAGCCATCTCGAGCACAGTCGCACTCGGCGTCGCGCCGGAAATCCACGACCGCCTGATCTGCGCCTACCTGCTCGACAAGGCATCCCCGGCGCCTACGGGGGCGCAGGTCCGCGTCGAGATCAAGCGAGAAGGACCTCAGATCAGCGTGCAGGTCACCCTTGAACCGGCTTCCACGACGACCAGGAGCGCCCCCACGCAGCGTCAGCGCCGGCACACGTGAGCCAGTGACCCTCTCAACCCCGCGAGCGCGTTCGACCCGATCGCTGGAACGACGCGCACGGTAAAGCGGGATCGGCGTCGACTTCGGCTGACTCCCACCGAGCACGGCCTACCCCTAGGACCACCTCGCCGAAGACATACTTTAAAAGTAAATTGAAAGTATGTCGGCGCATGAGGTTCCGTTCTCGGACATCCAGAACAAGGGCAAAGCGACGCTGTCGGCGTGGCAGCGCTCAGGCGCACGCCCGCTGCGCGTGACCCGACGCGATGACGAAGATCTGGTCCTGATCACAGCGACCCGAGCCGAGCAGGAACGTGCGGTCCTGACAGCGGCGACGGCCATGGTCGATGCCCTGCTGCACGCGAACAATCCCGGGCTTGTCCGCACGGTCGTCGAGGCGGCGTTTCCGTGGGTGAGCTACCTCTCCGACGAGGAAGGCGCCGACTTCATCAACGAGCTCATCACATCGCTGCGCGCAGGCTCATCCCTGGACAATCCGGCTCTCGCGGCCCGCGCCATCGAGATGTGGCGTCATACCGCGGAGGTGTATGCCGACCCGGAGCTCGCCCGCATCCTGTCGACGCCATCCGAGGGCGATTTCGGAACTGTGCCGGTGCCGGAGCTGTGAGCCCTGAACGAGGGAAGCAGGTCGCGCTGCCGGCATCCGATTCCGATTCTCTGTGGGAGCTGCGGTTCGCGACCCGCGAGGCTGCGAAAGGCTGGGACGAGCTGTGTCGGCAGGCGCCGGCGAACACGTTGGTGGCCTACGAGGAGATGCGGCGCCGCGAGGTCGAGCAAGTGCCCACCACGCGTCATCACCGGCTCCAAGGCACGCTCGCGTCCGGGGTGCGCAACGGTAGTGAGAGGGAGCAGTGGCAGTACGAGGTCACTGCCGACAGGCGAATCTGGTATCTGATGGACGTCGAGCGGTGCACGTTGTGGTTGAGGTATGCCGGTACAGCGCACCCGGAAAAGATGGAGTGATCTTTCAAGGCGGGCGTTGTCATCGAATGCGTACTCGGCTGTGTGACTACGCGGACCACAGTCACGCGTTGTTCTTCGTTTCGCAGACAGGTTTATCGACCGTCACGCCGACTGATGCATCTGTCGACGCGGAATCAGTTTGGCGCGTACTGCTTCCTTTGTGTGCGCCCGTGTTTCGATCTCGCGGGGGCCGCGGTACCGCCGCGCTGCAAACAGCCCGCGACGGTGGCAGCCGATGCGAGAGTTTTCGGCACGATCGTGTCGATCCCGGACAGATGCAGGTTGCTGATCACCACGACGCCGCGCCGCTCATCGGCAGCACCTATGAGACAGTGAACGCTTCGGCGGCAGCCTGACCCCGGCGGCAGCATCCCGATCTCGCCCACGACGAGCAACTCGGTCCGGGCAATCGCGCTGATGGTCGTGCGGGTCGCTCCATCGAGATGCTCAGGGATCCTCCTGAACATCGGCGACATCGAGACCCCAACCGGAAAGCGCCTGTGCATCTCGAAGGATTCATCTCACCGATGCGGGACTACATCGTGACCGAAAACGCGACCGAACGTACTTCCCGTGACTACGTTCGGTGGAAACCGAACATCCACCAGCGGAAAGGATTCCACTGATGTCCGACGCATCGAATCCCGGCGCTGCCGGTTCGCCCGCACCCGGCTACTACCCCGACCCATCCGGTGTCATGCGATGGTGGGATGGAAGCCGGTGGACCGATCGCGTACAGAACAGCGGACCGCCTCCGTCGGCACCCCAGCCGCCCAAGAAATCGCACACCGTGCGCAACATCTTATTGGCGCTGGTCGCAGTGGGTGTATTGGCGATCGGCGGCTGTATCGCATTCCTCGCTGTCGCCGCGAACGAGGTCAACGAGGCAATCGAAACCGCGGAGGCCCAGGACTCCGCCCCTGGCGGGCCCGACAACCCCCTGACGATCTCCGAGGGTCAACCCTTCGAGGTTTCGGGCTTCCAGTACGCACCCGGATGGTCCGTCACGCAGGACGGACTCGGTTACGTCCAGATAGAGGGCCTGAAGGTGACCAATGCGCGAGGCGACAGGGACGGTGCGTTCGTGGAGATCAAGTTCATGGACGGAAACGAAGTAGTGGCGCTCGTCGACTGCACGACAGAACAGATCCCGGTCGGTCAAACCACGTCCTTGAACTGCTCCAGTGGCGACAAGTTCCCAGCGACGTACGACAGGATCACCATCAACGACACCTTCTGAGCGCAGCAGGAGCTCATGCCGGAGCAGACTCCCGCCACCGTCCTGCACGAGGGGTGTTGCTGAGTTCTGCGCGCCCGAACGTTCGTGGAACGCGACAGCAAATAGCGTGCGCAGATCCTTCACGTAGCCACCGCTGGCCAGAACACTCGAGGGCATATATCCGCTTCAGCGGCCGGCCCGACGCACCATGGCATTTCCGAGAAGTCCGCGTTCAGACGTTCAGTCACCCGGTTCCGTTCACCATGAACAGCTCGAACCAGTTCACGTAGCCCATGGTGAGGGGGATACCCGCCCCCTTCGACCGGTCCGCAGCGTTGAAGGAGCGCACCTCGTAATCGGCGCATGGCTGCAACGGGGCAGACCCGAGACCTGCACGTACGCACCGAAGCCAGATCTTGCCGGACATCACCTGTCGGCCACGTGCTTGCGGCAACGTCCCGATCTGGTTGCGGAGGTCCCGTTCGTAGCCGATCACCATGCAGGGTGATCACACTGCACATCGATACTGGCATCGCTGACTGGATGGATGGATCGATGACTACCGACGGTCGTTCGGACAATAGCCGGGAGCCCGACGAGCCGTCCGAGCGCGCCGTACATATCGAAGTCGTCTACGACCCTGACTTCAGGGTCATCGCCGAGGTCACTACGGCCGACGGCCGCCGGTTCTATGGCATCGACCCGGGCTGATCGATGGGCATGTCAAACGTTGACGTCCGGCACCGCCCACACCGCATGCTTCCCGAAACGACCTGCAAGACTCCGAGTTCGGCGATAACGTGTTCTAGTCGGGGATTTCGGAACACGCCCCGTCTCGCCTTCGATCGGGGGAGGGCGAGGCGGGCATCCCGCAACCATCGGGTCCCGATCGCGTCACGAAGTCACGACCGGCAAGCCGTTCAGCTGCGCTGTGCGCACACATCGCCAATGATCCAATTGCGACCTGAGCGACCCCCGACCTCTCAGGCCGCACAAACGTCCCACCTCGACGTCACCGTCAAGGTGGGACGTTTTCGTCGTTGCCATGGCTCGTCGCCTGTCGGAGCTCCGGATATCCAGTCGTTCGCAGGCGGGCGCCTGGCTGACGGCACCCGTCGTGCAGCGCGGACACGCTTGATGTCGGCGTGGTCGCCGTCGCTGCGCGCGCCTTCGAGGCCCACCCCGGACTGTTCTTGGCCCCGCACTTCCAGCCACACGGCCTGGCCGCGGTCCGTGCCGGCACCGGGGTCGGGGACCGGCCGCCGGCGATGACGGCGAAGAAGATCAGCTGGCGCGGGTGGTGCGCGACAACGGGATGAATCAATCCGAGATCGCGGAGATCTTCTGGATGGGCCGTATGACGTTGTACCGGCACCTGGAAGCAAGCGCGTGCACAACCACCGTCCTCACCTTCGCGTCGTCTCGGCCACGCTGCTGATCGCTTCGACCAGCTCGCCGGTGAAACTGCCCCCGCCGTGACCGGCGTCCTCGACCACAACGAGGCGACTACTGTCCCACCGGCGCGAAAGCTCCCACGCGGTGTCGAGCGGACCGGAGATGTCGTACCGGCCGTGAACAAGAACCGCCGGTATGCCCGCCAGCCGGTGCATGCCGTCGAGCAGTTGGTTCTCACCGAGAAAGTGGTCATTGCCCCAGTAGTGGGTCACCACGCGCGCAAACATCATCCGGAACGTCGGATCCTGGTAGCGGGGGGAGGGCACCCATCCGGGAACGAGCGAGACGTGGGTGTCCTCCCATTCGCACCAGCGCAGCGCCGCATTCTCCCGAACGGCCGCGTCGGGATGGGCGAGCAGGCGCGCGTAGGCAGCCGCGAGGTTTGCGTCTCGCTCGGCCGGTGGCACCGGTTCGACGAACCGTTCCCACTCGCGCGGGAAGATCCGCCGCATGTCCCGGGTGATCCACTCGACTTCCCGGCGGCTACCTGTCGTGATCGCTCCCAGCGCCATGGCGGCCACTCGGTCGGGATGTGCTTGCGCATAGGCCAATGCGAGGCACACGCCCCAGGACACCCCGGCCACTACCCACTTATCGATCCCGAGATGTTCGCGGAGGCACTCGATATCGGTGATGAGGTGATCGGTGGTGTTCGTGGAGAGGTCGGTGCTCGGATCATCGGCTCGGGGCGTGCTGCGTCCGCAGCCGCGCTGATCGAACAGCACCGCGCGAAACACGCTCGGATCGAAGTACGTGCGCGTACCCGCGGTGCAGCCTGACCCCGGTCCGCCGTGGAGGTACACGATGGGAAGGCCCGACGGGGTACCGACAGTTTCCCAGTAGAGAATGTTGCCGTCGGCTACCGCGAGATGTCCCGAGTCGTAGGGTTCGATTGCCGGGAACAGATCCATTCGGGTGAGTGTGTCACGGCATCTCCCTGTTCGGACTCTCCGACAGCACACCGTGCGTCATGTCCGGACCTGCCGGTAGAAGCGCCGTATCGTCCGACCACATGGCGTGGTTGATGTTGGGTGTTCTGGCACTGATGGGGGTAGTGGCGGGCGTGGTGGTGCCGCGACGCGCCCGGCTCGGCAGCGCCCCAGGGTTCCCGTGGTTCTGGGTGGCGTTCCCCGCCACCTGCATCATCATCGCGACCACGATCGGCGTCTTCGCGTGGCCTCAGGTGTTGACCGGCTCGGGAAGCTACTGGTGGGAACCGCCCACTGCGAATCGACCCGGCTTGCAGTTCTTGTCGAACGAGCAGTACCAGCGGTTCGCGACACTACACCGGTGGAGATGGGTGCTGCCGGTGGCTTCACTCGTGGGGATCGGGTGGTGCGTGTGGGCCTGGCGGCGGCGTCGGTTGTGACACCGCCATCGTCGATGAGTCCTGCAGGACATTGCGAACTACCTGAAATGACAAGCAAGGCAACGACGTTGCGGTATTCAGGGATGTTCGGTGACGTTACGCATCCTCGGGTCGGCGGCCGTCGATTCGTGTGACGGGCAGCCACGTCGCCAAGGTCCGGCCCAGCGTGGCCAGCAGCCGTTCGCCGAACACGCACAGGGTCTGCTCCCACGGGTGCCCGAAGGTGCCTTCGCTCAGGTCGTCGCGCAGAAAGATGTAGTAGTCGCCGTTCGGGTAGACCGGCACCCGCCACTCGGTGTCCGGGGTGCTCGCATGCACGGCCGCGTCGAGCCGGTAGCAGGTGTGCTGCCAGTCCAGCACCACGAATATCGGATCGTCGGCGAACTCGGTCACGAAACACCGCAGTGCTTCGGCGTTGACCGCATCGAATCGGCTCGACCATGCGCCCGCAACATCGCCGGGCGCGGTGAGATCGAACGTGATCGAGGGTGTCGGTTCGGTGATCGCCGGCCAATCCGGCTCGGCAAGGCCTGGACGGAATCCGAACCGAGCGGTGAACCGATCCCAGTACCGAGACCGATGTTTCTCGTCGAGTGTGGTCCAGCCCGGCGGGAGCGGACTACCGAAGTCGAGCGTGTGCCTCATCATGGTGGGCCTCCTTGCCGCTGGGTATCGCCCCGGTGTTCCTGCACAGAGTTGCTGTCGGCGCGAAGGAGCTTCACGGGGTCCACGCCGCCCTTCGATGTCAGCGACCGGCTTCGTCACCGCATGTACGGGTTCGGGGGGAGCGGGTTGATGCCGTCACTGGTCCAGGTCACCGAATTCGCAGCGGTGGTGTCGACGGCCTCGACAGCAGAGCAGGCACGCAACGCCCGGGCGCAGTCGAGGGACGAGCCGACATAGGTCGACATCAGATCGATGTCGGTAGCGACGAACCACGCTCGGTCCTGCGGCCACCACAGATTCGGTCCCCACGAGTCGAGGGTGCGCACCGCATCGCGCACCGTGCCGTGGACCAGAAAGTTCTCCCCATCCGGAATCCTCACCCGGGGCCCAAACCGGGGTAGCCCCAGGCTTTGCGCTGCGCCGCGCCCTTCCCAGAACCCGAACCAACAGTCGTCCGGAGTGGCGGTGTGCTTAGCGAGCACCGCGGCCAGTGCGGCGAACTGTTCTTCGGGCATGTCCCCGATCTCGGGTCCGTCGTCCCATACGGTGCCCTGGCCGTCCCCGACGCCGCGGATGGTCCCGGCGTGCAGCAGGGAGAACCATTCGACGGTCGGATGGATCACCGCCCCGGTCGCGGCCGCGACCTCGGCCCACCGCACCGGCACCGACTCGCCGGAGTCGCGCTCGACGCGCATCGCGGGATGCAGGACCCGCGTGTAGGAGGGGTAGCTCGACGGCACCAAGGATCCGACGGTGGAACCGAAGCGGGTCAGCTCGGCGGTGACCCAGTCACCGGCAGATACATCGTCGAGGACGTCGTGTGCCTGCCACACCAGCTCCCGGTCCTCGTCGTGCGGGGTCATCGCGGGTCACTCAGTCGGCGTGTGGACGCGGGTGGCCCGGAACGAGAATCCGTCCTGCTGTGCGTGTTCCCAGTCGAGCTGAACGGTCGCGCCCACCGTGAGTGCGCGGAATCCGGTTCCGTCGATGTTGCTCCAGTGCGCCCAGCATCCGCCGGGAGTGTCGGGTGAGTCGAGCACTCCCCATCCCAGCTCGCCGTGCCATTCCCGCACCGTTCCGATTGTCCGACTCATGCCGCTCACGATGCCACGACGATCCGTCGTCCACGTGCTGGGTGAACCGTCCGGTGAGGCCACTGGCAGGCTCGGGGCATGAGGATGATCCGAGCTGCGTGGTCGTTGCTGGTGCTCGCGGTGGGCGGGTTCGCGATGACCGCCACGTACGTGGCGTCCTGGCCCCAATCCGAGTTCACCAGTTGCGAGATCGACCCCGCCTACGATCCCGTCGCGTGCAGCGAATCGTTGACCGATCGGGGCGGTGCCGGGTACATCGCGGCAATGCTGTTGCCGACTGTGCTGTGTGCCGTTCCGGTGGTTGTCCCGCGACGAAGCGTGGCGTGGGCGACGGTGGGGACGCTGGTTGTCGCTGCAATCGTGGCCCTCGTGATGGTGGGCGGTGTCGCGATGATGCTGGTCGCCACTGCGGTGGCTGCCACTGTGCTCGCCGGGTTCCATCGCCGCTTGGCGGAGAGAGGCACTACGACCTCGGTCAGCGCGCAGTCGTTTCTCGAACGGGTGCACCAGCAGCAACGAGGCGAATAGGGAAGGTCTTCGGGTTCTTCGGACCGTGCTGTCGACGATCGTTCAACAGCACACTCGTGGCCGTGCCCAGCGGGCCCGTGCGGATTTCCGCCCGACGGCCTCACGGTTCGAGCACCGGTCTCTGTGCGTTTTGTTTCGTTTGCTGCACACATTTCAGTTGTAGGAGGTGTGCATGTCTGCGATCGAACATCCTAGTGCCGTGGAGCAAGAACAGGCACGACAGGCGTTCAATGCCCTCCGGGACGTCAAACCCGGTCCCGACCGCACGAAAATTCCGCCTCCGGCTTCGACCCTGATGCCGCCTCCTGGAACTGGTCGTCCTGCCGTTTCGGCATCGGCAACGAACTTCTCATCTACGTGATGAAGGCCCGTCCCCTTTACTTCGCTCTTCTGCCCTGATTGCGATCCCTGGAACGTGTACCGGTCGGTCCGCAGAGTGGGCTGTAGTCCCGTCCAGCGGGTGAGCGGGGCCGCTACTTCTCGCTCCTCGGGTGGGAAGTCGATGGGGTTCTCGGCCTGGACTCGACCGCTTGGTCATCGGGTTCGAGGGGTCTCGACCTTGGCGCGCCGAAGCAAGGCGGCAGGCCAATGCTCCCCGAAGTCCGCTGGGCGCGTCCCTCCATCGGCCTGCCAAGTCTCACTCTAACGTGCGTAATCGAACATATGTGCGAAAATCGTGCACATGGCGTCCTACGAGCGCGCTCCGAAGTTCTGCCCGAACGGGCATCGACTGGGACCGAAGCGCGTGATAGTGGGATGGACGGCCTGCTGGTGCGAGTCGTCCCTGCGACCATCAGGTGCGAGAGGTCATCGCACCTACAGATGCGTCGAGTGCGCGGCCCAGATCTTCATTCCTCCCCACACCGGACCGCTGTTGTTCGGGGTGCAGTGGCACTCGCGGGAGCCGAAAAAGTCGTGAACTCCTTTGTAGGGGAATCACTCCCGGGCGCAGCGGAACTGTTCGGCTGCACGTAAACGCGATGCCGACGCCCGTTGCGCAGATCGCGGACGTGGCCCACGGGTGAAGCCGTCAGCTATCGGGCCCAACCACGCACAAGACCGACGAGCTCGCCGGTCCAGGACGGACTGTGGGCATCAACGCCCGGCTGCTCTACATGCTCGTGTTCGCCTACAACCGGCTCGGCGTCGGTGTCCTCGTCCGGACCGTCTGACGTCCGAAGCCGGAACGGCCGGCGTCGTATAGCGGAAGATTCGCTGCAGTGCCGGGCAGGCCCACACTCCCGGTCGTAGAGTCGGGCGCATGAAAGCCCTCCAGTACACCGAGATCGGCTCCGAGCCGGTCGTCGTCGACCTCCCTACTCCGGCGCCCGGGCCGGGTGAGATCCTGTTGAAGGTCACCGCGGCCGGGTTGTGCCACTCGGACATCTTCGTAATGGACATGCCGGCGGAGCAGTACGCCTACGGTCTTCCCCTCACTCTCGGTCACGAGGGTGTCGGCACCGTCGCCGAACTCGGTGACGGCGTCACCGGATTCGAGACGGGGGACGCGGTCGCCGTGTACGGGCCGTGGGGTTGCGGTGCGTGCCACGCGTGCGCGCGTGGCCGCGAGAACTACTGCACCCGCGCCACCGAGCTGGGTATCACCCCGCCCGGTCTCGGCTCGCCCGGGTCGATGGCCGAGTACATGATTGTCGACTCGGCGCGCCACCTCGTCCCGATCGGGGACCTCGACCCCGTCGCCGCGGTTCCGCTCACCGACGCCGGTTTGACGCCGTACCACGCGATTTCGCGGGTCCTGCCGCTGCTGGGGCCCGGTTCGACGGCGGTCGTGATCGGGGTCGGGGGACTCGGTCACGTCGGCATCCAGATTCTGCGCGCGGTCAGCGCGGCTCGCGTGATCGCCGTCGATCTCGACGACGACCGCCTCGCGCTCGCCCGCGAGGTCGGCGCCGACGCGGCGGTGAAGTCGGGCGCCGGTGCGGCGGACGCGATCCGGGAACTGACCGGCGGTGAGGGCGCGACGGCGGTGTTCGACTTCGTCGGCGCTCAGTCGACGATCGACACGGCGCAGCAGGTGGTCGCGATCGACGGGCACATCTCGATCGTGGGCATCCACGCCGGCGCACACGCCAAGGTCGGCTTCTTCATGATCCCGTTCGGGGCCTCCGTCGTGACCCCGTACTGGGGCACCCGGTCCGAGCTGATGGAGGTCGTGGACCTGGCCCGCGCGGGCCGCCTCGACATCCACACCGAGACGTTCACTCTCGACGAGGGGCCCGCGGCCTACCGGCGGTTGCGCGAGGGCAGCATCCGTGGTCGCGGCGTGGTCGTCCCGGGCTAATCCCCAGAATGCACTTGGCCTCCTGGATCGCCTTCGTCACCTGGATGCCGCGGGTCACGCGTCGGTGCAGTTCACGGTGGTGCGGCAGCGCCACAAGTCTTCGACGTCGTTGAAGATGTCGAGACGCTCGGCAACGCCTGCTCACGGCTGTCGAAGATGAACCGGTGCGCGTTGACAATGGCGCGGGACCGAAGTAGCTGCCGTCGCTCCAGTACACCGGGCACGAGATAGTGCAGCACTCCTTCAGCACGACCGATGTTCCACCGCACCCGCAACTCCATCGAAGCGCACCTGACAATCGTTTTCACCACCCTTGCCGTCGCTCGTTGCGCCCAGGACCAGACCAGTGTCGCGATCGCGAAGCTGGTCGAGCAGCTGCGGTCGCCGCGCACTTCCACCATCGCCATCTTCGACGACGTGACATCGGATACTGTCCCGGCCGCCGGTGCGCTGGGCGAGCAGTTCCTCGGCCGTTACTCGATGACGTGATGGTAGGAACGTGAGCGAGAACCTGCCGACGAACTGACCGAGGGGTCTCGAACACTCGGATGAGGAGTTCTCCAGCGGCTCGACCGTCGACGTGACTAGTGTGTCGGCAGATATGAGGCTGGGGCGGTTGATCGAACCCGACCCGTCTTATGAGGCAGCGACGTCCAACCTGAACATTTCTTCCCACCACAACCGCCCTACCGGAGCCGAGCTCGCAGACCACGACCGTGTCCAATTCCTCGACTGCGCACATGGCGTGTATGCATCACGGATCCTCGAGCCGATCGAGATGAAGTGCGCAGTCCGTATTCTGCGGCGTCGCAGCGGTTTTGATAACGGGTACGAAGCGCGCGACCTGCAGTTCTGTGGTGAGTGTCGATGATCGACAACTCTTCGCTTCCCGCCTCGCTCCACAGCCACAAGAGCAGCCGGAAACCGGCCATCCCGCACACGGCCAGCGCAACGTGCGTCCCACCTGCTTGGTGAATCGCTACCACCTCGAGGACAATTCGCGTCCCTAGCCCCACCGCCGCACGCACACTCGCTACAAGGACCCCGCAGAGGAGACACAACGTGCCCAACTCCGCACTCTTCGCCCGAGGAGACGACCGATCCCCGGTACTGATCCACGTACCGCACGCCTCCCGTGTGATCCCTTTCGAACTGCGTCCGGACCTACTGCTCACCGATATCGAACTCGCAGCCGAACTCGACGAAGCAACCGACACCGCCACCGACGAGATCGCGGCAGCAGCACTACGCCACACCGGCCTGAAACCGACGACCGTGGTCAACACCCTCTCGCGGCTGGTGGTCGACCCCGAACGGTTCCCCGATGCCGGCGAGCCGGCTAATGTCTTCGGCCGGGGCGCGGTCTACACCCGGACCTGCGCCGGCGGCCCTTTGCGCGCCGAGCCGTATCCGCGCACCGCCGAGTTGATCGATGCCTATTTCCGTCCCTACGCCGATGCGGTCACCGCCGCCGTCGACGACCGCCTGCACACGTGCGGGCGGGCGGTGATCATCGACCTGCACTCCTATCCCGCCGCCCCGTCCGGGTTCGAGGACCCCATCGCCGAGCGTCCGGCGCTGTGCATCGGCACCGACACCGTCCACACCCCCGATTGGTTGATCGACGCCGTCCGTAGTGCGTTCGCCTCCCTGTCCGAGATCGATCAGATCGCCGAGAACACCCCCTACGGCGGAACTTACGTGCCGCTGCGCCACTACGGCCGCGACGAACGCGTGAGCTCGGTGATGATCGAGCTGCGCCGCGATACCTACCTCACCGATCCGCGCACCCCCGATACTGCGCGCATCGACCGGCTCGGCCGCGCCCTCGCCGACCTGATCGACGCGATCACCGCACAGGTAGCCAGCTGATGTGTAAACCCAAACCCGGCCCCCGCTGCACCCCGCACATGCGCGCCCGCCTCACCAAAGCCGCCGCCCGCGTCGACACCGCACGCGCGCGGCTCGCCGACAACCCGGCTCAGCTGCGGCTGCAACAACGACTCGTGGCAGCCGAAGCTGACCATGCTCAGGCCCTGGCGCTGTACGACGCCACGCCCGGCGGGCAGAGCGAGCTCCGAGCAGCAGTCGCTGCCACCACCGACCCGAATACCCGGCACGCGTTGACCGAGCGTCTGCGCGATGCTGAAAAACTACGAGCTGAGCAAACCGACGCGCTGCGCCGCGCCCGCGCAGGACAGACACATCAGGAAGGAACCGACGATGCACAACGAGGAACCGATGACGCAGGAACGCCGCGAGAAGTTCTGGAGGCAGTACGGGTGGAGCCCGGAGCTTCCGGAGGACCAACGCAAGAAGATCGAGCAGCGCTTCACCGACCCGAAGATCGAGGAAGCCGAAGCTCTGGGCTTCTGATCAACGGGCAGCGGATCACCCCTGCTGCCGAGCACAACCTGCCCGACACCGAACGTGAACGCTTCACCTCCGCTGGCATGTCGGTGCCGACGCTCTACGAGCTCGATCCATCCGACTCCGGTGTCTATCGCGCCCAGATGCTCGAACTGACCCGCAAGAATCCCTACGCCGCGTCGGTGTACGTCTACGACGAGGACGAATACCGACAGATGCGTCTTCTGGTGACCGACGACGGACGGGCCGGTGTCGCGCTCAAAGGAGACGAGATCGTCTCGGCGTTCGCCCACAGGAACTGCGCGCACCCGAAGGCCGTGCAGTCGATGCTCTCCCAGGCCACCGCGCTTGGCGGCCGGCGCCTGGACTGCTTCGACACGGTCCTGCCCGATCTGTATGCCGATGCGGGATTCGTGCCCGTTGCGCGGCTGAAGTGGAACGACGACTACGCACCCGAGGGATGGGACTACAACACTTTCCGTGCGTACAACGACGGGCGTCCCGATGTGGTGTTCATGGCCTACGACCGGGATCGCGTCGGCGGCGACTACACGCCGGGGGCGGGGGAGTACGTCGACGATTACGACGATGGGATCGCTCGCGCCCGGCACTACCGACCGAAGTGGCGCCACTGACCGCCGTCAGCTCATTTGGACGTGCCTATCCTGACGCCGAGTGGATAGCCGCCGATATCGGCCTCTTATGACATTTCGCTGACCTGCGTGTCCGTCAGCCGTCCAGTAGCTTCTCGTCGTGCTGGATGATCCGCCGGAACACATTGGTGGTGTCGAGCACTTTTCCTGTGCGATCGGAAGTAATCGTCTGATCAACTTCCACACGGATGTACTCACCCAGTGGGATCTGATTTTCCTTGATCAGCGATTGAGGGACTCCAACCACTTCGTGCTTCTTCGCCCGTGGCGCCATGCGGGTCGCGAGGACAAGCTTGCCGTCGATGCTGATGCTGTGCGTATAACCACCCAGTTCTTCAGGGGTGGTGCGCTGTCGACCCTTGAACACCTCGTTGGCATGCCTGACACCGGCCATGGAGAGTCGCGATCTCCGCCGGTCCCCCCTGTGCTGAAAGGCGGTCACTTCCAGGCCGACGCCCGCAGTCCGGAGATCGTCGGCCATCATGCGTACCGCATTGAGGAGTTCCTTGTCCCCATTTTTCCAGCTCAGGGGTAATTCCCCCTGCTCAAGGCCATCGTGGATTGCGAGGACGCGACGCACGGCGAAGTCGAACTCCGTATCTGCGTCCTCGCCTATCGACCCTTCGGGTGCGGGCTCCGGAAAGACCGGGCGAAGGTCGATGATCGTACTTCCCTCGCGCAAACCGACCGCTTCGATGCGGCCGATTCCACGCTTCACAGCGTCCTGGGGCAGTGCCGCTTCGATCTCTTTCTGAAACCGAGGTAGGACGAACGCGATGTTGCTGGTCAAGCTGCCATTCTCGACATTCGCTCCGAAGATACGCAGGCTGATCAGCGTCGGCAGGCCCATTCGCGGCTCGATCGCTTGAAGTGACGTCGCGAGTGAGCGACGAGCACCGGAGACGAGGTCGACGTCATCGTCATTGTCATCGGTGTCGAGCCAGGCTGGGGACTGGTAGTCACGCAGCAGCTGAGGAAAGCGATCCGCCAAGCCCATCTCTGATCACCTCCAGGTACCCGCGGCGCGGCGCCGAATCTGCGACGGTAAGTGGCCCCTTCACCGGAGATGAACGGACGCGCTGCCAAAAATCATCCATCAATCCGCGGACCAGCACATAGTCATGTTCGAGAATCGATATCTCGCGCGCATGCATCGTCGTGACGGGCCACCAGGTGACCGGGAACGGCTCTACCCCGAAATCCCGTACAACCGACTCCCGGTTCCCGGTTCCCGGTTCCCGGTTCCCGGTTCCCGGTTCCCGGTTCCCGGTTCCCGAAGAGCTTGCCTATCTTCCCGCAGCCCGGCTTGCCTTTGATTGCGTCAAGCTTGGGGCCGTCCAAGATCGGTGACACGTCAACGTCGTCGGGATCCAGCTTGGCGCTGGTGAAGCTGCCGCCGACCCAGATTCGACGAAGTACATCGCTCGTACCAACCATGTCCTCGAGGCGTTCCCATTCGGCCATGTAGCGCACGAGGCCTGCGAACAGCTTGCGGCGGGTGACAGATCCTGCGAACTGCGAATCTTCAACGAAGACACGCTGAACTTCCTCAAGTGTGCAGGTATATCTCCCGACAGGGAGATATCCACTCATCGGATCGGTCGCCGGGATCACGCGTAGATTCCCCTCATCTTGCCTGATTGAAGCAGTTTCGTGCGTCAACATACCGTGGCACTTGGCGTGGGTACTGCGACAGCACCGGGCACGCCCGGGAATCCCGCGACGACCCCCGAGCATCGCAACTAGCGTTGCGTACCTGCGCTGTCCGACCCCGAGCAACGAGAACACCCTAGGAACATGCCTGACAGAGTCCGCACAGTCGGATCGGAATATCTGTAATTCCGGGTGCGTGTGACGTTCTTCGCCCGGCGAACGATCACACACGTACGGCAACGACGCCGCAGGGGAGAAGGAGTACGGACAGTGTCGGGATCATCGCCGGAGGGGATGCCGGTGCGGCTCGAGGATCTCGACCGCGGTCAGTTGCTTTGTGGTCTGCAACCCGGTCCGGTCACCCTCGTCGATGTCGACCGGCACGGCCCCGACGCGGTGACGGTGACGTTCAAGGACACCACTGGCGGTCTGGGTCAACAATTGCTGTACCGGACCGACGAGGAACGCCTGCGGATCGAGACACCGCAGGCCCGCTGGTCGTTCGATGCCGATCCGGCCGACTTCCGCCTCGCCGCCGAAGCACTCCGCATCCGCATGGCCGGCCTGCACGATCCGATGGTGGCGGTCTCCTCCAGCGCGGTCGATCCGTTGCCGCACCAGATCCGCGCCGTCTACGGCGAACTGCTGCCCCGCACCCCACTCCGGTTCGTCCTCGCCGACGACCCCGGCGCCGGCAAGACGATCATGGCCGGGCTCTACGCGAAAGAACTGATGCTGCGCGGGGACCTGACCCGCATGTTGATCGTCGCCCCCGGCTCGCTGGTCGAGCAGTGGCAGGACGAGCTGGCCACCAAGTTCGGCATCGACGCCCAGCTGCTCTCGCGAGAGATGATCGCCTCGAGCCCGGACGCGAACCCCTTCGAACGCTATCCGCTGTTGATCGCACGGATGGACCAGCTCGCCCGCAACGACGACCTGCTCGCCTTGCTCGACACCAGCGAGTGGGATCTGGTGGTCGTCGACGAGGCACACCGGATGTCGGCGACCTGGTACGGCGGCGAACTCGATGTGACCCGCCGCTACCAGCTCGGCCAGCGTCTCGGGCAGATCACCCGGCACCTGCTGCTGATGACCGCCACCCCGCACAACGGCAACGAAACCAGCTTCCAGGCGTTCATGGCGCTACTCGACCCCGACCGCTTCGAAGGCGAATACCGATCCGGCGCGCACACCACCGACACCTCCGGGCTGATGCGCCGCATGGTCAAAGAAGAACTGCTCACCTTCGACGGCACCCCGCTGTTCCCCGAACGGATCGCCGAGACCGTGCCGTACACCCTCTCCGACGGCGAACGCCAGCTCTACGACGAGGTCACCCGCTACGTGCGCGAGGAGATGAACCGCGCCGACCGTCTCGGTGCCGACAACCCCCGCGCCCGCACCGTCGGCTTCGCCCTGACCGTGCTGCAACGACGCCTGGCGTCCTCCCCGCACGCGATCGTCCGCTCGCTGCAACGCCGCCGCGAACGCCTCGGCGCCAAACGCCGCGACCTGCTCACCCCCACCCCGACGAGCCGGGTCGACGACTTCGCCCTGACCGGGATCGACTTCGACGATCCGGACGAGTACGACGCCGGCGAACGCGAAGAGATGGAAGAGCAGGTCGTCGACGCCGCCACCGCGGCGCAGACCGTCGCCGAACTCGACATCGAAATCGCCCGCCTCGGGGTGCTCGTCGCCCTCGCCGAGCAGGTCCGCGACTCCGGCGAGGACCGCAAGTGGGCCGAACTGCGCTCGCTGCTGCTGGACCGGAATCTGCTGCGCGACGCCCAGGGCGCACCGCGCAAGCTGATCGTGTTCACCGAACACCGCGACACCCTCGACTATCTGACCTCCCAGATCCGCAACATCCTCGGCCGTGAAGACGCGGTGGTCACCATCCACGGCGGCACCCGCCGCGAAGACCGCCGCGCCATCCGCGAGCAGTTCACTCACCACCCGGACACCCAGGTGCTCATCGCCACCGACGCCGCCGGGGAAGGGTTGAACCTGCAGGCCGCCCACCTGATGATCAACTACGACCTGCCGTGGAACCCCAACCGGCTCGAGCAGCGCTTCGGCCGGATCCACCGCATCGGCCAACGCCATACCTGCCGACTCTGGAATCTCGTCGCCGACGGCACCCGCGAAGGCCACGTGTTCACCCGGCTGCTCGAGAAGATGGAAACCCAGCGCCGCGCCTACGGCGGCCGCCTGTTCGACGTCCTCGGCGACGCCTTCACCGACCGCCCGCTGCGCACCCTGTTGCTCGATGCGATCCGCTACGGCGACGACCCGGCCCGCCTGGCCGCCCTCGACCAGGTCGTCGACGCCGAAGTCTCCCGCGGCCTGGACACCCTGATCGAAGAACGCGCCCTGGCCCACGAAGCCCTCGCCCCGCACGAACTCGAGCGGCTGCGCCGCGAGATGGACGAAGCCCGCGCCCGCCGGCTACAACCGCACTACATCGCCGCGTTCTTCCACGACGCCTTCCCCCGCCTTGGCGGACGGCTACCGCGCCGGGAAGCCGGCCGGTTCGAGACCACCCACGTCCCCGCCGCGTTGCGGGCCCGGCAGCGTCCGGGTGCGGCGGTGCCGATCGTCTCGCGCTATCAGCGGGTCACCTTCGATCCCGACCGCATCGACCTGGGCGAGCCCACCGCACCGCGCGCCGAACTGCTCGCCCCCGGCCATCCGCTGCTCGACACCGTCCTTGACGCCACCATCGAAACCCACCAACGGGCATTAGAGACTGGCACCATGCTGTTCGACCCGCACGACCCGGCCGAACACCCCCGGCTGATCGTGGCCGTCACCGGCGAGATCACCGACGGCACCGGCACCGTGGTGTCCAAACGCTTCGACTTCATCACCCTCACCCCCGACGGCACCGCCACCGTGTGCGGCCCCGCCCCCTATCTTGACCTGCAGCCCCTTCCCGCCGAGGCACGTACCGTCGCTGACGAGGTCCTCGGCCACCGCTGGCTTGCCGGCGGCGTCGAGCAACTCGCCGCCAGATGGGCCATCACCCACGCCCAACCCGAACATCTCGCCCAGGTGACCGAGCGGATCGTGCCGCTGCTCGACAAAACCCGCGCCGCGGTGCACAAACGACTCACTCAGCAAATCAACTATCTCGACAGCGAAGCCGCCCGCCTGCGCGATGTCCTGGCCACCCGCACCCAGGGCCGGCACGCCAAACCCCGCCACAGCCCCGAACGCCTCGAAGCCCGCGCACGCGACCTCGAAGCCCGCCTCACCGCCCGCACCACCGAACTCGACCTGCAGTCCCTCCTGGCCGCCAAACCCCCACAGATCGCCGGCGCCGTGCTCGTCATTCCCGCTGGAAGGCTGCCCGGCGCTCCCGCCCAGCACGCCAAGGACACCGCGCGGATCGAACGCCGCGCCGTCGACAAGGTCCTCGCCGCCGAACACGCTTTGGGGCGGATTCCGGAGGAGATGCCGCACAACAACAAGGGCTACGACATCCGCTCCCTCGACCCGCAGGACGGGCACTACGTGTTCATCGAGGTCAAAGGCCGCATCGAAGGCGCCGAGGACTTCACCGTCACCTTCAACGAAGTCCTCTACGGAAAGAACGTCCCCGACCGGCACCGCCTGGCCATGGTCTCGGTCAGCGACCGCGGCCCCGACCACGATCAGCTGCGGTATGTGCACGAACCATTCCGGCGCATCGACTTGGGCGATCTTGCCGCCACCGAGGTGCGCCTGCACTGGGCCAAAACCTGGGCGAAAGGCGGACCACCTTCCTAGCAGCCTCACGGTCTCACCCGATCGGGCACCCCCGCTGGATCACGGCACGCCCGACACTACTGTTTCCCATACCAGGCTCCCAGCAGCACCGATGTACGTAGAGAAGGACCCGCCTCGTGACCGCCGACACCACCGCTGTTCCCCGTCGCAAGCTCATCGAGGTCGCGTTGCCGCTGGAGAAGATCAACGCCGAATCGGCCCGCGAGAAGTCGATCCGCCACGGTCACCCCTCCACATTGCATCTATGGTGGGCCCGCCGACCCCTCGCCGCCGCCCGAGCCGTGCTGTTCGCCCAGCTCGTCGATGACCCGTCGTCGTTTCCGGACCGGTTCCCTACGGATGAGGCTGTCGCGAAGGAACGTAAGCGACTCCACGAGATCATCGAACAGCTGGTGGTCTGGGAGAATGCCGGCGACGAAAACCTGCTGCGCCGTGCTCATGATGAGATCCTCGCCTCTACTGACGGGAACCCGCCGCCGATTCTCGACCCATTTGCCGGTGGTGGCACCATCCCTCTAGCCTCAATCTTTCGCGAGTCCCGCGTGCCGGCCTGAGCGGCTTCGGATTGGATGTGGAGACCGTGGATCCGGTGTGCATCCACGCTCGGTCGCCCGACACGGTCGGGTGACGCCGAGGTCCACGGCCCCGAGAACGGTTTCCTTTCGTCTCGATCGGACAGATAAGAACTGGTCACGCAGGCGCAGGAAGCGCTGCGAGCCGGTTCAGGCCGGCCATGAGAACATCGACATCCGGAGCTGTGACGGCCAGCCGCAGACGAACACGGCGGGCGTGTCGGGCGATCCTCCCCGCGATCGACAGCAGCCGCAGCCGCACCCGTTTCGGTTCCCACCGCCGTGCCGGAACCTCGGTCAACGCGAGCATCTGCATCCACGCGAGCAGCTCGCATGCGAGTTGCACGAGCGCCAACCAGATCCGGTTCTGATCGAAACCGTGCAACGGAAGATTCTGCAACCCGGTGACTTTCGCTGCTCGGATCCGGTCCTCGCACCGAGCCCTACGCCGGTGCCGCAGCTCCAGATCGGGCAGTTGGCCTCGGCGGGTGTTGGTGACGAACGCGGTCAGGCGTAGCCCGTCGCGGTCGGTGAACCGCAACTGTGCACCCGGATGCGGCCTCTCCTTCCGGACGATCACCCGCATGCCTTCCGGCCACGTCGACAGATCGAGCAGGTCGGTGATCTCGGCGACCCAGGCCCCGTCGCGGACCTGGCCGTCGGAATCGTAGGCCGGGGTCCACGCCTGGTCAGGAACCAGGTCGATCGCTTCGGCGTGGGCGTCGGTCAACCCGAATCCGACCGAGTACGAGAGCCTGCGCTTGGTCAGATACTCGACCAATCCGTGGGTGCCGCCGGCGCCGTCGACGCGCACCAGCACCTTCTTCCCGACCCGATATGTCGGGTCGAACGGCAACTGCGCGAGTGCGTCCTGCACCACGGTGATGTGATCGGCGGCAGTATTCGACCCGGAGTTGCCCGGCCGCAGCAGCATCGCGACGGGTTCACCGGTACCGCCGGTGCCGTGGTCGACGAACGCGCACAACGGATGGAACCCGAAGCCCCGCTTGAACGTCGGAGCGGCCTGTTCCTTCTCCGAGTGCGCGGTGACCAGGGTGGCATCGATGTCGAGGACCAGCGGATGGGCTTCGTCGATGGCGTGGTCGGGAGCCGATGTGCCGGCAGCGGCCCAGGCGTGGGCTCGGGCGGTGGCGCGGGCCCGTCCGATCGCGGCGAGTGCGGTGTCGACGTCGGCGGCCAACACGCTGATCAGGCGGGAGACGGTGGGATCCGAGGCCACCGCACCGAAGATCTCCGGGTGCGCCCGCAGTTGTGCGATGTCGGCGAGGCAGTCTCCGCCGATCGCCAATGCCGTCGCGAGATCGAGCACGATCTTGCCGGGATCGTGTCGGGCCAGCGGTTTTCGATATGGTGCGAGCTCGGTCGTCAACGCCCCAGCGAGGCCGGTCTTCTCCGCGGTGCGCAGCAGCAGAGCCGCGCCGGCATGGGACACGACGCCGGTTCCGGTGGCCGATGCGGACACGCGAGGGTAGGGGGACGTAGACTTGCTCACCGGAATGGTGCTCCTCGAACTGCGGCGGATATGACCCTAGACAAGTCACATCTTCGCAGTTCAGAGCACCATTCTTTGTATGCGACACTCGGTCGGTTCGCTATCTCCGCGAAAGCCCGAGGCTAGAAGCTCAACGCCTCGGCCTCGAAGCTCACGCCTCCGACCTCAATCCGGTCGCGGTGCTCATTAACAAAGCCCTAATTCAGATCCCCCCGAAGTTCGCCGGACGGCCCCCGGTGTATCCCGGTGCTGCAGACGCTCTAATCACCACATGGCCCCGGGCAACGGGACTCGCCGAAGATGTTCGACGCTACGGACAGTGGATACGCGATGAAGCCGAAAAACGTATCGGCCACCTGTATCCGAAGGCGCAACTGCCGGACGGATCGCAAGCCACCGTCATTGCATGGATCTGGGCTCGCACCGTCACCTGTCCCAACCCTGCCTGCGGGATCGCGATGCCCCTCGTTCGCTCCTGGTGGCTTGGCAAGAAAAAGAACAAGGAAGCCTATGTCGTCCCCACGGTTGTGGACGGCAAGGTCCAATTCACTATTGCCCACGATCCCAAAAAGGCGCCAACGAAGGACAACGACGGCACAGTCAAGCGCACGGGCGCAGTGTGTATCGGCTGTGGGGCAGCTGTTGATCGAGAACACATCAAATCCGAAGGCCGGTCGGGACGGATGGGTGCACAGCTCATGGCGACCGTAGCTGAAGGGAAGCGCACACGGATTTACTTGGCACCGACACCAGAGCATGAGATAACAGCACAGGTCGATCGACCTGGAGACGTGCCAGATCAGGAACTTGGCTACCACCCCAAGGACATTTGGACCCCGCCGTATGGGTTGACGACCTTCGCTGACTTGTTTACCCCACGTCAGCTCACGGCCCTTACTACCTTCAGCGACCTAGTCCGTGAAGTTCGTGAACGCATTCATGCGGACGCGCTTACTGCCGGGATCCCCGAAGATGTCCCTCTCGAAGAAAACGGCACAGGAGCAGCGGCCTACGCGGACGCAGTGACAACCTATCTGGGTTTCACCCTTTCGAAATCGACAGCTCGCAACAATACAATGTGCACCTGGGAAACAGGAATGGATCGGCTCCGCGGATCGTTCCAGCGCCAGGCGATTCCACTGACATGGGACTACGCCGAAGCTCATCCTCTGGAGAACTTTGGCGGAGGATTTCCAGCAGTTCTTCAGTCGGAATGCGAGGTTCTCGAAACGCTAACTACGTTGGGGGTACCCGATGCGTCAAAATCGGAGGCGCGGCAGGCTACAGCTGAAGACCGGATTGGCGCCGGATACGTTATTTCGACCGATCCGCCTTATTACGACAATATTGGATACTCGGACCTGTCCGACTTCTTCTACGTGTGGCTACGTCAGTCTCTCCGCCCCGTATATCCCTCGTTGCTAAGTACGATGCTTGTTCCTAAAGCCGAGGAACTTGTTGCGAATCCGTACCGGCACAACGGAAGAGAAGGTGCTCACCAGTTCTTCGAAAATGGATTTCGGAGAGTCTTTGCAAATGCGCGTAAAGCTGCCATTTCGGAATTTCCTATGACGGTGTATTACGCCTTCAAGCAACAAGAAATTGATTCCAAGGGTGAGGCCTCGACGGGATGGGAAACCCTTTTGGAGGGCATGATTCGTGCGGGTTGGACGGTGGCAGCCACATGGCCAGTTCGAAGCGAGATGGGTAGCCGAATGATCGGTGCTGGCACGAATGCCCTTGCCTCATCGATTGTTCTTGCCCTTAAAGCTAGGCCCGACAACGCTCCGACTATTGATCGTCGTGGGTTCATTAACGCGCTAAAAGATGAGCTGCCTGGCGCATTGCGTGAACTTCAACAAGGTGCGATCGCCCCGGTGGATCTGCCACAGGCAGCTATTGGTCCAGGTATGGCTGTGTTCTCCCGATTCTCGGGTGTGCTGACAGACGACGGGTCGAAGATGACGGTGCGTGCCGCGTTAGCCCGAATTAATGAGATCCTCGACGAGGTCCTAGCGGAGCAGGAAGGCGACTTCGACCCGGACACTCGGTTCGCGATCGCATGGTTCCGCCAGTACGGGTTCGACGCTGGAATGTTCGGTGATGCCGACAACATGGCCCGTGCCCGTAACGCTTCCCTCGAACACTTGGAACGGTCCGGCATTCTGACCAGTCGTGCTGGCAAGGTTGCGCTACTCTCCCCCGAGGCGTTGGGGGAGATCTACTCGGACAAAGAGTACGATCCGGCCGCCGACCCGCACATCAGCACGTGGGAAGTGGTGATGCACCTGTCTCGCGCTCTGACGGAGAAGGGTGTACCGGTCGCTGCGGCGTTGTTGTCCCGGGTACCGGAGTCGATCGATCGAGACTTGTGCAAGGAACTGGCGTTCCTGCTGTTCACCATCGCCGAGGACTCGAAGCGTACCCAGGTGGCGATCGAGTTCAACTCCCTCGGTACGGCATGGAACGACATCGTCGCCGAATCCCGCACCGCCTCTACCCAGCTGATGCTGGACACCTAGAAGGAACCTGTCATGGCTGTGAGCAACCGCGACCGGATCGGTCGGATCTTCGAGCTTCTCGGTCCCGCGCTGGACGAGTTCCACACCTACGTGCTCGCCAAGAAACTGGAGGGCGGGGACTGGACGGCGCTCCTGGCGGCGCGGGACAAGACCAAGGGTGCCGGTGCGGCGAAGACCTATGTGCGTACCGACCCGCAGAACGGGCTGCGGATGATCACCGAGCAGATCCCCAACCAGATCCAGAAAGGGTGGTATCCGTTCACCGATCATCTCTCCCGCACTGAGCAATCCTGGGCGACGGAACTCAAGGATGTGCGCAACACCTGGGCGCACAACGGATCGTTCACCGCCGACGATGCCTACCGGGCGCTCGATACCGCCGAGCGGTTCCCGCGTGCGATTGGGGCTCCGGATCAGGCTGATGAGGCCCGGCGCTCACGGATCGAGCTGATGCGTCTGAATTCGGAGAAGCAGGACCGCAAGGTTGTCAAGACCTCTGCGGCGGCGGAGGTCGGCGCCGACGGTCTCGAGCCGTGGCGGCTGGTGCTCAGCCCGCATCAGGATGTGCAGAGCGGCAACTTCCACGCGGCCGAATTTGCCGCGGACCTGGCGATGGTCTCCCGCGGTGAAGGCGATCCTGAATACACCGATCCGGTGGAGTTCTTCGCCCGCACCTATCTGACCGAAGGCTTGAAGGATCTGCTCGTACCCGCGATGCGGCGCCTGTCCGGTGACCCGAATGCGGCGCCGATCATCAACCTGCAAACCAACTTCGGTGGCGGCAAGACCCACTCCATGCTGGCGGTATGGCATCTGGCGTCCGGCCGGCCGCTGGTGGACTATCCGCAGGAAGTCCAGGATCTGCTCGCCGGCACTGAGCTTCCCGCTGCCCGGCGGGTGGCGCTGGTGGGTACCCAGATCAAGGCCGGTGCGGTGAAGGTGATGCCCGATGGCACCCGCATCAACACCATCGGCGGTTTGCTGGCCTGGCATCTCGGCGGCCCTGAAGGCTATGCGATGGTCGCCGAATCCGACACCAACCGGCTCAACCCGAGCGGTGAAGCACTGCGCGAGCTGTTCCTGCGGTTCGGCCCGTCGGTGATCCTTATCGACGAATGGGTGGCCTACGCCCGCTTGTTGTTCGGCCACGAGGAGCTACCCGACGGCACCTTCGATGCGCAGTTCACCTTCGCCCAAGCCCTCACGGAGGCGGCCAAGGCCGTGCCTGGCACGTTGGTGCTGATCTCCATCCCCGCCTCGGCGGAGATGAAGGACGGCGAGTACGTCGGTGACGAGGAAGAGGTCGGCGGGCAAAACGGCCGCGAAGCATTGAAGATGCTGCGCAAGGCCGTCGGCCGTGTCGCCGAGCAGTGGCGCGCCGCCAACGCCGAGGAAAGCTTCCACATCGTCCGGCGCCGGTTGTTCGAAACCCCGGATAGCACCGCCCTGGCGAAGATCAACGCCACCGCCAAGGCGATGGTGGCGTTCTACGTCAAGAACAGCGGCGAATTCCCTCGCGAGGTCCGCGAATTGGACTATGAGGAACGCATCCGCCGTTCCTATCCGATCCACCCCGAACTGTTCGATCGGCTGTATCAGGACTGGTCCACCTTGGAGCGGTTCCAGCGCACCCGCGGTGTGCTGCGGCTGATGAACGTCATCGTCGGTCAGCTCTGGCGCGAGAACGACACCGCCCCGCTGATCATGCCCGGCTCGATCCCGCTGCGCGCCGACAAGGTCGTCACCGAACTGACCCAGTACCTCGACGACCAGTGGAAGGCCCTGATCGACACCGACGTCGACGGACCGAACTCCGCCCCCGCCCAGGTCGACAACACCAACCAACTGCTCGGCCAACGCCTGACCACCCAGCGCCTGGCTCGCACCGTGTTCATGGGGGCCACCCCGACGCTGACATCGGCGCACAAGGGCTTGGACAAGCAGCGGATCTTCCTCGGCACCGCCCTGCCGGGGGATGTGCCGGGCAACTTCCATTCGGCGTTGAACCACCTGGCTAATACCGCCACCTACTTCTACAACTCCGGGTCGCTGTACTGGTACGACACCCAAGCCAACACCACCCGCACCGCTCGCGACCACGCCGAACGCCTCCACAAGGAAGACGTGTGGGCCGAGGTCGTGCGCCGCCTGCAGGAGCACCGCAAGACCGCGACGGACGGCTTCGCCGGCGTGCACGTTGCCCCCGACTCATCGGCGGATGTGCCGGACGTGCCGGAGGTGCGGTTGGTGATCGTGCCGCCCGCGCATCTGCACAACCGCAAGGCCAAGGCCGACTCCCCGGCGGCGATCTGGGCGAAAGACGTCACCGAACACCGCGGCAGTGCCGCCCGCGCCCACCGCAACATGGTCGCCTTCCTTGCCGCCGATGACGCCCGCTGGGCCGAACTCGACAGTGCGGTTCGGGACTTTCTGGCCTGGTCCTACATCCGCGATAACGCCGATAAGGACCTGAACCTCACTGCCGCGCAACGCCAGCAGGCCGTCGACCGGGTCGCCACCCACAATCAGGCCGTTGCCGACCGGTTGCTGCAGACCTATCACTGGGTGCTCGCTCCCACCCAGCGTGATGCCACCAAACGCCTCGAGATCGAAGCGTTCAAGGCCGACGGCACCACCACCGATCTGGCCGCCCGCGCCGCCGCCAAGCTACGTAACGAATCGCTGCTGACCCTCCAACGCAGCGCCGGTCTGATCCGCCACGACCTGTCCGGCACCCTCAAGGCCGCCTGGGACCGCGAGGGACACATCAGCTTCGGCCAGTTGTGGGACTACTACACCACCTACCCGTATCTGGCGAGGCTGCGTGATCGCACCGTCCTCGAAGAGGGGGTGCTGTCGGTCTCTCGCGAGATGTACTGGCAGCAGACCGGTTTCGCGCTGGCTGTGGACTGGGACGGACAGAACTATCTCGGACTGGTGCTGCCGTCCGATCAGGTGAGCGTGCCGCAGATCACCGATGCGCTGCTGCTGGTCCAGCCTGACCGTGCCGAGGCGCAACGCGCACGCGAAATCGCCGAGCACGAGGCAGCCAAGGATGAGAGCGCATCTCAGCGCGAGGGTGATCACCCCGGCGGTGACGAGGACACCTCACCGATTGGCGGTGCGACGGTCCAGACCACCACGGGCACACGCACGGGTAGTCGCAATGAAACAGGGGAGACCGCGCCGGCGGCGAGAACCCGATTCTTCGGGTCCACCGCCCTGCACCCGGACTTCTACGCCCGCGACTTCAGCAGGATCACCAACGAAATCATCCAGCACCTCGCCGCCGCCGAAGGGGTGCACCTCGAAGTGCGCGTCGAGATCACGGCCACCACGCCGAACGGATTCGACGAGAACAAGATCCGCACGGTCAGCGAGAACGCCACCGTCCTCAAATTCGATCAGGCCGGGTTCGAAATGGACTGAATCGAGCGGGTGATAGGTGCCGTAGGCGCCCAGCTACGGAGGCCTACTCGCGGAGATGAGAACGGTTGGGAATCGTGGATTGCTGACGGTTACGCATTAGGGGCCATCGAGCGCCACCTCTACTGGTTCTCGGTGTGGAACCGACGCCAGCGAGTGTGGGCGGACTGTTCAGTTGATGTCTCGGACGATCCGAAGCCGTCCTTGGCCGGGCTTGCGGGGGTCGGCAGGCAATTGCATCCACGGCTCTTGGGTGACAGCGGTGGGTTCTTCCTCCGGCGGCAGCAGGTCGGTGAACAAGGCCAGGGTGTGTCCCATGTCCGTCGCGGCAGGGGCAATGAGGCCGTGAAATCCGAGCTGGTGCGCGGCGGCGGCCACGTTCTGGCAGGCGGCGTAGGCGCGACGATCTCGGGGCGGAGACTGAAGCTGCGCCATCGACAGTTCCGCCAATGTCCGGTTCGTGGCGGTACGCAGGTCCAGGATCTCGGTGACGGCCACGGTGGCGGTCACCAGCACCCGCGGGGCGATGTTTGCGGCGATCGCCGGATCGTCGATCGGGTCGACCAGGTGTCGGTATGCTTCGACGATCACCGAGTTCCGCGGTTGTCCCAGGTACAGCACCGGAAATCCGTCCGCGGTACCCCACCGCCCGAGGGCTACACGTCCGTCAAGAGCGGCGTGCGCGTACCGGAACGGCACGTGCCGCTGCCAAGTGCCGGAAACCTGCGTTGGTGTCGCCTGCGACAGTCGGACAGCGAGGGAGTCCACGGTTACATGCCTCCCGCGACCCAGCGAGCCTCGTCGAGGACCTCGTCGATCCGTCCCTCGACGAGCAGGTCAATCGGGCGTTGCAGATCGAGGTTGCGGTTGCGCGAGTGCAACCAGATGCCGATGCCTTCCTCGGTATACGAATCGTTCAGCAGATCGACGATCGCTCGCAAATCGAGCAATTTCTCCACCGACTTGCCCCGGGGCGTGTTCTGGCCGCTTGCCCAGTTCTGCACAGACCGGGGGCTGGCGCCCACGGCATGGGCCAGCTCGGTCTGAGTGATCCCGGACCGGGTGACCTCCTCGATCACCCGCATGTAGGTCAACGAACCGCCGGAGTCGGTGTCTCGCCTGCCGCGGTCGGTCATCGCCGACGTGCCCTTTCCGTCATAGCATCATCATGCTGCATACCCAGTTGCGGTGCAAGTTGCGGATTCAATTTCGTATTTCGCTGCTACTCTAGTGGGGATACGAGGAGAGCATCATGACTGAACTGCTGATTCGCGCCACAGTCAACGATGCCGCCCTGCTGCGGCGGCTGTACGGGCTCGGCGGCACCTGCCGCGCCGCCGCGGTGCCCAGTCGGATCGTCGTCGACGCCCACACCCCGGTCGGTGGCTCGGAGATCGCCGCCATCGCCCGTCGTGCCGGAGTGCCGCTGCTCATCGATCCACAGACGTTTTATCTGCAGGATCGGCAGCATCCGGAGGACAAGTGGGCGAAACTGCCCTTCGCCGACCCCGCCCGGATGACACCAGGGGACCTGCACCACCCGGCGCGGCGACACGCGGTGATCGAGCGCAGCATCGAGCACCAGATCGCCCATGGTGCGACCGCGATCATTCCGCCGTACGTCCATCTCGAGAAACCGACCAGTGAATGGATCGAGGTGCAGGCCGAGCTGTGGCGCGCTACCCGACGGTACTTGGATGGCAGCGGCCTCGCGCTGCCGGTGACGGCGGTGTTCGCGCTCGGATGGCGACTGTTGCATCCGGTACAGGGACCGAAAGCGCTCGCCCCCGTGCTGTCGGCGCTGGACATGCTTGCCCCCGCCGAGGTTGCGTTGGCAACCTCGAAGGTCGGCGCGGGAGTCAAACCCGCCGATCGCCTGATAGATCTGATCTTGATGATCGAACGGCTACGCCCGAAGTATCCGGTGCTGGCCTGGCAACAAGGAGTCCTGGGTCAGGCGTGTGTCGTTGCCGGGGCCGCCGGGTACGAAACCGGTATCGGCTGGCGAGAGAAGTGCGACCTGCAATCGAAGATGACCGAACATCGACGTCCACCGTCCGGCACCGGCCCGGGACCCCGGCCGGTCTATGTTCGCGCTCTCGGTCACAGCGTGCCGGCCAAGACGGTGGCGGCGCTACATGCACACCGGACCCTGTGGCGTGATGTGCTGTGCACCGACCAGCGGTGTTGCCCGCCTGCCGGGACAGCCATGCTCCATGATGCCCGCGCTCATGCCGTGGTCAGTCGCGCCCTGTCCCTCGCCCATCTCGACACCATCCCGCAGCCGGTGTGGCAATGGCACCACCTCGCCGATCAGGCGGATGCCGCGGTGAGCCTTGCTGAGAAGGTCAATCGCATCGCCGCTACCGACCCCGGCGTCTGCCGGGTCGACCTGGCCCCGCTGACCGCAATCCGGACGGTGGCGCATCACCGCCGTCACGACGGCCGCTTCCGCAAGGTCGCCTGACGGCATACCCGAGCTGTCGCCCACACCACCGCGACCGCACCGAAGACCCAGGGCTTATTATCCGCAGGTGCAAGGATCCGGACCGCTCCGTGAGGGCTCCATCCCGAGTTGGTGGCAACGAACGACGCTCGCAGAGGAACGGAAACGGCTGGTTGCAGAAGCAGCTCGTCCCGACCAATTCGTTGAATCCGAGAACGATCGAACCCGCCTCGCAGAGGATGAGACGGTACGACTCGGTGCGCTCATCCTTGCAGAAGCGTTCACTCCGGCTTCGATACAGCGACTGTATGGCGCTATCGATTCTTGGCCAGTAAATCCCCCCGCATACAAGAATGACCTGAAAAGAAAAATTGCGAACTGGAGGTCATCTTCAGGATACGGTGCGTGGCAGTCCGTAACGACGTTCACCAAACCCGGAAACCGGTTCATTGGCTCGGCTGTGAAAGACTCGAACGTTCCAGATCCAATCGAAGCCGTGCATCTCTTTGCCATGATGGCATCCCCTTCAGTGACGCTAATTGTCGCGGTGTTCATTCCTCATGATTCAGATGGCGATTTCAGCCCGATCCTTTCAAAAGACTTTCCAAATGAGGTGCGAAACGTTCGCATTCGACTTCCGGGACCGATGGGCACAGTACGCGCAAAAAACCCATGGTCACGCGCAAAGAACCCGTACTACTCGATGCATGTCGCATATCCGTCCATTCTGAAGCGCGAGGCAGTCGATACGAAAATTGCATACCTCGAAGCGCATTGCTGGGAATGGATGTCCGGAATGGGTGTGGGCCGATTCGGTTCCATCCCCTTAGATGACCGACCGTCGATGAGACTGTTCGTAACCGAGGGCATCGAGCCATTTGGCGACCGACGACACGCGCTCCAAGCCGTCGACCTGGACTATTCAACCCAACTGTGGAGCTACGAGAGCCGGAACGATTACTATTTCGCTCTTGGTGACAGCTACGGGCCACAAGAGCGGCGAGTTGCCGTGATCGCCGCGACTCGCGATAACCTCAATTCTGTGACAGGTGCCGACAGGTCTGCTGGCCAAGCATCGATCTTAGGGCTAGTCGACGCGTTCTCTCGTAACCACACCGAATTGATAGGGGTCTGGGCGCTTGCGCAACTCCTCGACCGCTATCGACATGAGATCAGCAGTATTCGTGATTCGATCACACAGGACAGATCATCGATTAGAACGGCTCGGCGTCTGAATGAATTTCTCTGGACCGATGGAAATGATACAACGATCATCGCGAAAGATGTCGCACGCCTCACCGCTAAAGACAGCTACTTCGGACACCGCATCGACCCGTTGATCGATGTAAATCAACTTCAACATAGTTCAGATGCTGAAGTTCCGCCTAAATACCTTCGACAAGAATTACGCGAACAGTTGAACAAATCTGCTAGCGACCTGGTGGATGAATCGGATGCCGCGATTCGATCAATCTCGTCCTCCAGCCAACTCCTGCAATCTATTTCAGATACTAATCTGCAGCGTATGATACTTGCATTCACAATCTGTGCCGTGGTTATCGCCCTGGTTGCCCTTTTTGTCAGCGGCTGACTTTTATTCCGGTCACTTCCTTTACTTCAAGTGCCGGTACAGCGTCGTGCGGCCGACCCCCAGGATCTCCGCGATCTCCGGTCTGACTCATCCCGTTGTCGCGAATCAACTTCGCCTGCCGGATCTTGTTGGGGTCATCTTCGGTGGCCGCAGCCAACCCAACCTGGGTGCGTTCGCGGATGAGGTTGCACTCCACTATCTGGACCACAGGGAAGACAACCGTTGCCATCGAGGTTGCTCGGAAGTCCGAGAGCCTCCGATGAGGGCCGGGACAATCATGGCGTGCCGATTCGCGCGGTCTCAGTGGTGTGCTGTAAGACGATCCTTAGACGGGACGGCTCGGGAAGGTCGAGGGAGGAATCTCGACCTTGCGGAACGATCCCGCACCTGTCCCGGTTACGTGTCCTGCATGTCAGTCCCGCATCGCTGGCCTATCCCGGACTATGTTTCCGCGCGGACGGAGACGGTGCTGCCTGCCGTCCCTCCTGGGGATCAGACGGTGTGCGACCAATCCTGGTGGGCTTGTGGTCAGAGGTCGAGCACGTCGCGTGCGGTGGCCGCAACGGTGTGATGCGGGCCGGTGAACGCCCCGGTGCGTTGTTCCGGCGAGGAGTGCGAGAGCGCCGAGCACGGGGGGTTGGTGATGGCGGCCGGCGGAGTACGGGATTGAAGTCAGCTTCGATGCATCACGTCCTTGTAGGAACAATGTGTTAGCTCTGAAGCCATGTGACAACGTCTTCGAGCTGAGCGCTGAGTTCGTTCCATGGACGGTTGAGATCGAGTGTTCGCGCGCCGATGCGGTTGCCTTGGACGACGACGTCTAGTCCGGGCTGCGCAGGTGCTTCGGTACGCGCGTAGAGCAATAGCCCGCTGACTGAGCCGTCACGGTTCACATCGGCGTTCTTCACGTACGTCAATACTTGGTACAGATTGGTCGAGTGGACAGTCGACTTGCCCCACATCCCGGCCTGCATCGATTGGCCGTAATATTTCGCATCAATGATGAGTGCCCGGTGTCCACGCCGCAGCGTGACATCGGTGCGCATTACCGGGAGCTGTTCGGCTCCGAGTGCGCCTGCATCGTCGTAGTCCCACTTGACGGTGGAGCCGGTGGGGGAGAGTTCGGGGTGGTGGACGATGTAGTACTCGCGCAGGAATCGTTCGTACAAGCTGCTCATCGCGTCGTCCGAGACCCATGAGGTGAGCTTGGTGCTTCCGGCGTCCTGTGTGGGGAGGAGCCCGCGGACGATCAGTTCACAAACGCCGAGCAACAGTCGGTATGTGGCGGTGGTGCGGTGGTAGGTCAGCGTGCGCCAGCGGATCGATGTCGGCGCGATCAGCGTCACCGCGTCCAGGTACGGCAGAAGCCGACGCAGCGCAGCCCGGCGGGGTGCGGCGACATCACCGTGGCGGAGGAGTAGGACGATGACCGACTTCAGCGCCTGGTTGTGGGGCGTGTCGAGCTCGTACTCATCGAACTCGCACACCAGCTTTCCTCGGAACGTAGAGCGAGTGGCTGCGGTGCGAGTGATATCGATACGTCCGCGAATGGTGGCGAGCGCTTCGCTGCGGTGCAGGTAGTCGCGGTGAAGACCGCGCTTGACCTGTGTGCCGACGCCACGCACGAGGATCTCCGCGAACAGATCGTGAAGATGGTCGAAGGCCTCGGCTGTGATTCGGTCGTTGCCTTCGCTGCGGATCGCTCGGAAGGCATAGGCCATCATCACGTACACGTTGCGGATGGCGATGGACCTCTGGGTCATGCGACGGCGGCCCTGAGTCGGCCGGCCCACTCCTCGGCCGTGGTCGGCTCGTCGAACCAGTACTCGTCGAGAAGGGGGATGAGTTCGTCCTCGACCACCGAGTACAGCCATTCGTCGTCGGTGGCGTCGTCTGGAGGGCTGGAGAGGAAGCTGTGTCCGATGGCGAAGCCCTGGCCGAGTGCGGGGTCGTCGGCGATGGTCTTGTTGAGGTCGATGACAACTTCGACGAGACGGTCGAGGGTGGGGCTTCCAGCGTCTTGTTGCCAGCGAGTGAACCCGGCCGAGTGGAAGCCTGGGGTCATCTCGAAAAAACCGAAGCGACGACGCAGTGCGTAGTCCAGGACGGCAAGGCTGCGGTCGGCGGTGTTCATCATGCCGATGATGTGGACGTTGGCAGGGACCGAAAATCTCTCGTTCTTGTATAACAGTCGGAGTTCTTGTCCGCGTTTGTCGGCTTCGATAAGCATGAGCAGCTCGCCCAAAATCTTGGAGATATTGCCGCGGTTGATCTCGTCGATGATGAAGAAGTACGGCCGGTCGGTGTCGTCAGCGCGTGCCTTCTCGCAGAATCGGTAGAACGGCCCTTCAGCGAGCGTGAAACCACCGGTCTCGGTGGGCCGGTATCCCATCATGAAGTCCTCGTACGAGTAACTCTGATGGAACTGGACCATCTGGACCCGACTCGGATCCTTCACGCCCATGATCGAGTATGCCAGGCGCTTCGCCGCGAAGGTCTTCCCGACACCGGGCGGGCCAGCGAGGATGACGTTCTTCTTCCGCGCCAGCAGGGAGTGCAAACGCTCGTATCGCTCCTCTGACAGGTAGACCTCCTTGAGGAATGCCGCCTTGTCGTAGGTTGGAAGGGGCGTCGGAGTTTCGAGCAACTCCGGCTCTTCCTCGCCGGCGATGAGCTCTTCAAGGTTCTCGACGTAGTCGTGATAGCTCGTGATGTCGGTCAGCGTCTTGATTGCGGCATCCCCAGGGTGCTCCCAGGACCCTGTATGGGTCCACTTCACTGAGCGCACGTGGCGATACGAGGTGCGACCCGGCTCGAACCGAGCGCTGGAGGTGACCTCGCCGCGCCCGACGATCTCGCGCCGCCCGCGCTTGGCATAGATGATGTCGCCTACGGCGATCTCGTTCTGGAACTCCCATACCGCAAGAACGTCGTTTCTCAACGTCCCGCCGGTCCCCTCGACGTCGAGCGCCTGTCGAATCGACTCTCGACTCGGGTATGTAGCGAGATCGTCGAGCTCGTCCCAACCGATCGCCATGATGCCGCTGGAGGAGAACTCGTCCCACTGTGAGGCCTGCCGGCCCGGGGAGTAAAGCCAGTAGTGGCGTGGACGAGGCTCAGCCACCTCAGCGATCTCCGCTGCTGTGAGGGCGGATTCAGCGCGGGAGGCGTCCCAGAGCTCTGCTACCCCAGGCGTCCAGAAATGGAACGGTCCCGCGACCTCGCGAGCCAGGGCGGCGCGGATCGCCAGTAGATCGCGGTCGATCGAGCCGGGAGTGTCGCCCGATGCCCCGCCGATCCGATCGGCCAGACCATCACGGATTTTCTTCTTCATCGAGGCCGAAGAGATCGGCTCGAACACATCGGGTCGCGCAAGGAACTGCAGCGCGTTGCGGATGTCGGAGCGGTCGTCACCGGAGGTGAGCATGACGCGCTGCAGCTCCCACGGATCGCTTCGGGCCGATTTGCGCTCGGCCTCTGACAGGTCATTCCAGTGGCGCACGAAGGTCGAAGCCCAGATGACGTGTCGCCACAGTGCCCCGTTGTACCAGGAGCCCGGTTCGAACCCTGCGGTTCCGGCTGGGCGGGCCAGCCAGGTAGACATTGGCTCCGGGATTGCCAAGGGGGAGTCGAGATGCGTCAGCACCCGGTCGACGTGGGCCTTGCGTGTCTCGGGGCGGGCCGACCGAATTGCGTGCTCTCGTAGGAAGACGAGTTCGGCTGCAAGGAGCACGACCTCACGAGATGCTCCTTGGAGTTGCCGGTCGAGCTTCTCCCATTGGCCCTGGTCCTTTCCGACGATGGGGTTGTCCCCAATTCTGGTCCGAAGTTCTTCTGCCGCCTCAGCTGTCCAGATCGTGGTCGTCGGGTCGATCACGGACCGACCGTCTCCGAGCATGTGAGTGAACACCTCGCCGATCTCGCGCGCGATCTTCATGTCAGGGACCGGCCGTGAAGCTTCGAGGGCAAACTCTGAGTCGACGTCGAAGTAACCTTTGGACATGTCTGCAGTCTGCCGGATCGTTGCAAGATAGGGGCGCCCCGCGATTCGCGATGAAACCCTCTAGTTCTACTCGGCCGGGACGTTGGTAGCAGGCGTGTCACACCGCCGGAGCGGCCGCGCGACGCGGTGAGCGGGTCGTTCCAGTTCAGTCGCCGACGAAGTCGTGTCGGTTCTCCCAGGTGGGCCGGTGACGGTGCTGCTCGTCGATGAACAGAGTGAGCGCGTGTCGTTGGTGTGGGGGCGCAGCATCGACTGCGCGTTGCGTGATGTGTGTGTGAAGGATGCGTATCGGCAGGTGCCGTGTCGACGGCAGAAGGTTGAACTCAGCGGATCCAATCGCAGCAACTAGCCCGGGGCTTTCACGGAAATTCGACCTCAACCCGTGTCACACAGAAAGAAAGGTGCTCCGACCTGCGATAATTCGACTTGTCTAAGGTTGAACAATCGCGTGAGCCAGGAGCACCCTTCAGGTGAGCAAGTCTACGTCCCCCTACCCACACCTGTCCGCATCGGGTACCGGAACCGGCGTCGTGTCCCATGCCGGCGCTGTCCTGCTGCTGCGCACCGCCGAGAAAACCGGCCTCACCACAGCATTGACGACCGAACTCGCTCAGTTCCGGAAACCGTTGGCACGCCACGATCCTGGCAAGATCCTCCTCGACCTCGCGCTCTCCCTGGCGATCGGCGGGGACTGCCTCGCCGACATCAACCAACTACGCGCCCACCCCGAACTGTTCGGCCAGGTGGCCTCCGACCCGACTGTCTCCCGCCTGATCACCACCCTCGCCGGTGATGCCGACACCGCTCTCGCCGCGATCGGACGGGCCCGCGCTACCGCCCGCGCCCACGCCTGGACCGCCGCCGGGTCGGTGGCACCCGATCACGCCATCGACGAGCACACACCGCTGGTCATCGACATCGATGCCACCCTCGTCACCGCGCACTCGGACAAGGAATCTGCTGCCCCGAACTTCAAACGCGGCTTCGGGTTTCATCCGCTGTGTGCGTTCGTCGACCACGGTGAGCACGGCACCGGTGAACCCGTCGCGATGCTGCTGCGCCCGGGCAATGCCGGTTCGAACACCGCCGCCGATCACGTCACTGTCGTGCAGGGCGCCCTGGCGCAGTTGCCGTTCGACCCGGGATATCGGGTCGGGAAGAAGGTGCTGGTCCGGATCGATGGTGCCGGTGGCACCCACTCCTTGATCGAGTATCTGACCAAGCGCAGGCTCTCGTATTCGGTGGGATTCGGGTTGACCGACGCCTATGCCGCCGCGATCGATCTGGTTCCCGAGCAGGCATGGACTCCGGCTTACGACTCGGACGGGCAGGTCCGGGACGGGGCCTGGGTCACCGAGATCACCGGGCTGCTCGACCTGTCGACGTGGCCGACCGGCATGCGCGTGATCGTCAGGAAGGAGAGACCGCATCCGGGTGCGCAGTTGCGGTTCACCGACCGTGACGGCCTGCGGTTGACGGCGTTCGTGACCAACACCCGCCGCGGGCAACTCCCCGATCTGGAGTTGCGGCACCGCCGTCGGGCTCGGTGCGAGGACCGGATCCGGACAGCGAAAGCAACCGGGCTGCAGAATCTTCCGCTGCACGGGTTCGATCAGAACCGGATCTGGCTCGCGCTCGTGCAACTGGCATGCGAGTTGACCGCGTGGATGCAGATGCTGGCATTCACCGAGGTCCCGGCGCGGCGGTGGGAGCCGAAACGGCTGCGGCTGCGGGTGCTGTCGATCGCCGGGAAGATCGCCCGCCATGCCCGTCAGGTTCGGCTGCGGCTGGCCGCGACGGCTCCCGGTGTCGATGTTCTCGTGGCCGGCCTGAACCGGCTCACCGCGCTACCTGCACCTGTGTGACCTGCACGAATCTTCATTTATCGAGTCGAAAGGACACTCAGTTCGGGGCCGTGGACCCCGACGTCACCCGACCGTGTCGGGCGACCAAGCGTGGATGCACACCGGATCCACCGCCTCCACCATCGAATCCGAACTGGTCAGGCCGGCACGCGGGACTCACGAAAGATTGAGGCTAGCTGGCGGATGTTATTGATTACGTCCGATGCAGTCGGTTCTCGGACTGGATTAGCGCTCCACCCATAGATGGATTTCTCGGTCGAACTTTGTGCCGGCTGGAGGCTCGGGCGAACTGCCCTCGCCGGTCCCTGCCTCTGAGGGGCTGATGCCGGTTGTGGGAAGCGCTTCCTCAGCTCGTTGGCCGCAGGTGCCTCTACGGTGCTAGACGCGGACTTGACGAACTCGCCTTGTTCCTTAAGGGCGTGAAGTACTTCTCGTGATGTGACGCCCAGCTCTTGGGCGAGTTGGTGTACTCGGAGCTTCCCCATTTTGACCCTGCCTGAGTTCTTTGAGTGTGGAGACTATTCGGAGTCAGTGCCGGTGTTCTTGGTGCGCCGGCGGGGTTGGCGTAGGTCGGTGCGTGCGCCGCGTCCTGGACGGTTGCGGGCCCATTCGACGATCTCGCTGCGTTTCCACAGGGGTGTGTTGCCGATCTTCTCGACCGGTTTGGGGGCGTGGCCTCGGTTGACGTAGGAGTGGAAGGTCACCGGCTTGATCTCGTTGCCGGTTTCTTCCTTCAGTACCTCGACGCATTGCTGTGCCGTGAGGCGGTTCGGGTTCGCCATTGCTTCTGGCCTTTCGTTTCTCGGGGCCACGGTCATCGCCGGGTGTGCCGGGGTCCGGTTCTCGAAACTTTACATAGCGGAATTGCTTTGTGGAAACGTGTGGGCGTGCCCGGAGTTGCAACAATACAAATAAGTATTGTAAAGTTGTGAGCGAAAGAACGACCGAGGTAAGGGGAATCGGATGTCGATCATCACCGTTATGGCAGCGATTGCGCTGGCGGCACTGCTCGTCTGGACGATCGGCGCTCCGATCGCTCGCCTCGGTGGCGCCCTGCTGGCGATCGCCTCGTTGCTGTGCATCGTCTCCGGCGACCCGATCGCCACCCGCGCGCCGCTGCTCCTGGTCGGTGCGGCGCTGTGGCTGGCCGGTCACTTCCTGACCGCCTACAAAACCCGGACCTGGTCCTCGCGGCTGGCCGAGAACATCGTGATCCGCACGCCGTTGCGCTATCTCGATCCGGTCCGCGGCTACGAGCACCGCCATGCGCGCCGCATCGCTACGGGCAGCACGCCGGAGTCGACCCCCGGCCGGATTCACTCTCAGGCCGACGACTTCGCGCAGTGGGAGCGGGAACTGACCACCGACACCGCTCCCGCAGTCCCGACTCCGTCTGTCCGCCCCGTGGCCAAACGCGTCCCCGTCCGCCCGGCCGGGCCCTCGCGCGGTGCCGTCTACGGCAAGCGCGCAGCCAAGATCGCCACCAACATCGCCGTCCGCAAGGTTCCCGGTGCCCGCGCCGCGCGCTCGGCCTGGCGGTTCGTGCGCTGACCGCCTCTTCCTCCGGCTCACTTCATCCGCACACACGCTCAGAAAGGGTGGACCACTCATGTCCGCACTGACCATCACCCACACCCACGCCGACGGCACCCTGATCGACGGCACGAGCCGTGGTGACGGCTCCGCCGAGATCCTCAAGGCCCAGCGCTGGCGCTGGTCCTTGAGGATCTCGGGTCCGGGTACATCCCGCAGTCGCGGGACCGCCGCGCCAAGCGTGCCCAGATCGACGCCACCGCCGCCGCGCTGCGCGCCGCCGGATTCACCGTCGACGTCGACATCGACGACACCTACCGGCCCACTGCCGATGTCGAGGCCGACAAGATCGCCCGCCAGGCCGCCCGCGTGGACGCTCTCGATGCCAAGGCCGACCGTAAGGCCGGCACCGCCGAGGCCGCGTGGGCCGCCGACCAGGCCGCGCATGATGCGCTGCCCGAGGGTGGCGAGCCGATCAAGGTCGGCCACCACAGCGAGGCCCGGCACCGCCGCGCGGTGGAAAAGTCCTGGAACGCGCTCGGCAAGGCCGTGGCAGCCGAGCGTGAGGCCGCAGCCGCGCGGGGCCGCGCCGACGCCGCCGCCGAGACCACCGACCGTCGGTACGCCCCGGTCACCGTCGCGCGCCGGATCGACAAGCTCACCGCCGAGCTGCGCCGCCTCGAACGTGACCGCGACGGATACACCCGGACGCTGCACACCAACCAGCAGACCGGCCACAAGTACGTCGAGACCCACGAAGCTGCAACCAGGGACTACCGCGAGCGGGTACTCGCCGAGATCGAGCACACCGCCGACGAGCTCGCCTACTGGGAAGGCGTGCGCGCGCATCAGATCACCGCAGGCACCGCCGCCGCCTACAGCCGCGACGTTGTGGCCGTGGGCGATCTGGTGCGGTACGCAGGGCACTTCCACCGAGTCCTCAAGGTCAATGCGAAATCGGTGACCGTCGGCTCGATCGTCGGAGGTTCGTGGACAGATCGCGTCCCCTACACCGAGATCCGGGGACTGCGCGATGCCGACGGCCAGGTGGTGCGGATCGTCGACGGCACGCGGGTGACCGAACCTGAGACCAGCACCGAGACCGGCGCGGCTTGACCTGTGTCGTTCTTCCCGGGGCGCTCGGACAGCCCGAGCGCCCCGGCCTCGCGACATGGAGACGATGGGAGAAAACATGACCAAGACGCTCACCAACCGCCCGCGGCGACGAGATCGCCGTCGGGCAGCTGTGGACGGACGATCCGCGCCGCACCACCGTGCGGACGCTGCGCATCGACGACCTCGTTCGCGAGGGGAACCTGGGTTCGCGCGCGGTGTGCACCGTCATCCGCTCCCGCGACACCGACACCGGGCAGACCACCGAGCCCGGACGTGTCGTGTCGATCAACATCGACAGCCTGCACACCACCGCCGGTGGCCGTGGGTACCGTCTCGCCGTGGACGATTCGCGTCCCTCGCACTGAGTTGTCC